>CAJUAC010000003.1 GCA_910583885.1 uncultured Oscillospiraceae bacterium | reverse complement strand
CATATTTCCCAGTTTATCACATTTTCTCAGAATTTCAAATGCTGTTGCCCTGCTTCTCCTGGGAGAGGCCCTTCGCCTGCCGCAGGTTGGAGAGGTTGCACACCAGATGATGATTTTTCATATTTTTCTAACCTTTCTGCCTTGGATGCCCTCCATTATACACTGGTTTCCAAGGCTTTCAACCAACCAGCGCTGACAAATCCTGTTTGTTTTTGTTGCATCCCCTCCGCCCGATATCCTCTAATAATTTCCGCAGTTTTGCAGATACTACCCCGGACAGAATGCTGCGGAGGAGACAAGAATGAAACAATTGACCGGCAAGCTCAGTGAAAACCAGCAGGCCCTGGACACCCTCCTGGGGGTGGGGCGCAACTATGATGTCATCAGCCGGGACCTGTATATCGGCCAGTGGAAGGGCCGCCTGTATGTGATCGACGGCTACGGCGACGATGGCGTGATCGAACGGATTACCTCTTTCCTGCTGGGGGAGGGGGCTGCCCTGGGGAAGGGGGCGAAGGATATGCAGGAGTTCATCGACCGCTGTGTCACCTTCTGTGAGGTGGACTGCGAGAACCAGGTGGACAAGATCCTCACCGGGGCTTTCCTGGGCAAGACCATTTTACTGCTGGAGGGCTTCGACTACTGCGCCATGATCGACGCGAAGAAGTTCCCGGGGCGCAGTGTAGAGGAGCCCTCTGACGGCAAGGTCCTCCGGGGCAGCCACGACGGCTTTACCGAGACCCTGGTGCAGAATACCGCCCTGCTCCGCCGCCGCATCCGGGATCCCCACCTGACCTTGGAGAACCACAAGGTGGGGGGCCGGAGCCGGACGGATGTGGTGCTGGCCTATATGGACAACCAGGTGAACCAGGCGGACCTGGAGGAGCTGCGGGGGAAGCTGGACCGGATTGACGTGGCCTCCATTGCCATGAGCCAGGAGAGCGTGGCCGAGTCCATCGTCAAGCCCCAGTGGTACAACCCCTTCCCCAAGGTCCGCTACACAGAGCGGCCTGATACCGCTACAGCTTGTATTATGGAGGGGGATATTGTCCTCTTTGTAGACAATTCCCCCTCGGTGATGCTGCTGCCAACCTCCCTCTTCGACTTTATGGAGGAGGCCAACGACTACTACTTCCCACCTCTGGTGGGGACGTACCTGCGCTACCTGCGGATTGTTGTCATGCTGCTGGCCCTGTTCATCACGCCGGTCTGGTACCTGCTGGTGAAGGACGCCACCCGGGTGCCGGATGCCCTGCAATTCATTGTGCCAGAGGAGCCGGGCAGTGTGCCGCTGCTGTTGCAGCTATTGCTGCTGGACTTTGTCGTAGATCTGCTCAAGCTGGCCAGCCTGAACACCCCGGACGCCCTGAGCAACTCCTTCAGTATGCTGGGCGCCCTCATCCTGGGGGATTTCGCCGTGCAGGCCAGATGGCTGGTGCCGGAGGTGCTGGTATACATGGCCTTTGTTGCCATTGCCAACTTCGCCCAGCCCAGCTTTGAGCTGGGCTATGCACTGAAGCTGACGCGGATGCTGTTTTTGCTGCTGGTCGCCCTGCTGGATGTGTGGGGGCTGGTGCTGGGCAGTGTGGGGCTGCTGGTGATGCTGCTGACCACCAGGCCCATCCTGGGGCGGGGATATCTCTACCCCCTGTACCCCTTCGACAAGAAAGCCCTGGGCCGGCTGCTGCTGCGCCAGCCGATCAGCCGGAAAAATACCTGACGCCCGGATACGGCGCGCCCCTCCCCAGCTGCGGGAAGGGGCGCTTTTTTTACAGATCCCCAGGCAAACAGCAGGGATCTGGGGGCCGGAATCCCCGTTTTTTGTGGGAGATATCAATAATTGGCGGATGTTTTGGCGGTTCTTTGGTTATGGGAAATATTGCAATGCGTCCAAGCTGGGTGTACTATAACAGATGGGCATCACAAATTGGCAGGATGCTTGATCAAAATAGATTGGAGTAATTCAACATGGCTCGACCCAAGAAAGAAACCCCGGCAAAGGCCCCGCTGGCCGCCGCTGTAGAGGCGGTCAAGGAGGTTGCCGCAAAGAAGACGCAGACGACGGAGGAAAAGGTTTACCTCCAGGCCGGCGGTTCGGAGTGGGATATTTCCGACTGCAAGGAGCGTGCCGTTGCCGCCTTTGCGGCAGAGGGGCACAAAGCCTCCAGCATCAAGAAGCTGGTTGTCTACATCAAGCCCGAGGAGGGCAAGGCGTATTACGTGGTCAACGATACGGAGAATGGCAGCATTGACCTCTAAAAAAGGAGCGGTGAGCTGGGTTTGCTCATCGCCCCTTTTTTATTCTGCCTGTTTCCTGTTTTAAATCAGCGCTGACTGCTCCATCTTCCTGCGCCAGCTGCCACGGCGGAAGACAATGGCGGAGATGACCGCGCCCATAACCCAGGGTACCAGCAGGGAGAAGGACAGGGCCTCCGGCCGCCCATTGGGCCACGCCTCACAGCGGGTGAGCCAGGCCAGGATGTAGGCCACAGGGACGCGCAGGCCGATGGTGGTGAACAGGGAGATCCACATGGGCGTCACCGTGTCACCGGCCCCCCGCATGATGCCGCCCAGCACCTGGGTTACTGCGATGGTGATGTATCCGACGGCCATGATCCGCATCATCCGGTAGGCCAGTTCGATGAGCTCAGGGGTGTCTGTGAAGAGGTCAAACATGTACTTGCCAAACAGCAGCAGGCAAACTGTGATCGTACAGGCGAAGCCGACCGCCATGGCGGTCCCCTCCTTCAGGCCCTGGTCTACCCGGTCAAGTTTGCCAGCCCCTACGTTCTGGCCTGTGTAGACGCTCATAGCCTGTCCAAAGGTCATGTTGGGCATCATGGCAAAGCCGTCCACCCGCATGATGATGACGTTGCAGGCGATCACCGTCTCCCCCATGCTGTTGGTCAGGGATTGGACTACCAGCATAGCCAGGGACATGATGGCCTGGGTGATGCCGGAGGGGACGCCGATGCGTACGATCCGCAGGGCGCTGTCCCGGCGCAGGCGGAGGGTGGAGAGGGTCAGATCAAAGATGTCCCGCATCCACAGCAGCTTAAGCAGGCACATCACTGCGGAAATCCCCTGGGCCAGCACGGTTGCCAGGGCCACCCCCGGCACGCCCATGTGGAACCCGGCCACAAACCAGATATCCAGACCGATGTTCAGCACTGTGGACAGCAGCAGGAAGGCCAGGGCAGAGACGGAATCCCCCAGCCCCCGCAGGATGCCGGAGAGGATGTTGTAAAAGGCGCATCCGGCCACACCCCAGAAGATGATATGCAGATAGCCGCCGCTCCACTCGATGATGGATGCCGGTGTGTCCAGCATACGCAGCATGGGCATGGTGACAGCTACGCCCAGCACCATGGTAATCAGGGAGGCGATTGCCGCCAGGGTGATGCAGTTGCCGACGGACTCGGACAGCTTCTCCCGGTTCCCCGCGCCATAGTTCTGGGAGATGACGATGCCCGCCCCGGTGGAGACGCCCACAAACAGGGCCAGCAGCAGGTTCAGGATCGGGGCGGCGCTCCCCACCGCGGCCAGGGCGTTATCCCCCACGTAATGGCCTACCACGATGGAGTCCGCCGTGTTGTAGAGCTGCTGGGCCAGGTTCCCGATAAGCATGGGGACAGCAAACTCCATAATACGCTTCCAAGGCGGGCCCACCGTCATGTCATGGGCGCTGAACAGTTCTTTTAGCCTCACAAAAACGGCTCCTTTCCATATAGAGTATGTTCTGCCATCATAGCATATCTGCGGGAGAAATACAACCGCCAGTTTTCCATCCTTTTCTGGCGGACATCATCTGCCTGCCGGTGAAAATCCAAAACCCCGCCTTTACCAGAGGCGGGATCTGTGCTATACTGGGGGCAATGACCATGAGGAGGTATCCCTATGAAAATTGGACTGGCCTATGCCCTGGAGGGGGAAATCGAGAGTATCCTGAAAAACACCGGGGCCCGGCGGCTGGAAACTGTGTGCGGTGTGGACATCTATGAGATCGGGCCGGATGTACTGGCCTATGTGGGCGGTGTTGGGAAGGTGAACGCCGCCATGGCCGCCCAGCTCTTTATTGACCGCTTCCAGCCGGATTGGATCGTCAACGCCGGCGTGGCGGGCTGCTTCCAGGACCTGCCCATCGGCACCTTGGTGCTGGCGGACTGCTTTGTGCAGCACGATGTGGACACCACCGCCGCCGGGGACCCCATCGGCTTTGTCTCTACGGTGGACCGGGTGGAGTTCCCCACCAGTGAGCCGGAGCGGATGGCCGCAGTGCTGGAGGGGCTGGGCGTCCCCTTCCGCACCGGCAAGGTGGCCACTGGCGAGGTGTTCATGGCCAAGGGGGCCCGGACGGACTGGGTCGCCAAGACCTTTGCCCCCCTCCTGTGCGAGATGGAGGGCGGCGCAGTGGCCCAGGTCTGCCTGCGCAACGGGGTGAAGTTTACCGCCCTCAAGTCCGTGTCTGACCGGCTGTGCCAGGAGAACAATGCCGAGGAGTATTTCAACTACAGTGAGGCGATGGAAAAGCTGAACGCCGTCGTCCTCCCCTTCGCCCAGGCGCTGCGGGAGCTGTGACCCGGACGCGCCGCGCATGATATAAGGAGGAATTTTGCTATGGAACGCATTGCAAGCTTTCAGGTAGACCACAACAAGCTCTCCCCCGGGATGTACCTCTCCCGCCGCGACGGGGATGTGGCCACCTTTGACCTGCGCTTTAAGAAGCCGAACACGGGGGATCTGCTGTCCAATGCGGAGATGCACTCGGTGGAGCACATCATCGCCACCCTGCTGCGCAACAGCCGGGCAAAGGACGCGGTGATCTATTTCGGCCCCATGGGCTGCCAGACAGGCTTCTATTTGCTGCTGGACAGCCGGCAGGTCAGCGACGCGGAAGCCGTGGAGCTGGTGAAGGAGACCTTTGCCGCCGGCGCGGCCTACAGTGGGGAGATGCCCGGCAAGAGCCCCGTGGAGTGCGGGAATTACATCAACCTGGATGTGGCACTGGCCAAGGGCCAGTGCGCCTATTACTGCGGCGTGATCCGGGATTGGACGGCGGAGAAGCTCGCCTACTGATCCCCATGCCCTGCGCCCCAATCCCCCTGGGCGGCACGTGCTGCCCAGGGGGATTTCTGATGCCCGCACCGCCCTCCTACGCGGTTTTTCGCGCTTTTTCCTGTAACCTTTGTAACCTCATTTGTAACTATTTTCCGTCGAACTGGCAGATATCCCCTCGTTATCCAGCATTTTTGTTTCCTTCATGTCACCATTTGCCTCAAAAAGATTTGAAAAAGCTTGACAAAGGTACGGTTTTCTGCTACAATACACCCAGTTTTCAGAAAAGTAACAAAAGTTACAAACCAGCGCATATACTATTTGGGAGCAGGAAATTTTTCCATCCTCTCCTGAAAGGCCGGCATGGCGGCTGGGCCCCTGCGCATCCCGCCGCCCGCATGGAACTGTGCATTGATTCTATGCTTTGCCCTTTTTTGAAAACCAACGGAGGTTCAAGTATCATGTTTGAAAGAAGCAAGAAAGCTGCTTCCTATGCGAAGCGGCTGATCGCTGTCGCAGCTGTACCGGCTCTCTCCTTCCTCGCGCTGTCCCTGACCCCGCACCCCAGCGATACCGATGCGAACGCCATGTATGTCGTGAGCGGCGAGCCCTATTCCAGTGCAGAAACGCTGGCGGGCGACGTATTCCTTACCGACAGCACGGGCGGCCTGGTCTCCCGTAAGGACGGGAGGGGCCTGGCCCTGACGGCGGGGACCGCTGTCACCGTGATCCACCAGGACGAGCCCCTCTCCGCCGTAGCCGGCCAGGAGACGGTCGCTGCGCTCCTGGAGCGCCTGGAGGTCCAGCCCAGCCCGCTGGAGATGGTTTCTGTGGCCTTCCTGGAGGGCGCTGTAGAGATCCGTATTGACTCTGAATTTGTTTTTTATGAGCATACATCCACTGTGACAGAGCACGAGACTGTCTACCAGTACAACGACGAGAAGCCCGAGTGGGAGGAAACCGTCCTCCAGGAGGGCAGCGACGGCGAGTACCGGGAGGTCTACGAGGTCATTTACCAGGACGGTGAGGAGACCGCCCGGCAGCTGATCGACCTGGTGGATACCCAGCCTGTGCCCACCATCATTGAAAAGGGCACAAAGGAGAACTTTGCCAACAACGGCGACTCTGTCGCCGCGATCAACACCAATGCAGACGGCACCGGCACCATCACCCTGGAGAACGGCGAGGTCCTCACCTTCCAGGAGGCCCGCACCATGAAGGGCACCGCCTACACCACCGGCGGCAAGGTCGGGACCCGGACAGCCTCCGGCACAACGGTGCATGTAGGCGTGGTGGCGGTTGACCGGAACGTGATGCCCCTGGGTACCAAGGTCTACGTCGTATCCAACGATGGGGAATACGTCTACGGCTTTGGTGTTGCGGAGGACACCGGCGTGCGCGGCAATATCATTGACCTGTATATGGACACCTACAATGAATGCATCCAGTTTGGCGTGCGGGATTGTACGGTATACGTCCTGGACTGAGAAAGGCAACAACAGTATCTGCGACATGATCCGGAAGGGGGCCGCCGTGGGCGGCCCCCTTCCCTCGTAAAGCAGCACGTTTTGACGGAGGTGGAGAGGATGCAGTATCATGCGGTTTCACAGGGGCGGTTTTTGGACCGGCCCAACCGGTTTATCGCCCACGTGGAGCTGGGGGGCGAGAGCGTGGTTTGCCATGTGAAGAACACCGGGCGCTGCCGGGAGCTGTTGGTCCCCGGGGCGGCCGTCTATGTGGAGCGGGCGGTCAATCCCAACAGGAAGACGCCCTATGACCTGATTGCTGTGGAGAAAAACGGCCTGCTCATCAACATGGACGCCCAGGCCCCCAACAAGGTCTTTGGCGAATGGGCCGCTGGCGGCGGCTTCCTGCCGGGCCTCACCGCCATCAGGCCGGAGTCCGCCTGGGAGGACTCCCGGTTCGATTTCCTCCTGGAGGACAGCCAGGGGCCCTGCTTCGTGGAGGTGAAGGGCGTCACCCTGGAGGAGGGCGGGGAGGCCCGTTTCCCCGACGCCCCTACGGAGCGGGGGGTCAAGCACCTGCGGGGCCTTCAGCGGGCGGCGGCGCAGGGATGGCGGGCGGCGGTCTTCTTTGTCATCCAGCTCAAGGGCGTTACCCACTTCCGCCCCAACGACGCGACCCATCCTGCGTTTGGTGCAGCCCTGCGGGAGGCAGCAGCCCACGGCGTGGCGGTATATGCCCGGGACTGCCTGGTGACGCCGGACAGCCTGGTTTTGGATGCGCCGGTGCCAGTGCTGCTGGATTAGGGCCTGTTTGAGGCTTGTCAACACGCCCAAACAGCGGGCCATTTTCCTCCATACGGCTTGTGCCGCGCCGGAAAAAACGCCGGAAAGCGGCAAGGCTTTCCGGCGGGATCCTGCTGGGATGTTACATATTGTCATTGAGCCGCACCATGTGGACGTGGTCCTCCCAGCGCCCATTGATCCGGAGATAGGCCCGCGACACCCCCTCGCTGATGAACTGGTTCTTTTCCAGGGCCCGTAAAGACGCCTTGTTTCTGGGCATCACATTGGCCTCAATGCGGTGCAGGTGCAGCTCCTGGAAGGCATACTGGACCACCATGCCGATGGCCTCGGACATATATCCCCGGTTGATGAAGTCCCGGTCAAGCTTATACCCCAAAAAGGCGGAGCAGAACGCACCCCATACAATATTATTTAAGCCGATGGCGCCGATTACCTGCTGCGGCTCCCCGGCTGGCCTGATATAGAAGCGGCGCGAGGTCTTCGCCCGCCAGCTGTCTGCCTCCTGCTCCAAAAGCGCTGTTTGATGGGCCAGCGAAAAGAACTGCTCCTCCCGTGCCGGCTCAAAGGCCTCCAAGAACCCCCTGTTCCGCTGATAATACGCAGCCACCTGCCCGGCAAGGGATACATCGGTTGGGATCAGCTGGATCCGCCCGTTCTCCATCACCCCGTCCATCTGCCCTACCTCTGCTGGCCGATGTGGCTGGCGATCCGCTGCATAATCATATCCAGCGCCACCAGGTTGTGGCCGCCCTCCAGCACGATAATGTCTGCGTAGCGCTTGGAGGGCTCAATAAACTGCTCATGCATGGGCTTGACTGTGGTCAGATACTGCTCCACCACAGAGTCGATGCTCCGGCCCCGCTCCTTCACATCCCGCAGGATCCGGCGGAGGATGCGCACATCAGCATCCGTGTCCACAAAGATCTTGATGTCCATCAGATCCCGCAGCTCCGGGTTCTGGAAGATTAAGAGGCCCTCCACAATGATGACGCTGGCGGGCTTGATCTCCACCGTCTCCCCAGTGCGGTTGTGCTCCGTGTAGGAGTAGACCGGGCACTGGATGGGGATGCCGGAGCGCAGTGCCCGCAGGTGCCGGACCATCAGGTCTGTCTCAAAAGCGTCAGGGTGGTCATAATTCTGGCGGCAGCGGGTCTCAAAGGGGACGCCGGTCTGGTCCCTGTAGTAGTTGTCGTGGTAGATGACCCCCACTGCGTCGCCAAAGCGCTTTTTGATATGCTCTGTCAGTGTCGTTTTGCCGCTGCCGGTGCCGCCGGCAATGCCGATAAAAATCGTATCTGTCATCGCTCGCCCTCCCCAATTCCATATGTTTCGACACAATACGACCTTATTATAAATTCTGTCCTCAAGAAAAGCAAGGCAGATGGGAACATTTTTTCCCATATCGCGTCAAATATGACAAAATACAGTTGACTAGCGCTGGAAAAATAGGTATTATGTAAATTGCAAAACAGCACACCAAGGAGGAACCCTATATGAGCAACCGTCACTGCGCCAAATGCGGCGAGGAATATTCTGATACATACCGGAACTGTCCCTTCTGCGAGGAGGAGGAGGCCCTCCGGAAGGGCAAGCCCCTGCACCGCCAGGGCGGGAAGCGGCTGGAGAAGCGGCGCGCCCAGTCCAGCGGCGGCGCGGGCGGGGTCATGCTGCTGCTGACCGGGGTTGTCATCCTGGGTGTGGTGGCCTACGTGTTCCTGGGCGACCGGATTGCTGATGCGATGGGCATCCGCACAGAGGCAACGTCCCCGGCCACCCAGGACGACAACCCGCTGAACCTCTCCATCACCCCGGTTCAGGACCCCGACAGCAAACCGCCCGAGCCCCAGGAGCCCGCCGGGGAGGACACGCCTGCCGGGGAGGATCCATCGGGCGGCGGGGCCCCTGATGAGGCCCCGGATGAGCCCGCTGGCCCGCTGGCCCTGTCCCAGAGCTCCTTTACCATCCCCGCAGGGGAGGTCGCCCGCCTGACCACGACCGGCGGCAGCGGCGATGTGACCTGGAGCTCCTCCAATGAGAACATTGCCACCGTGGAGGACGGGGCCGTCACCGGCAAGGCCGGCGGCACCGTGACCATTACCGCCGCCAGCGGCGAGGAGACAGCCACCTGCTCCGTGACGATTACCGGCGACCCCTGGGTCAGCTCCGCCAAGCTCAGCCTGAACAAGACCGATTTTACCATCGGCTCAAAGGATGCGGATGTGCAGATGAAGGTCAAGGGTACCGACAGCCCCGTGGTCTGGGCCAGCGCCAACACCAGCGTGGCAACAGTCAGCGAATCCGGCGTGGTCAAGTGGGCTGGCAAGGGCACGACCAAGGTCACTGCCAGCGTGGACGGCCAAGTCCTGGAGTGTATCGTGCGTGCAAAATAGAAGGAAATGCAGGAAAGGTGCCCGGCTGGGCACTTTTCCTGCATCACAGGGCGGGACGCTGTCCCGCCGCAAGGCTTCTGTGTTCATCTGTTTTCCCCGGGAAGAGGGGGGCGCCTTACAGCAAAAAGGTGAGCCGCTGGCGCAGGATCTGGATCTCCACCCGCTCCGCGCCGGAACCATACTCCCCGTCCAGGGTCCAGGGGAAACCCTCGGGGGTTTCCACGCTGACAGCGGGGACGTGCCGGAAGATTACCCCCGCGCCGTTGAAATCCTGGAGCACCAGGCTGCGGATGAGGGCCTGGAGCTCCACGGCGTTGGTGGGGTTGGGGATGAGCAGCATCTCAAACAGGCCGTCGTCCAGGACCACCTTCTCCTTTTGCAGCTTCATTAACCCGCCCACGCTGGTGGCGTTGGTGACAGCCCCGAAGAGGAAGCTGCCGTCAAAGATTTCCCCGCCGGCAGTGACAGTGGCCCGGTAGGGCCGCAGGGTGGACAGATCCTTGACCCCCTGGAGGAGATAGGCCAAATGGCCTAAATCGTTCTTGATCGACTGGGGGGCGCTGTAGGACGCCCTGGTAAACGCGCCAAAGGAGGCTACATAGATAAAGGGCCTGCCGTTGTACAGGCCCACGTCCAGGGGCCTGCCGGGGCTGGCGGTGATGCGCCGGGCGGTCTGGAGCGGGTCGGCGGACAGCTCCAGGCTGGCAGCAAAGTCGTTGGTGCTACCGCCGGGGATGTAACCCAGAGGCGGGGGGGAGGGCAGGCGCATGAGGCCATTGGCCACCTCGTTGAGCGTCCCGTCCCCGCCGCAGCAGACAACCCGGTCGAACTGCCCGCCTTCTGCCTCCACAATCTCCGTTGCGTGGCCGGGGTGCTGGGTCTGGCGCACAGAGACCAGATAGCCTTCCTCACCAAAGTGGGCTACGGCTTCAAATAGGGGGCCCATGGAGCGTGTACGGCCCGCCCGGGGGTTGACAATAAACAAAAGCGTCTGTGCCATAGCAGTGATCTGTCCCTCCCGTAGATGAAAAAATCATAAAAATTTGTTAAGGTTTTCCTAAACGCAGTATAACATATCCATTAGGGTATTGCAATCACAGAAAAAGTTGAGTATGATGGAGAAAACAATCTTTGTGTCGAGGAGGCGTCTGAACGTAATGAAAAAAGACAACCATTACTTTGCCTGGGGGCTGACAGCGGTGGCTGTGGTGTGCGCGGTCATGCTGTTTTATGACCTGATCTTCCGCAGCAGCATTGTATTGACGTATGCGAAAACGCTGGTGTCCATCCTGGCCCCTATCCTCTATGGCTTCGCCCTGGCCTACCTGCTGGCCCCGGTGGTCAACTGGTTTGAGCGGGCCATCTTCCGCAGCAGCGGGCAGCGGGCCCGCCCCAAGTGGCTGCGGGCGGTGGCCATCCTGCTGACGTGGGCTGTTGTGGCTGTGCTGCTCTACGCCCTGATGAGCGTGCTGCTGCCGGAGCTGTACCGGAGCCTGGTCCAGCTGGTGGGCAATGCCAAGGGCTACTATGAGACCGTAGAGGCGTGGTGCGTCAGCCTGCTGGAGAACAACCCGGATCTGGCGCGGAGGGCCTCGGAGATGTTCGGCCAGTACTACGAGGATGCGCTGCTCTGGATCAACCGGAACGTGGTGCCCCAGATCCAGGTGGCGGTCCAGGCCATCACCGGCGGCGTGATGGGGGTCATGACCTTCTTCAAGAACCTGTTCATCGGCGTCATGGTCTCCCTCTACCTCCTGGGGGCCAAGGAGTCCTTCTCTGCCGCCGGCTGCAAGCTGTGCTATACCTTCCTCAATGAGGACCGGGCGGCCTTGCTGATCCGGGGTGTCAAGGCTACGGACCGCATCTTCAGCGGCTTTGTCCGGGGCAAGCTGCTGGATTCCCTGATTATCGGCATCCTTTGCTTCTTCTTCTCCACCCTCTTCCAGTTCCCCTACGCGCCCCTGGTCAGTGTGGTGGTCGGCATCACCAATATCATCCCCTTTTTCGGCCCCTTCCTGGGGGCGATCCCCAGCGCGTTCCTGATTTTGCTGGACAGCCCCATCAAGTGCCTGTATTTCATCATCTTTATCCTGGCCCTCCAACAGTTCGACGGCAACATCCTGGGCCCCAGGATTTTGGGCGACAGCACCGGGATCTCCGGCTTTTGGGTTATTGTGGCCATCCTGGTGGGCGGCGGCCTGTGGGGCGTGGCCGGCATGTTCCTGGGCGTGCCCATCTTTGCCTGCTTCTATACCGGCGTACGCACCTACTCGGCCTACCGGCTTAAGCAGAAGGGGCTGCCGGTTCCGGCGTCCAGCTACGCCACCCATGAGCCGGTCTGGCCGGAGGACCAGCCACCGGCTGCGGAGAAACTGGAAAAACACTAACAATGGAAAGTATAACCTCTTGGCAGTCCCTTGCCAGGAGGTTATACTATAAAGGAACGCAAGAGAAACGGGGGAGCTTCTATGGGGGCATTTTTTAGGCGGCATAGGCGGGTACATATCTGGGCGCTGGGGGTGCTGGCGCTGTTCGCTATCTACTGGTACGGCATCAGCAGCCGGGGGGCGGCCAATGCCGTCTCCGGCGTCACCCAGCGGCTCAAGGACGGCTACGCCCAGCTGTGGTACCTGTTCCCCTTCTCGGTGGTGGAGTGGTTCTATGTGGCGTTTATCCTGGCGGCAGCGGCCTGGGTGGTTCTGCTCTGCCGCCGCCTGCTGGCCCGGCGGGAGGGCCGCGCCCATACCGCCTACGGCGGCCTGTTGGGCCTGACCTGCCTGTTTTTGACCGCCTACGGGTTCTACTGCGTGGCATGGGGCGTGAACTACTACGCCGACGGCTTCCAGGAAAAGAGTGGGATCTACGCCCAGCCGGTGACGGTGGAGAGCCTGGAGCGGACAGCGGGCTATTTTTCCCGGCAGCTGGCAGAGGTATCGGAGCTGGTAGCCCGGGACGGGGAGGGCGTATTTGCGGTGCCTAGGGAGGAAATTTTCCAGGCCAGCCCCCGCATTTATCAAAACATCTCCCAGGAGTTCCCCTTC
This sequence comes from uncultured Oscillospiraceae bacterium, assembly GCA_910583885.1. Taxonomy (GTDB): domain Bacteria; phylum Bacillota; class Clostridia; order Oscillospirales; family Oscillospiraceae; genus Pelethomonas. The sequence goes on along the minus strand of CAJUAC010000003.1, from coordinate 84,109 downwards.
CTGGCCCGGACAGATCGGATCCCTAAGCGGATGGTCTTTTCCCGCCTCTTCAGCGCCATGAATTTCACCGGCTTTTACAGCCCCTACACGGGGGAATCCAACTTGAACGTGGACAGCCCCGCCTGCCTGCTGCCAGCTAATATCGCCCACGAGCTGGCCCACCAGCGGGGGATCGCCTCGGAGCAGGAGTGCAACTTCCTGGCCATCGCCGCCGCAACCTCCTCCGACGAGCCGGCCTACCAGTATTCCGGCTACCTGATGGGGTTTATCCATCTATCCAATGCCCTGTACCGGGCGGACCGGGACCGGTGGGCGGATATCTATGCCACATTGCCGGAGGTTGTGCTGGCGGACCTCCGCTACCACAGCGCCTACTGGAGCCAGTTTGAGGGGATGACCGCCACGGTCAGCAAGGCCATCTATGACAACGCCCTGAAATCCTATGGGCAGTCAGACGGGATCCAGAGCTACGGTACGGTGGTGGACCTGCTGGTGGCGTACTACTGAGAGCAATAGTGGATGCCGCAGGCTGGCCGCCTGCGGCATCCCCTATCATCCCCCAGTTTATACGCTGCCGCGCAGCCGCCGGAGGTTCTGGGCGGCATACATCGCCAGGGACAGCAGCATCCCCGCTGTCCCCGCTGCGGCCAGGCAGCCGGAGATCCCTGCCGGGATATCAAACCAGACGATGTGTGTGAAAATGACCGCATAGAGGATGCAGGTGGCCAGCTTCCCGTGCCATGCCGCACTGTAAACCTCGCCGGTGCGCCGGATGACGAAGATCCCCATGGCTGCCATCAGCACTTCCTTGCCGACCAGCACCGCCAGCAGCCACCAGACCGCCGGGAACCTGGTCAGCAGGCAGCCCAGCGCCACCGCCTGGGTCAGCTTGTCCGCCACCGGATCCAGCACCTTCCCCAAATCACTGACCATATGGAAGCGCCGGGCGATAAGGCCGTCCACAATATCCGTAGCCCCTGACAGCAGGAGCACCCCTGCGGTAAGCGGGTAATCCCCCTTACCGCAGTATAGCCACGCGATCACCGGCACCAGCAGGATGCGGAATGCAGAGAGCAGGTTGGGGATGGTTATGACACGCCGTTCCTTTTCCATATGCCGTTCCCCCTTTTCAATCCAGGCGTCCCTCCTGGAAGATCTTGGACATACTATACCGTAGGGATCCATCCAGCGTCAAGACAGCGTGGTGAAACTTAAGGAAATAGTAAACTTTGCCCTCTCCGGCCCCGGCCTGGGTCAAGCGGGGCTCTCGCCCTGTAGGGAGCGGAACCACGCCCGGTTCCGGAGGACCGCCGGGCTGTCCGGCTGACAGGCTGCTGCCAGCTCATTGAAGGACTCCGCCCGCTTCTGGTCGCCCAGGCGGCTGTAGCAGACGCACAGCTGGATACAGGGGAGGTAGCCATAGCAGTCCGGGGAGACGAAGCCGCCCCGCCGGTCATCCCGGGGGCAGGTCAGGGCCAGGGCGTACCAATAGGCGGCCTGGCTGTACTGCTCTTTCTGGAAGAACCAGCGCCCTATTTCGCAGCAGGCCTCCGCCCGGGGCCGGTCATAGGTGAATGTGCGCAGGAGTGCGGCCAGGGCCGCCTCGGGCTGGCCCATCTGCTCACGGCAGTAGGCGCAGAGGCAGCAGGCGTCGATGTTGTTCTCCACCCAGCCCCGCCCATCTGATAGGAACTGTTCAAAGACCGACAGGGCCTCCTCCCACTGGTTGTGGTAGTAGAGCTCCCGGCCATAGTAAAATTGCTGCCGGGGCTCCAGTACCTTCCCTGCGGCCAGCTGCGCCTGATAGATCCGCAGGTTCCGGTCCGGATCCGAGGGGCGGGTCTTGCGGTGGGTGACGGCGAAGTCCGCGTAGAAAATCTGCCCAACCGGCGTGATTGCCTCGTGTACCGCCCCCGCCCAGCGCATCCCGGCCCGGTTTTTGATGAGCCGTTCCCGGTAGTAGGAGAAGGTGACATGTCCGTCCTGGTCAAAGCCGGTATGATAGGGGGCCATCACCACCGAGACAGCGGGATCCAGGGTCTCCTTCATGGACAGGAATGCGGCCTGGTCCGCCTCCAGAAGCACGTCGTCCGCGTCCAGCCACATGCAATAGTCCATGGATGCGTGGGAGAAGGACTCGTTCCTGGCGGCGGCGAAGTCGTCCCGCCAGGGGAAGTCATAGATTTTGTTGGTAAAGCGGGCGGCAATCTCCCGGGTGCGGTCAGTGGAACCGGTGTCCACGATAATCACCTCGTCCACTAAGCCAGCTGCGCTCTTCAAACAGCGCTCCAGCACATCCTCCTCATTTTTTACAATCATGCACAGGCTGATGTTTATCATAGAGGGGCCTCCTTTTGAGTTGTCATGATGTTGCTCCCGCCGGCGGGGGCCGGCGGGAGCTGGTATCCCGGCTATGCCCTGCGCCTTAGATATCTTCTGTTTCTGATTCGGAGCCATCCACCGGTTCGCGCAGTATGCCCGGCTAGGCCAACCGGATGATGGTCAGGGAGGCCCCTGCGTCGTTGTCCCCACCGGCGGCCCTGTCAGCACCGGTGGGGCCCGCATGATGGAGGCATCCAATGCGCCCTGCATGGTTGCTTTCAAAAAGAGCTGGTTCTGCACGGAGGCCTCCAGCAGGCTGCGGGCGCTCTCGCTGGCCGTGGCGGGAGGGCCGCTGAGGCCCGGCATGGCATCCAAGGTATCCTATGCGCCCGCCGGCCGGCAGGTTCCAGGGGAACCGGGCGGCCCTATCCGGCATAGGCTGGTATGGCGGCGTGGAAATCCTGCCGCACATCCCCCGCCCCAGCCCAGGCTGGGACGGCGTTATGGAGTTTTCAATATGTCTATGCCTTCCTTTCCGCCCGGTGGGGCGGATCTGACGCGGGAGGAAGCCCTAACGATGATTATCGCGTCCATCGCCATGGAAGAGCTTGCTCTGAGCCACATCCTCAATGCGGAAGGAGAGAAGCTGCAATACATCCTCGGCACCCTGCCGGGCAGGAAGCCCTGTGCAGGGCCGCAGGAGGTGCTGGCAGTAAACAAAAGCGTCACCACCCTGTTGGAAGCGGTGACGCAGAACCAGATGTTGCTGAAGAACAAGCTGGACAGGGCGCTGGAGGCGTACCCACCCCCGCCCTGCCCGCCACCCTGTGAGCCGGATCCCTGCCCCCCGCCCTGCCCGCCACCCTGTGAGCCGGATCCTTGTCCCCCGTCCTGCCCGCCGCCCTGTGAGCCGGATCCCTGCCCTCCGTCCTGCCCGCCGCCCTGCCAACGGGGCGTCCTCCAGCTGGCGGGCCAGCGGACGGGGCTGGCTTGGAACCGGGACTGCCGCCTGCCCTGGCGGCAGATGGTCCGGCGGGGGGATAGCCTGCGATGGGAGGAACAGTCCCCCAGCCAGATCCAGTTGGATCCGCAAAAGTCCTATGTGGTCCAGTACACACTGACTGTCCGGGCAGCACGCTCAACAGAAGAGACAGGGGCCATCCTTCTCAGGCAGGCCCCCTGCGGCGTGTTTACGGAGCCACTGCCCCTGCATTTCACCATAGAACGCTGCGCGAACCGGCCCCAGACACTACAGTTTGCCGCCGTATTGCACCCCCGCATGGGCTGCGGGGGCGAGGCGGAGCTGTCCCTGGTGCTGGAAGCCCCAAGCACCCTGTGCGTGGAGCGGGCAGTCATGAACATCATGGAGCTCTGAGGCAGTAAGGCACAGGGATGGGGCCGGCGTGTGCCAACCACATCCCTGTGCCTCAAAAGGGTAAAAAAACTGCCCGCCGGGAATCCCGGCAGGCGGTTTCATATGTCAGACAGCTCTGGTGACTTTGCCGGAACGCAGGCAGCGGGTACAAACATAGACATGGCGAGGGGTACCGTCCACGATTGCCTTTACACGCTTGACATTGGGTTTCCACATACGGTTGGAGCGCCTGTGGGAGTGGGACACCTGGATCCCGAAGGTAACACCCTTGTCACAGAATTGACATTTAGCCATCCGTTGCACCTCCTTGCTGTTCTAAAATACAAAACGGGTGTGAATGCACCGTTTGATATAATAACAGAGTTTGACACAAATTGCAAGCGGAAATTTACAATTCTTCAAAACTTTTTGCTCTCTTGTCAAGAGAACCCATTTATACTATAATAGGAGGCATCAGGCCGCGTCCGTGGGGCTGTGGCGGAACGGAGGAGAGCTGTATGATACAACAAGACGAAATGAAGGGCGGCGTCAAAATCTGCGATCTGGTGGACCACCTGGATCTGGCAGTGGTCAACAAGGGCGCTGATTTCGAGACGGCCCTGGTGGGCATCAAGGATGTCAACCGCCCAGGCTTGCAGCTGGTGGGCTACTTTGAGTATTTTGACGAGCGCCGTTTACAGGTAATCGGGATGGCGGAGACGAAGATGCTGGAGAGCATGGATCCTGAGCAGCGCTCCCGGAGCTTCTCCAAGCTGTTTGATTATGACCTCCCGGCCCTGGTGGTCTCCCGGGATCTGGATATCTATCCGGAGTGCCTGACCCAGGCCCGCAAGCACCAGCGCACCCTGCTCCACACGGCGGACACCACGGTGGTGTTTACCACCAAGGTGATTGAGTACCTGACCCAGGCCCTGGCCCCCACCATCACCCGCCACGGGGGGCTGCTGGATATCTACGGCGAGGGCGTGCTGATCACCGGCGACAGCGGTGTGGGGAAAAGTGAGACAGCCATTGAGCTGGTCAAGCGCGGCCACCGGCTGGTGGCGGACGATGCGGTGGACATCCGCCGGGAGGCGGACCAGCTGCTGGGCAAGGCCCCGGAGCTGATCCAGCATTACATCGAGCTGCGGGGCATCGGCGTAGTCAACGTCCAGCAGCTGCTGGGCATGAGCGCCGTCAAGCCGGAAACCCAGGTGGATCTGGTGGTACACCTGGAGCGGTGGCGGGAGGACAAGTTCTATGACCGCTTCGGCCTGGACGAGGAGCGGGTGAACATCCTGGGTGTCGAGATCCCCATTGTCACCATCCCCGTTCAGCCAGGGCGGAACCTGGCCACGATTGTGGAGGTAGCCGCCATGAACAACCGCTGTAAAAAATATGGCTTTAACGCCGCCCAGCAGCTGGCTGACGAGCTGGAACGCCACGCCATGGGCGGCTGAGGGAGGCAGGACATACGATGTACTATATCGGAATTGACGTGGGTGGGACCAACCTCAAGGCCGGGCTGGTGGACGAGCACTACCAGATCACCGCCACCAAGAAGGTCCCCCTGCACTTTACATCCATGGAACAGATGGGGGAGACCCTGGCCGGCATGGCCATTGCCCTGGTGGAGGAGAACCAGATCCCACGCAGCCAGGTGGCCTCGGTGGGCATGGGGTTCCCCGGCCCGGTAGACGACCGGCGGGGCGTGGTCATCAAGACGGTGAATATTCCCATCCGCTCTATGCCGGTGGCGGAGATGTTCCACAGACATTGGGAGGTGCCGGTCCACCTGGGCAATGACGCGGACTGCGCGGCCCTGGGGGAGTTCTACCACTACGAGGACAAGCGTATTGAGAGCCTGATCCTGGTCACACTGGGGACGGGGATCGGCACGGGCATTATCCTCCACGGCAAAATCCACGCCGGCATCAACGGCTGCGCAGGCGAGGGCGGCCACATGGTTATCGTCCACGGCGGGGAGCCGTGTACCTGCGGCCGCCAGGGCTGCTGGGAGCGATACGCCTCCGCCAACGCCCTCATCCGCCAGACCCGCGCCGCCATGGAGGCGGACAGGGGCTCCGCCCTGTGGGCCCTGGCGGGCAGCCTGGAGGGGGTGGACGGGCGTACGGCCTTCGCGGCCATGCGCCAGGGCGACGGGACAGCCAAGGCGGTGGTAGAGCGCTACCTGGGCTACCTGGCCAACGGGCTGTCGAACCTGGTCAATATCTTCCAGCCGGAGGTCATCAGCCTGGGCGGCGGCGTCAGCCATGAGCGGGATGAGGATCTGCTCCTGCCCCTGCAAACGATGATCCTGGAGCAGTGCTTTGGCCGGGAGGCTGACCGCCACACCCGGCTGACCAAGGCGAAGCTGGGCAACGACGCTGGGATGATCGGCGCCGCCCTGCTGGGGCTGTGAGGCGCTGTGCGCAACAGATAGAAAGGAAGCGGATCACATGACTGCGGATCAAAATGAGGCCCTGCTGCCTGACAACCAGGAAGCGGTGATGGTATATTTCAACCCGGAGCTGCTGCAAAGCCTGGCGGATGTATCCGCCAAAAAGCAGCGCAATTTCCGGGAGCTCCTGTCCGCCGCCGAGGAGGGCGATCTGGATGCGGCCTACCATCTGGCGCACAACTACTGCCGCGGCGAGGAGGGTGCGCCGCAGGATGAGGAGAAGGGCTTCTACTGGTTTTCCAAGGCGGCGGAGGACGGCCATATTGCCGCCCAGTACAGCCTGGGCATGTGCTATATCAAGGGGATTGGCACGGAGCAGAATGCGGAGAAGGCAGTGGAGCTCTTCAGCGGCGCAGCGGAGCAGGGATACCTCCCCGCTGTGTGTGAGCTGGGGCTGTGCTACGAGCTGGGCCATGGTGTGGAGATGGACAAGGGGCGGGCGGCGGAGCTCTACCGGGAGGCCGCTGAGCAGGATTTTGCGCCCGCCCAGTGTAACCTGGGGTTCTTCTACTACCGCGGCATCGGCGTGGAGGAGGATGACAACGAGGCGGCTATGTGGTTTGCCAAGGCCGCCCAGCAGGGATACCCCCGTGCCCAGGTGCTGATGGGGGAGTGCTTTGAAAACGGCTATGGTGTGGAGCAGGATATGGAGAAGGCGATCCAGCTCTACCGGGCCGCCCACGAGCAGCAGTATGACGAGGGGACCTGCGCCCTGGGCGTCTGCTATGACCGGGGCGCAGGGGTGGAGGTGGACCACGAGAAGGCTGCCCAGCTCTACCAGGAGGCCGCCGGGCAGGGCTACATCCGGGCCCAGTACCTGATCGCCCAATGCTATGAGTATGGGCAGGGGGTGGAGAAGGACGAGCAGAAGGCGGCGGAGCTCTACCGCCAGGCCCATGAGGACGGCTACCCTCCCGCCACCTGTGCGCTGGGGCTGTGCTATGAGACGGGCTGCGGCGTGGAGGCAGACCAGGACAAGGCGGCAGAGCTCTACCGCCAGGCGGCCGGCCGCGGCTACGCGCCGGCCCAGTGCAACCTGGGCTACTGCTACTACCAGGGCATCGGCGTAGAGGAGGACGACGCCCAGGCGGCCGATTGGTTTGCCCAGGCGGCGGAGCAGGGCTATCCCCGGGCGCTGAACCTGCTGGGGGAGTGCTACGATTTCGGCTACGGTGTGGAGCAGGATCTGGAAAAGGCGGTGAAGCTGTACGCCGCCGCCAGTGAGAAGGGCTATGCGCCGGGGAGCTGCGCGCTGGGGCTGTGCTACGAGCTGGGCCGCGGCGTACCGGCGGACAAGGGGAGGGCAGTGGAGCTCTACCGCCAGGCTGCTGAGGCGGGGGATGTCCGCGCCCAGTGCAACCTGGGCTACTGCTGCTACCAGGGAATTGGCACAGAGATGGATGACAATGCGGCGGCCGATTGGTTTGCCCAGGCGGCGGCCAGCGGGTATCCGCGGGCCCAGTACCTGCTGGGCCAGTGTTATGAGCTGGGCTGCGGCGTGGAAAAGGACTGGGCGCGGGCGGCAGAGCTCTATCAGGCCGCCCATGAGGGCGGCCACACCCCGGCCACCTGCTCCCTGGGTCTGTGCTATGAGCTGGGCCGCGGTGTGGAGCAGGATCTGGCGCAGGCGGTAGCCCTCTACCGCCGGGCCGCTGAGGCGGGGGATGTCCGCGCCCAGTGCAACCTGGGTTACTGCTACTACCAGGGAATTGGCGTGGAGATGGACGACCGGGAGGCAGTCCACTGGTTTATGCTGGCCGCCCAAAAGGAACACGCCCGGGCCCAGCAGCTGCTGGGGGAGTGCTACGAAAACGGCTATGGCGTGGAGCAGGACGAGAAGCGGGCAGTGGAGCTCTACCAGGCCGCCCACGAGGGCGGCCACACCCCGGCAACCTGTGCGCTGGGGCTGTGCTATGAAAGTGGCTGCGGCGTGGAGATGGACAAGGAAAAGGCGGTGGCCCTCTACCGCGAGGCGGCACAGAAGGGGCACGTCCGCGCCCAGTGCTGCTTGGGCTACTGCTACTACCAAGGGGTCGGCGTAGAGGAAGACGATGCCGAGGCGGTGCGCTGGTTTGAAAAGGCGGCCCAGAGCGGCTACCCCCGTGCCCAGATGCTGCTGGGGGAGTGCTGTGAGCATGGCTATGGCGTGGAGCAGGACGAGAAGCGGGCGGCGGAGCTCTACCAGGCCTCCCATGCCCAGGGCTACCTGCCGGCCACCTGTGCGCTGGGGGTTTGCTATGAATTCGGGGACGGCGTGGAGCAGGATCAGAAGAAGGCAGTGTCCCTCTACCGCCAGGCGGCGGAAAAGGGGAATACCCGCGCCCAGTGCTGCCTGGGGTACTGTTACTACCAGGGCATCGGCGTGGAGGAGGATGACCGGGAGGCGGTGCGCTGGTTCGATAAGGCGGCCCAGAGCGGCTATCCCCGTGCCCAGATGCTGCTGGGGGAGTGCTATGAGTATGGCTACGGCGTAGCCATTGACAAGGAAAAGGCGGCGTCCTTCTACCGCCAGGCGGCGGAAAGAGGGAATGCCCGCGCCCAGTGCTGCTTGGGGTACTGCTATTATCAGGGCATCGGCCTGGAGGAGGACAACCTCCAGGCGGTACACTGGTTTGAAAAGGCAGCCCAGAGCGGCTACCCCCGCGCCCAGATGCTGCTGGGGGAGTGCTACGAGCACGGCTACGGCGTAGGCGCCGACCTGGGGCGGGCGCTGTCGTTCTACCGCGCTGCCCATGACAACGGGTATGCCGGGGGGACCTGTGCCCTGGGTCTGTGCTATGAGCTGGGCCGGGGCGTGGAGGCGGACGTACAGGAGGCGGCGCGGCTGTACCGCCAGGCGGCGGAGCAGGGCAATGCCCGCGCCCAATGCAACCTGGGGTTCTTCTACTACCACGGCATTGCTGTGGAGGAGGACGACGGCCAGGCGGCTGCCTGGTTTGCCAAGGCGGCGGGGCAGAACCACCCCCGTGCCCAGTTTTTCCTGGGGGAGTGCTACGAAAATGGCTTTGGCGTAGCAAAGGACTGGAAAAAGGCGGCGGGGCTGTACATCCAGGCCCACGAGGCCGGCTATGCCGACGGCACCTGTGCCCTGGGCGTCTGCTATGAGAAGGGGATGGGGGTACAGCGGGACGCCGCCAGGGCAGCGGCCCTCTACCGCCAGGCGGCGGAGAAGGGGAACGCCCGCGCCCAGTACAGCTTGGGGCAGTGCTATGAGGCGGGCCGCGGCGTGGCCAAGGATCTGAAAAAGGCAGAGCAGCTCTATCAAAAAGCCGCACAGCAGGACTGTGAGGAGGCGGAAGAGGCCCTCAAGCGCCTGAAGGGCCGCAAGCGGTTCCGGTTCCCCTGGCAGAGGGATTGAGCGGCCCCAACCTGATAGCGTTTTTGCAGGCAGCCCCCGCTTTTTGGAAGCGGGGGCTGCCTGACGTTGTGTGCCACATTTGGCAAAATGATTTTACAGAGGCTATTGACAAAAGTTTAACGAAGTGCTATACTGTCAACAGTGAAATTGTTAAATAATTAACGAAACGGTTTCACCCGATTCTGATCGACTATGGGAGGACAGACCAATGGCTGATTACAATACCACGATTGACAGCGCCCAGGCCCTCGCAGAAAAGCTCGCGGCCATGCGCCAGGCCCAGCGGCAGTTTGCCGCCTATTCCCAGGAGCAGGTGGACCGCATCTTCTTCGAGGCGGCCAAGGCTGCCAATATGCAGCGCATCCCCCTGGCAAAGATGGCCGTGGAGGAGACCGGCATGGGCGTAGTGGAGGACAAGGTCATCAAGAACCACTACGCTGCGGAGTACATCTACAACGCCTATAAGGGCATGAAGACCTGCGGCGTGATCGAGGACGACCCGGCCTTCGGCTTCCGGAAGATTGCCGAGCCCGTGGGCCTCATCGCCGCAGTGATCCCCACCACCAACCCCACATCCACCGCCATTTTCAAGGCCCTCATTGCCTTGAAAACCCGCAACGCCATTCTCTTCTCCCCCCATCCACGGGCCAGGGCCTGCACCATTGCGGCCGCCCGGATTGTCCTGGAGGCCGCTGTCAAGGCGGGCGCACCCGAGGGGGTGATCGGCTGGATCGACGCCCCCTCCCTGGAGCTGACCAACCAGGCTATGCAGGAGGCGGACCTGATCCTGGCTACCGGCGGCCCGGGCATGGTAAAGGCGGCCTACTCCTCCGGCAAGCCCGCCGTGGGCGTAGGGGCGGGCAACGTCCCTGTAGTGATTGACAGCTCGGCGGATATCCAGATGGCCGTCAGCTCCATCATCCACTCCAAGACCTTTGACAACGGCATGATCTGCGCCAGTGAGCAGTCTGTCACGGTGCTGGGGGACATCTATGACGAGGTGAAGCGGGAGTTTGCTGCCCGGGGCTGCCATTTCCTTACCGGCGATGAGCTGGATAAGGTGCGCGGAACCATCCTCGTCAATGACGTGCTCAACGCCAAGATCGTGGGCCAGAGTGCCGCGAAGATCGCCGGGATGGCGGGGATCAGCGTGGATCCCACAGTGAAAATCCTCATCGGTGAGGTGGAGAGCGTGGACATCAGCGAGCCCTTTGCCCACGAGAAGCTCTCCCCCATACTGGCCATGTACCGGGCGGGCACCTTTGATGAGGCAGTAGCCAAGGCGGAAAAGCTGGTAGAGGACGGCGGCATCGGCCACACCGCCTCCCTGTACATCAACCCCAACCGGAGGGACCGCCTGGACCAGTTTGCCAGCGCCATGCGGGCCTGCCGCGTGGTAGTCAACACCCCCTCCAGCCACGGCGGCATCGGAGACCTCTACAATTTCAAGCTGCGCCCCTCCCTGACACTGGGCTGCGGCTCCTGGGGCGGGAACTCTGTCAGTGAGAACGTGGGCCCCATGCACCTGCTGAACATCAAATCTGTCGCGGAGAGGAGAGAGAATATGCTGTGGTTCCGGGCCCCTCAGAAGGTCTATTTCAAGAAGGGCTGTATGCCGGTGGCCCTCAACGAGCTGCGTGACGTGCTGGGGAAGAAGCGGGCGTTCCTCGTCACGGACACCTTCCTCTGCCAAAACGGCTACACGAAGCCCATCACTGACAAGCTCGACGAGCTGGGGATCGCTTATACCGTATTCTCCAACGTCCAGCCAGACCCCACCCTTGCCAACGCCCAGGAGGGCGCCAGGGCCATGGCGGCTTTCCAGCCTGATGTCATCATTGCCCTGGGCGGCGGCTCCGCCATGGACGCCGGCAAAATCATGTGGGTGATGTATGAGCACCCGGAGGTGGACTTCCAGGATCTCGCCATGCGCTTTGTGGATATCCGCAAGCGGGTATATACCTTCCCCAAGATGGGGGAAAAGGCCTATTTTGTGGCCATTCCCACCTCCTCCGGTACCGGCAGCGAGGTGACGCCCTTTGCAGTGATTACCGACCAGGACAGCGGTGTGAAATACCCCCTGGCGGACTATGAGCTGCTGCCCAACATGGCGGTTGTGGACGTAGACAACATGATGAGCCAACCCAAGGGGCTGACCAGCGCCAGCGGCGTAGATGTGCTGACCCACGCACTGGAGGCATATGCCTCCGTGATGGCCACCGATTACACCGACGGCCTGGCGCTGAAGGCGATGAAGAACGTCTTTGACTATCTGCCTGCTGCCTATGCAGACGGGACGGACCTGGAGGCCCGGCAGAAGATGGCTGACGCATCCTGCCTGGCGGGGATGGCCTTTGCCAATGCCTTCCTGGGCGTGTGCCACTCCATGGCACACAAGCTAGGGGCGTTCCACCACCTGCCCCACGGCGTGGCGAATGCCCTGCTGATCTCCCTGGTGGTGGAGTTCAACAGTGCGGAGTGCCCGGCCAAGATGGGGACCTTCTCCCAGTACCAATTCCCCCACACCATGGCCCGGTATGCCGAGTGCGCCCGTTTCTGCGGCATCAGCGCCCAGAGCGACGGGGAGGCTGTGCAGAAGCTCATCGGGAAGATCGAGGAGCTGAAGAGGGCAGTGGGCATCAAGGCATCTATCAGGGATTATGGTGTGGAAGAAAAGGACTTCCTGGACACCCTGGATGCCATGGTGGAGCAGGCCTTTGATGACCAGTGTACCGGCGCGAATCCCAGATACCCTCTGATGAGCGAGATCAAGGAAATGTACTTGCGGGCATATTACGGGAAATAAGCGGATCGGACGGGCGCAGGAACATCCTGCGCCTGTCCTGCCTGCCATGGGGTGGGATGACACAAAAGCAGTATGCCCCCCCTTGCGAAATCCGGCGTTTTTTGGTATACTCTGCCTGGAAGCAGGGGACGCGTCCGTGTGCCCGTTTCCTGAATTTTATGAGTGAAGGGAAGGAACGAGTGTGGATCTTTTACAGCTGCGTGAGAATGAAAAGGTGATGCTGGAGATGTCCGGCGACCTGTGGGAAGGGCTGGGGCAGGGGTCTGGCCTGTACCAGGTGACCAACCAGCGCTGTGCGTTCCGCTATAAGACGATCCTTGGTGCGGCAAAGGAGAACGCCGTGGAGTTTGAGCTGTCCGACGTAGCGGAGCTGAAAAAGTGCAACGTGGGCCCTGGCTTGATCAAGATCATCCCCACCGGGATTAAGGTGAAGCTGAAGAACGGGAAAAAGCACACCTTTTCCGTGACCAAGCGGGAGAAAATGATGCAGGCCCTGGGCGGCGTGAACTGACTGGCAGAAGATATGATATAGGGGGTTCCGCCTGCACTTGGGCGGGACCCCCTCGTAGGATAGCCACTTTCATATTTCAGCTGTGCTGATTATACCAGCCAGAGGACAGGCACGCCTATCCGCGTGCCTGTCCTCTGGCTTACTGCCAGCAGTACCCCGGCAGGGTGGCCTACCCCGCCCTGCCGGACTTCACGGGCAGCGCCTTTGTGCGCAACATCATCTACGAGATCTGCGGCTGGGATCAGCTCCAGACCATGGCTGCCAAGACCTCCAGCTGTTTCACATGGATATGACGCATGTGCAAGCTCCCGTCCATATATTTCTCAGGGATAGGGCCCCGGAAACGGCTCTGCCGGGGATTTTCCCGCAGGACCGCTTCTGAGGTCCCCTCATTTCTCCAGCTTCTCCAGAAGATCCTCCACGGCGGCGGACACCGCCTCCTCAAAGGTGGGGTGGGGCCGCATGACCCGGGCCAGCTGCCGGGCGGTCAGGCCGTTGACCACCGCCTCTGTCAGCTCCGAGAGCATGTCTGTGGCCCGCTCGCACATGAGCTGGGCGCCCAGGACGACTCCGGTGGAGGCGTCGGCCACGATCTTGATAAATCCCCGTTCCCCGGCGGCAATCACCGTCTTGCCGTTGGCGGACATGAGGGCTTTACCCACCTTCACCGCCCGGCCAGCGGCCTTGGCCTCATCGGCGGTGATGCCGATGGAGGCGATCTCCGGGCTGGTGTAAATGCAGCTGGGAACCAGGGCTGCATCCACCAGCGGCTCCCGGCCCGCCAGCCGCTCCACACAGGCGATGCCCTGGGCGGCAGCCACATGGGCCAGCTGGATTTTGGAGGAAACATCCCCAATGGCGTACACACCGGGCACGCTGGTCTGGAAATGCTCATCCACCAGAATTCGGCCCCGCTCCATATCCACAGCAAAGCCTTCGCCGAAGAGGCCCGCCGTATTGGGGCGGCGGCCGATGGCGCACAGAACCGCCTCCCCCCGGGCCTCCCCGGGCTGGTCCTTGCAGGTATAGCGGACCGCAAGACCGTCCCCGTCCTTCTCCACCGCGCTGACCATGCAGCCGGTATGCACCGCCGCGCCCCGGCGCTTGAGGAGCATGGCCATATTTTGGCAGATCTCCCGGTCCATGTTGGGCAGGATGCGATCCATGGCCTCCACGATCGTCACCTGACAGCCCATAGCCTGATAGACGCAGGCCAGCTCCACGCCGATCACCCCGCCGCCGATAATGACCAGGGACCTGTAAACACGCGCCTGGTCCGAGAGCACCTCGTCAGAGGTGATGGCGTGCTCCAGGCCAGGGATCGGGGGACGGGCGGGGACGGAGCCGGTGGCAATCAGAATGTTGTCCGCGCTGTACTCAGTCCCGTCCACAGACACCCGGTTTGGCGCCAGGATGGTGCCGGTGCCTTGGAGAAGCTCCACCTTTTTCTGCCTGAGCAGGCCCTCCACACCGGCGCGGAGCTTCTCTGTCACCTCTGTTTTCTTCCGGTGGACGGCGGCAAAGTCCACAGAGAGGCTTTCGGCGGTAATTCCCCATTCGACACCCTTCTCCAGGCCTACAGCGATCTCCGCAGCGTGCAGCAGGCTCTTGGTGGGGATGCAGCCCCGGTTGAGGCATGTGCCGCCCACATCCCGGTTCTCCACGACGGCAGTTCTGATCCCCAGCTTGGCGGCGCGCAGGGCCGCCTCATAGCCCCCGGGCCCCGCACCAATAACAAGTAATCCGTAGTGTTCCATACGTCTGTTCCTCCATCCTATATATTTTGCCGGGCCAGCAGCGCACATAGATCCTCCCGGACCCTGTCCTCCAGGGCGGCGGCGCGCAGGCGCTGTCCCATCTCCTCCAGTCGGAAACGGCAGCCTGTGAGGGCCCCTTCCACCGCTGGGGCCAGGGTCCAGTCCATGGCGTCTGTGTACACCGCCGCTTGGGCAATGATCCCGCCCTCCACGGCCAGACGCAGCTCCGCCTCACCCCAGGCAAACCGGTCCCCGCACTGGAGGGTACAGGCCAGCTCCCGACCGTAGATCCACTCCCAGCCGGCGTTGTGCGCTATGAGAGCGTCAATCCTGCCGCTGTCCAGATCCCGCTCCTCCAAGCGCTCTGCCTTCAGGCCATAGACTGTCTGGAAGGCGTCCTCCATCCCCTCCGCCATCGCATTGACGGTCAGCTCCGGCCTCAGCTCCCGGAGGTTGACCACGCGAGAGCGGACCGACGCCACCCCCTTGGCCTCCAGCTTGGCGTGGGAGGGGCTGAGATAGCGGCCCATCGCCGCCATGTCCACATCCACCAGCAGGGTGCCATGGTGGTATTGTTTCCCGTTGTGTGCATAAAAGGCGTTGCCGGAGAATTTCCGCCCGTCCGCGAGCACGTCGTTGCGGCCCGAGCACTCCGCCGGAATGCCGAGGGTCCGGCACAGCTCCACAATGACCCCCAGCTGCCGGGACAGATCGTAGTCCGTCTGGTTCACTAAGAAGGTGAAGTTCAGGTTGCCCATGTCATGGAACACCGCGCCGCCGCCGGAGAGGCGGCGGGCCAGAAAGCCGCCATCCATCTCCAGCGCCGTGACGCGGCACTCCTTCCAGGCGTTCTGGTTGCGGCCGATGACCACTGTGCGGCGGTTCTGCCACAGGTAGAGGGTGCAGGCGTCCTCCGGCACCGTCTCCAGCAGGTACTGCTCCACCGCCAGGTTGCGGTAGGGATCAGTGCAGCCCGTGCGGTAGAGAAAAATGCGCTTAATCATGGGGGATATAGCGCAAAACCGGGTTCCGGGCCGCGCCCACCTCATCCAGGCGGCGCACCGGGGTTTTGGTGGGGGCGTTGTGGAGGGCCTGGGGGTCGTTGTGGGCCACATCCCACAGGTGCAGGAACACACCGCAGACCGCATCCATGGTATCCTGGCTCTCGGTCTCCGTAGGCTCGATCATCAGCGCCTCATGGACGATGAGGGGGAAATACATCGTGGGCGGATGGATGCCGTGATCCAGCAGGCCCTTGGCAATGTCCATGGCAGAGCAGCCGGTGGCGTCCTTCAGATCCTGGAGGCACATGACAAATTCGTGCATACACGGTCCGGCGTAGGCCATGGCGTACTTCTCCGACAGACGCTTCATCATATAGTTGGCATTGAGCACCGCGTTTTTCGCCGCCTCTGGGATGCCCTCCCGCCCCAGGGTGAGCACATAGGTCAGGGCCCGGACGATCACAGCAAAGTTGCCATAGAAATTCTTCATCCTTCCGATGGAGTGCTCAGGCTGAACCAGGTGATAGCCCGTCCCATCCTCTGCCACAACAGGGCCGGGGAGGAAGGGTGCCAAAAGCTTCTTGCAGCCCACCGCGCCGGAGCCGGGGCCGCCGCCGCCATGGGGGGTGGAGAAGGTCTTGTGGAGGTTCAGATGGATCACGTCAAAGCCCATGTCCCCGGGCCGGACCACGCCCATGACCGCGTTCAGATTGGCCCCGTCGTAGTAGCAGAGCCCGCCTGCGTCGTGGACGGTCTTCGTGATCTCCAGGATATTCTTGTCAAAGATGCCCACGGTGTTGGGATTGGTGAGCATGAGCCCGGCAGTGTCCGGGCCCACGGCGCTGCGCAGGGCCTCCACGTCCACGCACCCGTCCGGGCCGGAGGGGATGTTCACCACCGTGAAGCCAGCCATCACTGCGGAGGCGGGGTTGGTGCCGTGGGCGGAGTCGGGGACGATGATTTTGGTCCGGGCGGCGTCGTTCCGGTGGGTGTGATACGCCTTGATGAGCAGCAGGCCGGTGAATTCGCCATGGGCCCCGGCGGCGGGCTGGAAGGTCATGGCGTCCATGCCGGTGATCTCCCCCAGGAGCCTGGCGGAGGCATCCAGCGCCTCCAGGCAGCCCTGGACCGTCCCCTCCGGCTGGAGGGGGTGGATCTGGGCGAAGCCGGGGAGATTTGCCATGTCCTCGTTGATCTTGGGGTTGTACTTCATGGTGCAGGAGCCCAGGGGATAGAACCCGTCGTTGACGCCGTGAACCCGCTTGGCCAGGGCTGTGTAGTGGCGGGTCAGCTCCGTCTCGGATACATGAGGCAGCTCCAGGGGCTCCGTGCGGGGCCTGGAGAGATTCACCTCCGGCACGTCGCAGGCGGGCATCAGGGTCAGGTGCTGGCCGGGAGCGCCCTTCTCAAAAATCAGTTTCATCTCAGCCCACCTCCTTGATGATGGCTACGGCCCGGTCGAGTTCTTCCCTGGATACCAGCTCGGTGACGCACCAGAGCAGGCCGCCCTCCACAGGCAGGCCGCCCAGGATGCCGTTCTCGTCCAGGGCCTTCAGCACCGCCCCGGGCTTTTCGCATTTGCATACAAACTCGTGGAAGTACTCGCCGGCATGAATCCGGGGCATCCCGATCTTCTCCAGCTCACAGGCCAGATAGTGGGCCTTGCTCATGGAGAGCTGAGCGGCCTGCCGCAGGCCCTCCGCGCCCATGGCGGAGAGGTACACCCCGGCGGCAAAGGCGCACAGCGCCTGGTTGGAGCAGATGTTGGAGGACGCCTTCTCCCGGCGGATGTGCTGCTCCCGGGCGGTGAGTGTGAGCACATAGCCCACATTGCCGTCCGCGTCGCGGGTCTGGCCCACCATGCGGCCGGGCAGCTTGCGGAACATGGCCTTGGTCGCGGCCATGTAGCCCAGGTACGGCCCACCAAAGGCGGTATCCAATCCCAGGGGCTGGGCCTCGCCCACGGCCACATCCGCGCCGCAGGCGGCGGGGGTCTCCATTACCGCCAGGGCGATGGGGTTGCAGCCCATGATGTACTTCGCCCCGGCAGCGTGGACGGCCTCGCCGATGGCCCGGGCTTCCTCCAGATTGCCGTAGTAGTTGGGCTGCTGGATGTACACGCAGGCGGCGTCCGCGCCCAGGGCGGTCTTGAGGGCTTCCAGGTCCGTGCGGCCGTCCTTCTCCGGGATCACGTTCAGCTCCATACCGGAGCCGAAGCAGTAGGTCCGCATCACCGCGATGGCCTGGGGGTCCGCGCAGGCGGAGACATAGGCCGTATTCCGTTTCCGCTCCCGGCACATGGCCAGGGCTTCAGCGGCGGCGGTGGAGCCGTCGTAGACGGAGGCGTTGGAAACCTCCATGCCCGTCAGGGCGCAGATCATGGTCTGATACTCAAAGATGGCTTGCAGGATGCCCTGGCTGATCTCCGCCTGGTAGGGGGTATAGGCAGTGACCAGCTCCTCCCGGCTGACAACGCTCCTCACCACCGAGGGGATGAAATGGCGGTAGGCCCCCGCGCCCCGGAGGATGGTATCATAGACCTTATTTTTGGCGGCCATGGCACTGACCGTCCGGCGGACCTCCAGCTCACTGAGGCCCTCCGGCAGATCCAGGCGGTCCACCAGCATCTCACGGGGCACCGCCGCAAAGAGATCCTCCACCCGGTCCACGCCCAAGGCAGTGAGCATGGCCTCCTGCTGGGCCCGGGTGTTGGGTATATAGCTTCCCATAATACTTTCTTCCTTTCCTGAAGGCAGGGAGGGGCCCAAAGGCCCCTCCCGCATCCATCTTACTTCTGGGTAAAGGCCTCGTACTCCTGGGCGTTCAGCAGCTCTCCGAAGGCGGAGACGTCCTTGATCTTGGCAATCCAGGCGCCATAGGGGTCCTCATTGAGCTTCTGGGGCGCATCCTCCAGCTGGGTGTTGACCTCTTCCACCACGCCGGTGACGGGGCTGACCACGTCGGAGACCGCCTTGACGGACTCCACGTCGCAGAAGGGCTCGTCAGCGGTGACACCGTCCCCCTCCTGGGGCAGGTTGATGAACACCAGATCCCCCAGCTCACTCTGGGCAAAATCGGTGATCCCCACCAGCGCGGTGGCGTCGTCCAGCAGCTTCACCCACTCGTGGTCCTTGGAATACTTCAGTTCAGCAGGGAAAGTCATGTTTTGTTCCTCCTAAAATATAGAATTGGATAATAGCGGAAAAGACGGAAAACTCATTGTCCGCACAGGACTTCTGAACAGACAGATACCTCTCATACGCCCGTTTAGTGGTGGATAGTCCACCTGTTGTGTCATGAATATTGACAGCATGAACCACAAGCAGCCCGGCACATCCACTACGGTGTGCCGCCTTCTGCCTTTCGTTTTCCCTCCGTCAATTCCCGCTTGCTCCATGTGCAGTTGCGCATTCCCGTATTACAGTGGGGCGATTTCTTCCCACTGCTCAGCTGTCCGGTCGCTGGGATACGACGCTCGGCCTTTGTCTTCCATGCGGTTATTCTACCACAGCCTTACCCTCTTGGGAATGCAGGTCCTTATAAATTTTTAGGAAAGCAGGGCCAAACCTACGCCTTGTCCGCTCAGCAGAGGACGGGACGGGCAAAGGGGCCGTCTATGCGCATGTGGCGGGCAGTTACCACAGCCTGGAGCCTGCGGCCCCGGACATCGACCTGTACCGTATCGCCAATTGCAGTGGTGCTGTCCACTATGGCAAGGCCGATAGACCGCTTGCCAGTCTGGTTCTGGATAGCGGCCGCCCCGCTCTCGTCCCCGAAGACGTGATAGGGGATCATAGTGCCGCTAGTGATACATCCGATCTGCTGGTCTCCGTTGTATACCGGCATACCCGAGCGCATGACCCCTTTGTCCAGCAGGGCGATGGGCAGAATCCGTCGGGGAAGATCCGTTAAGTTGGAGAAGTCCTTGTTCTGGATGCGGAGGAGCGCCTCATGCTGTTTTTCCAGAGCCTTCCGGCCCACAAAGTCCCCCTTCTGTCCGGAGAAACTGACCGCAAACCGGGCTAGGGGGACAGCAAAGATGGGGATCTCCCTCCCTTCCGGATCCAGGCCCAGCTCGTGGCCATATAGGGGCAGGCAGGCCTCCAGGCGCAGGGTGTCCCGGGCCCCCAGGCCGGCGGGACGCGCCCCCAGCTCCAGCAGGCGGTTCCAAAGCCACACGGCATCTTTGCTGCGGATGTAGATTTCGTAACTGAGGGGCTCGCCGGTGTAGCCGGTGTGGGCCACATGGGCACTGTGCCCCTCGAGCAGCAGGGAGCGCAAAGCGTTGCGCCTGGGCTCAGTGACCGCCTCGCCGCCAGTGAGAACCTGCAAAATCTCATCCGACTTGGGACCTTGGACAGCGATGGCTGCGTAATCGCCGGTGATGGCAGTCATCCGTGCGTCAAAGCTGCCAAGCTGGCTCTCCAGGTGGAGGAGATCCCGCTCCGTATTGGCGGCGTTGACCACCAGCAGGTAGCGCGCCTCCTCAAAGCGGTAGAGGTAGGCGTCGTCCACCGCGCCGCCATTCTCGTTGGGGATGATAGCGTACTGGGCTTGGTTTACCGCCAAGGCGGACACGTCGCTGGAGAGGACGTGCTGAAGAAAGGAGATGGCGTCCGTTCCGTCCACTAGGATACGCCCCATGTGTGATACGTCGAAGAGGCTGCAATGGCTGCGGGTGTACAGATGCTCGGCCACGATCTTGGTGGGGTATTCCATGGGCATCTCCCAGCCGCCAAAATCCACCATAGCGGCACTGGCGGCGGTGTGGACGTCGTAGAGCTGGGTACGCTTGAGATGGCTCATAAGGTTGTGTCCTCCTGAGAGTTTTTTCTGTAAAAGAAAAATAGGCCCCGTTCCGTGGCCTATTTCTTATACCGGCTTGGCGCAAAAAACAGGGCGCGACAAATATTGTCACGCCTCTGTTTATCATAACCTGAGAGATTCCCGGGTGGATATGCCCGGTTGCCCCGTCGGTGCGCCGCAGCGCTTTCCAGATTTTCGTCCCGGCCCAGTCCCTTTTACCTGAGAGAGAATGGCAGTTGCTCCTTCGGCGCCGCTTTCGCGGACTCTCCTAGGCCGTTCATCCGAATATTTAATTATTGATATAGAGAATTCAAGTAATCTATTGTTTTGTTCTATGATTAAAATATATCAGGTTTGTCAATTTGTCAATAAAAAATTTTTCATGTACTGCTTTTTGTTTCATATTACAATTTTTGCCGGATTTTTTGGCAAATATCACAACAGGTATGCCTCGGAAACAGGAACATGCGCTGAGGTTGTTACATTGCTTATATAAACTTACTTTATCTTGCTTATGTAAATTTCCTACTTTACAAATTGTGATTCTATCGGTATAATATGCTTAACGCATGAATAGTTGGATTGAGATCAGAGGAATGATGCAGCAACTATGGTTGCAGGATGAGCGATCTCGTACAAACGATGTTGCTAACTAGAGTGATGCTGATAGAAATTCTATGTTGATACTTTGTGGGGATATTGCCCGGTATCTATGGATAATGTAACGAAAAGAAGCATTTCCCTGGCTAAGACATAGTTTCCGTTTCAGTATGCGGGTATGGTGGAATTGGTTGACACGCGGGATTTAGGTTCCCGTGCCGCAAGGCGTGTGGGTTCGAGTCCCACTACCCGTACCAAAATGTGTTGAAAAAAAAGATGCACAACAAGAACACTGCATGAAAATGCGGTGTTTTTTTGTAAATATGGAGAAAATATAGTTCATAAAATGGAAAAGCCCCAAAGCCGGCTCCGTTTTTTCAAAATAACGAAACTGGAGATGCCCCCTTTTTTTCAACAAGAAAGGCCTCTGGAAAGGGGTTCAGGATGGTAGCTCCAAAACGGCAAAGCGTAAGTGCTGCGGCCATTATTTCTGACGGGATGTCCATGGCGATACAACAGGAGGAACTCGGCCGGGCCAAAGAGCCACAGAGATAAATTTCCTCTTGCATTTCGGGGTGAAACCTGTATATAATAAAGTGAGCTGTAAGTCAGCAAAATTTTCCGCCTCCGGGCGGAGTGATGGAGGGACGGTCTTGACTGAAAATTTTAAGAAAATAACAGACGACATCGTGACCCATCCGCTTTTTGTACAACTGCGCGCCTGCCCCCACCACGGTGGGGAGAACTCCCTGTACGCCCACTCTGTGGATACAGCGAAGTGTGCCTACCGCCTGGCTAAGCGGTTTCATATGCGGGAGGATCGGGTGCGGGCTGTGACGCGCGCTGCGCTCCTCCACGACTTCTTTGGCTACGACTGGCAGAGTGAGCGCCACCGCCGCTACACACAGCACTACACCGGCTGGAAGCGGCTAAGCCACATGCACGCTTTCATCCACGGCGCCCACGCGGCCCGACGGGCCAACCGTTTGTTTGGCTTGGACCAGCGCCAGCGCGAGGCGATCACCAGCCACATGTTCCCCCTGGCTCCCTGGCCGAAAAACTCTGAAGCCTGGGTGCTGACGCTGGCGGATAAGCTGGTAGCCTCCCGGGAGGTAAGCGAGGCTGTGGGCTGGCACATGCGCTCGTGGTATCATCAGAAGCTCCTGCCAGCTGTGCGCATTGTCCGCCACTGAGTTGAAACACCACGCTGCCGGCGTCCTGCGGGACGCCGGTTTTTGTTTTTTTTGATAAAAGTACAGTTTACAGGGGACTGCACATGGAAAATCTGATGGGCGCTGATATGCCCGTCAGATTTTCCATGTGTAGTCCAAGCTGTCACTTGTGGCGGCAACGGTGGTAATCATCAAATCCACCACCCTCCATTTGCCGTCAAAGGATACGCTATATTCCAACACCGGCCCGACGAAGCAGGTGTTTTCCGAGAAAGCTGGAAAGCCTTCCGTTTGATTCCCTTTAACCCTGTGTTTGGCCGCGCCCGCCCTTGACGAACCGTAGAAAAGTGTTTATACTGAAAACCAGAATAGCAGTGGCAATTTGCCGGAGGGGGGCATTTCCATGACCGCAGAGCAGCGCCGGGCTGCCGTGTTGGAGGTATTGAGCCAGGGGGAACAGCCTATCAGCGCCTCCGTGCTGGCCCGCCGCTTCGGCGTCAGCCGCCAGCTGATTGTAGGGGATGTGGCCCTGCTGCGGGCTGGGGGCGCGGCGATCTCCGCTACCGCCAGGGGCTACATGATCCAGCGGGAGCAAAAGGGGCTGCTGCGCCGGGTAGCCTGCCGCCACACCGCCGGGGAGATGGAGGCGGAGCTGCAAATGATTGTGGACAACGGCTGTACAGTGCTGGATGTAATTGTGGAGCACCCGGTCTATGGCCAGCTGACCGGGGCCCTCCAGCTCTCCAGCCGGTATGAAGTACGCCAGTTCATCCTCCGCGCCAGCGCGGCCCAGCCCCTGTCCCTGCTGACGGAGGGCGTCCATCTCCATACCCTGGACTGCCCGGACGAGGCGGCGTTCGCCAGGGTGCAAGAGGAGCTGGCCCGGGCGGGCTTCCTCCTGGGGACATAACAGGCAAGGCCCCCCTCCCCCGATACGCTCCGTGCGGGGGAGGGGGCCTTGTTACAGGTACTGGCGGATGTTGGCGGCCATCTGCTCCTCCAGGCCGATCAGGCGTTTGGCGATATTTTTCGACGCTTCGTCGGCGGCCTGGTACTGGTTGAGATACTGGCTGAGGGATTTTACCCCCATGTTGCAGCCGTCTGTCATCAGGTCTGCAATGGCCTGGTCGGAGCCATCCATCCCCAGCTTCATATTGGTTTTCATCCAGGACATGCCCTTGGCCAGAGGGTTGGGCTCCTTCCCGCTGTCATGGTAGCGGTCCAGCAGGGCCTGGATCTCGTTATCCAGCGCCTCATGCGCCGCCTTGCAGCTGGACAGATAGTCCCGGAACGCGCTGCCCTTGACGTGGCTGAGCACGCCGTCCATGGTTGATGTCCCCATCTTGACCCCTGCGTCACATTCCCGCAGAAGCCGGATCGTATCCTGTTCAATCATCACCATCGAACTCCTTTATTGAGATGGGGTTAGTTTACCCGTTGCCCTCCAATTTTACGCGGCTCATAATTTGACGGAAAGGGCGCATACTGCCTACCAAGAGGTGATGGTATGCGCTCGATTTGGGAACAGACGGCGCATCTGCCGCAGTTTGATGCCCTGACGGGCGGCGCGCAGGTGGATGTGCTGATTATTGGCGGCGGGATGGCCGGGATGTTGTGTGCCTACTTCCTGGAGCAGGCGGGGGTGGACTATCTCCTGCTGGAGGCGGACCGGATCTGCGGCGGCGTCACGGGGAACACCACCGCGAAGATGACCTCCCAGCACGGGCTGATCTACAGCAGGCTGGCCCGGGAATCTGGCCTGGAGGCCGCCCGCCTGTACCTGGAGGCCAACGAGGCCGCGTTGGCGCGGTACAGAAGGCTCTGCCAAGGGATTGACTGCGATTTCCAGGAGCGGGACGCCTATGTGTATACCCGCAACTGCAAAGACCAGCTGGAAAACGAGGTGTCCGTTCTGGAAAAGTTGGGGTTCCCCGCCCGGCTGGTAACGGATCTGCCGCTGCCAATCCCCACTGCGGGGGCGGTGTGCTTCCCAGGCCAGGCCCAGTTCCATCCCCTGCGGTTTGTCGCCGCCATTGCCCAGGGCTTGCGCATCCACGAGCACACGAGGGTCCTGTCCCTGCGGGAAGGCGGAGCCGAGACCAGCGGCGGGGCTGTCCGGGCGGGGAAGGTGATCGTTACGACCCATTTCCCCCTGCTCAACCGGCACGGAAGCTATTTCCTGAAGCTTTACCAGCACAGGTCCTATGTGCTGGCTCTGGAGGGTGCGCCGGAGGTGGAGGGGATGTACGTGGATGGGGCGGAGGACGGGCTCTCCTTCCGCAGCTACCAAGGCGGGCTCCTGCTGGGAGGCGGCGGCCACCGCACGGGGAAGAAGGGGAGCGGCTGGGCGGAGCTGGCCGCCCTTGCCCAAAGGGCCTATCCCAACGCCCGGGAGGCCGCCCGCTGGGCAACCCAGGACTGCATGTCCCTGGACGGGGTCCCCTATATCGGGCAGTATTCCGCCCGCACGCCGGGGCTTTTCGTGGCGGCGGGGTTCAACAAGTGGGGGATGACCTCATCCATGGCGGCGGCAATGCTGCTCGCAGACCTGGTCCAGGGGCGGAACAACCCCTATGCGGCCCTGTTCTCCCCCTCCCGGTCTATCCTGCGCCCCCAGCTGGCCGCCAACGCCCTGGAGGCGGCGGCCAGCCTGCTGACCCCTACTGTACCCCGGTGCCCCCACATGGGCTGCGCCCTCAAGTACAACCGGCAGGAGCACTCCTGGGACTGCCCCTGCCACGGCTCCCGCTTCGCCCGGGACGGGCATCTGCTGGACAACCCCGCCATGGTGGAGATCGACCCGCCGGATATGCCCTGAGATGCTCTCGTGCGCCCCGGCCAGCAGCCGCTGGCTGGGGCGCACGCCCTGCTTTGCCAGAAAAATGAAACAGGAGCGCGGCAAAAAAGATGCAAAGATGATACATGCGCCTGTAGAATGGGACATACAGATGGAACATTCTGCCCCCGGCCTGCGTCTATAGAAAAAAGAGGCCAACAAAATGGTAATAGAATAGGAGGAAACGTCATGAAACAAGGCGGAAGGAAGTGGGCGGCCCTGCTGCTGGCGCTGAGTATGGCGCTGGGGCTGGCGGCCTGCGGCAGCAAGGGCGGCGATGACAAGAAGCAGCTGTCCGGCACGGTCTACGTACCTAAGTTCATGGACTGCAAGCTGAATGTGGACTACATAAACAGCGGCTGTACTGCCGGTGAGAATGTCTATATCGTCGGCGAGACCCACGAGGAGACCAAGGAGACGGATCCCAGCACAGGCGAGGAGTACTATCAGTACGAGTCCCGTGTAGCGATTTACCGCATCCCCCTGGAGGGCGGCGAGGCGGTCGAGCTGGAGAACTACACAGCGCCCCAGCTCCCCGAGGGCGCGGAGGGCAATGTGGCTATCCAGTCCCTGGAACCCGGCGCGGACGACACGCTGTGGGTGACAGAGTACCTGTATGCCTACACCTTTGACCTGCCCGAGGGCTTTAACCCGGAGACCGACGACCAGTGGGCCTACCAGAACTACAAGGAGAGCATGATCCGGCGGCAGCTGGACGCCACGGGCAATGAGCTGACCCGGCTGGACGTGGACGGCCTGATGGAGAAGCTGGAGATGGAATATATCTCCGGCATGGCCTTTGACGGGGACGGCAACAGTTATGTCCTCCTTGACGGGGAGATTGCTGTGTTGGACCCCCAGCTCAACACCCTCTTTTCCATAAAGGAGGAGGACCTGTGGGGCAGAATGACCCTGCTGGCTGACGGCAGCATAGGCGTTTTGTACAGCAGCTACGACCAGGAGACGGAGACCTCCACCAACCAGCTGCGGGTCATTGACCGGGAGGCCAAGGGCTGGGGGACGTCATACAATATGCCGCTGAGCACCAGCTCCGTTTTCACCGGCGGCGGGGACTACCTCTTCTATTACCAGAATAACGACAGCATCTACGGCTTCAAGGCCGGGGCCGCAGAGGGGGAGAAGCTCTTCTCCTGGATTGACTCCGACATCAACCGCAACGAGGTGGCCTTTTTCTCCTTTACGGACGGAGGGCAGGTGGTGGCAGCCACCCAGAAGTGGAAGGGCGACAGCAGGGCCGTAGAGCTGGCTGTGATGACAGCCACCGACCGCTCCGCCCTGCCGGAGAAGACCACCCTGACCTACGGCACCATGTACCTGTTCTACGAAACCCGCAATAAGATCATCGAATTCAACAAGACCAGCGACAAGTACCGCATCCAGGTCCAGGACTACTCCGAGTTCAACACCGGCGAGGACAACTCCGCGGGCCTGACCAAGCTGAACACGGAGATCATCGCCGGGAATATGCCCGATATCCTGGAGACCACATCCCTGCCCCAGCGGCAGTACGGGGCCCGGGGGCTGCTGGAGGATCTATGGCCCTTCATTGAAAACGACCCGGAGCTGGGCCGCGGCGCGGTGATGGAGCGGGTGCTCCAGGCCGACGAGCAGGACGGCAAGCTCTATGAGGTGTTCAACAGCTTCTACATCCAGACCGTGGCGGGTGCGGCCAGCATTGTGGGCGACCGGATGAGCTGGACCCTGGCGGATCTCCAGGAGGCCCTGTCCCGGATGCCCGAGGGCTGCTCCATCTTTGGCCAGAGCGACACCAAGGACGGTATGCTCCGCGTGATTATGGCTGTGAACGCCGGCAGCTTCGTGGACTGGAGCACCGGCGAGTGCCGCTTCGACAGCGACAGCTTCAAAACCCTCCTCTCCTTCTGCAACAGCTTCCCCGCGGAATTTAACTGGGATAAGGAATTCGACAACGCCGAATGGGAGGACGAAAACACCCGTATTGCCAGCGGCAAGCAGATGTTGTCCCAAACCAACATCTCCGATCTGCTCTGGGGCATCTCCGGGGAGAAGGCCATTTTTGGCGGGGATGTCTCCTTCGTGGGCTACCCCATGGAGGATGGCAGCGTAGGCAGCAGCTTCTCCTCCAGAGGGACGAATCTGGCTATGTCCGCCTCCTGCAAGGATAAGGAGGGCGCGTGGTCCTTCATCCGCCAGGAGCTCCTGCCCAGGGAGGAGGATAAGTTCTACGACGGGACATTCTACGTCAACAAGGCTGATTTTGAAAAGGCCATTGCCAAGGCCATGGAGCCCAACTATGAGAGGGACGGGAACGGCGACCCCATCCTGGACGAGGACGGCAACCCTATCGAATACAAGGACACCATCTGGATCTCCGAGGACGTGGAGAGGGAGATCCCCCGCCCCACCCAGGCTGAGTATGACCAGCTGATGGCGCTCTACAACGCCATCGACACCATGTACTACTATGACGAGAGCATCTATAACATCGTCAGCGACCTGGCGGGCGCCTATTTCCAGGGCGACCGGAGCCTGGATGAGACTGCCAGCCAGATCCAGAGCCGTGTGAAGCTCTACGTCAACGAGAACCGGTAGGCTTTGCGAGGATTTAAGAAAAAATCAAACAACTGCGATATGAAATCGATGCAAGTTTGATGCATAGAGCTGTATAATAGGGATCATCGCAGTTAAGAAGAAAGAAGGTTTGATGACATGAAGGTATACGGAAAGAAGCTGACAGCCGCCCTGCTGGCATTGGTGCTCGCCCTGGGCCTGGCAGCCTGCAGCAGCAAGGACGGGGACGGGAAGGACGGCGACCCGCTCCTCAGCGGCAAGGTCTATGTGCCCGAGTTTATTGATTTTGACCTGAAACTGGACTACATAGATGGCGGGTGCTCCGACGGGAAAAACGTCTACATCGCGGGCAGCATCTCTACGGAGACCGAGCAGACAGATCCCGCCACCGGCGAGACCTACACCAGCTATGAAAGCCGCTCCGCCATCTACCGCATCCCCCTGGACGGCGGCCCCGCTGCTGAGCTGGAGAATTTTACTCCCACCCCCATCCCGGACGGCTATGAGGGCAGCTCCAACCTGCGCAGCCTCCGTGCCGGCGCGGAGGGGACGCTGTGGGTGACTGAGCAGATATATATGTATAAATTTGACCTGCCCGAGGGCTTCGACCAGGAGACAGGGAACAAGTGGGAGTACCGGGGCGAGAGCGAGGAGCGGGAGATCCAGCGCCAGCTGGACTCCACAGGCAATGAGATCGCCCAGGTGGACACCAGCGGCCTGCTGGAGAAGCTGGAGGCGGACTACATCTACAACAGCCTCTTCGACAAGGACGGGGACATGTTTGTCAGCACCGCAGGGAAGCTGGCCGTGCTGGACCCCTCCATGAACGTCAAGTTCGTCATTGAGGACGAACAGCTCTGGGGCGACAGCCTGCTGGTCCTCAGCGATGGCAATGTGGGCTTTTGCTGCTCCTACAACGACCCTGCCACTGAGAGCTACGGCTATAAGGTGCGCGTCATCGACAAGGCCGCCAAGGGCTGGGGCGAGGAGTATATACTGCCCCAGAACGCCAACAGCGCCTATTCCGGCGGCGGCGATTACCTCTTCTATTACGACAACAATGACGCCCTCTACGGCTACAAGAAGGATACCGGCGAGGGGGAGCGTCTGCTGAGCTGGATCGATTCCGATATCAATAAGAACGACATCGAGTTTTTTAATTTCCTGCCTGACGGCCGGGTAACGGTGATGACCCAGAACTGGGGCAGCCGGGGCGGCGGCCAGAAGACGGAGCTGGCGGTGCTGACGGCCACGGAGCGCAGCGCCATCCCGGAGAAGGCCACGCTGACCTACGCCACTATGGGCCTGGGCTACGATGAGCGCACCGCCATCATCGACTTCAACAAGTCCAGCAGCAGCTACCGTATTGAAGTGCGTGATTACTCTGAGTTCAACACCGCGGAGGATAACAGCGCAGGCCTGACGAAGCTGAACACGGAGATCATCGCCGGCAAAGTGCCCGACATCCTGTGTACCGACGGCATTCCCCTCCAGCAGTATGTGGCCAAGGGTATCCTGGAGGATCTGTGGCCCTTCATCGACGGCGACGGGGAAATCAGCCGGGATACGCTGATGGAAAACGTCTTCAAGGCAGCCGAGATCGACGGCAAGCTCTACCAGGCCTTTGACACCTTCTCCATCCGCACTGTTATGGGCGCGAAGGGCGTGGTAGGCGACCGCATGAGCTGGACCCTGGCGGATATGCAGGAGGCCCTGTCCAAGATGCCCGAGGGCTGCGCCCTCTTCGGCCAATACGACACCAAGTCCGGGATGCTCAACACGGTGATGAGCATGAACCTGAAGGACTTTGTGAACTGGGAGACCGGCGAGTGCAACTTCGAGAGTGCGGAGTTCAAGTCCCTGCTGGAGTTCTGCTCCGGCTTCTCCGATGAGATCGACTGGAACAGCGTCAATTCCGACGACTACGAGGGCGAGCCCAGCCGGATTTCCAGCGGCCGCCAGATGCTCATGAGCATGGCTGTCAGCGACTTTGAGGATATCCAGATGTACAAGGCATTCTACGGCGGCGATATCAGCTTCGTGGGCTATCCCCAGGAGGATGGCAGCGTGGGCAGCACGTTTTCCATATACGGCGGCCTGGCCATGTCCAGCACCTGTAAGGACAAGGAGGGCGCGTGGGCCTTTATCCGCCGCCTGCTCCTGCCCCAGTTCACAGAGGAGGACAGCGAGAGCTTCTGGGGCATGGGCGGGTTCCCCACCAACAAGTCCGACTTTGACTTCGTGGTCAAGCAGGCCATGACCCCCGCTGGCTACGAGACGGACGAGAACGGCAACCAGGTCCTGGATGAAAATGGCAACCCCATCGAGATCTCCAACTCCAGCTGGAGCTGGGACGGCTTCCAGATCGACATCATGGCCACGACCCAGGCCGAATACGACCAGGTCATGGAGCTGTACAATGCCGTGGACAGCCTCTACAGCTATGACCAGAACATCTACGACATCGTCACCGATGTGGCGGGCAGCTACTTCTCCGGCGACCGGAGCCTGGATGACACTGCCAGCCAGATCCAGAGCCGCGTAAAACTCTATATCAATGAAAATCGGTAAAAAACAGGCAAAAAATAGCAAACAGGGCGCGGCCCGCGCCGCCAAGAGGGCATGGGCCCGGAGCAACGACAAGCTCCGGGACACCATGCACTCCGCGGCGTTCCTGGGGCCCAGCGTGCTGGGGGTGTCGGCGTTTTTCATCCTGCCGTTCCTGGTGGTGGTGTACTACTCCGTCATCCGCAGCCCGATGAACCCTGAGTTCGTTTTTCTCGACAACTTCAAGGCCGTGCTGCAAAACTCCTCCTTCCGTACCGCAGCCAAAAACACCGCTATGTTTTCCGCTATAGCGGTGCCTCTTGCTGTCACGCTGAGCCTGGCCCTGGCGCTGATGCTGGAGTGCCGCATCCCCTGCAAGAGCCTGCTGCGCACCTTTTTCCTCAGCCCCATGATGGTGCCGGTAGCCAGCGTGGTGCTCATCTGGCAGGTGGTGTTCCACTACCGGGGGTCGCTGAACGTGATTTTGGCCAATTTCGGCGTGGATCCTGTGGACTGGCTCAATTCCCCCTACTGCCTGCTGGTGATCGTGGTGCTGTTCCTGTGGAAGAACCTGGGGTACAACATGATCTTGTTCATGGCGGCCCTGAACAACATCCCCAAGGAGCTGCTGGAGGTGGCGGATGTGGAGGGGGCGTCGGCAGCCCACAAGTTTTTCAATATCAAGCTGCGCTACCTCTCCCCTACGGTGCTGTTTGTGGCAATTTTGTCCATTATCAACTCCTTCAAGGTCTTCCGGGAGATCTACCTGCTCACGGGGAACTACCCCTACGACGGGCTGTACATGATGCAGCATTTCATGAACAACACCTTCAACCAGCCCGACTACCAGAAGATGGCGACAGCGGCGGTACTGATGGCGCTGGTGATGGTGGCAATCATCGCGTTGCTGTTCAAAGTAGAGGACATCTTCGGAAAGGACGTGGAGGGATGAAGAAAAACTACTATCTGGGCCGCGCCCTGCTGACGCTGCTGTCGGTGGGCTTCGCCCTGGCGTTCCTGATGCCCACGGTGCTGACCATCACCAACTCCTTTATGACCCAGAGCGAGATCAGCGCCAACTATGGGCAGGTGTTCAAAAACGTCTCCGGCAGCGATGGCAAGACCTACATCGCAGAGACCGTCAACCTCAAGTTCATCCCGGACAAGGTGACGCTCTCCCAGTACATCACCGTGCTCATCAAGAGCCCGGACTATCTGCTGAAATTCTGGAACTCGGTGATTTTGGTGGTGCCCATCATGCTCTTGCAGCTGGGCGTGGCCTCCATCACCGCCTACGGCTTCACCCGCTGGCGGGGGAAGGTGCGCTCGTTCCTGTTCTTTTTCTACGTGATCCTGATGCTCATGCCCGTCCAGGTCACGCTGGTGCCCAACTACCTGGTCAGCGACTGGCTGGGCCTGCTGAATACCCGCTGGTCCATCATCTTCCCGGGGGCCTTCGCCCCCTTCTCCGTGTTCCTGCTGACCAAATCCATGCGGCGCATCCCCGCCTCCCTCATCGAGGCGGCCAAGCTGGACGGCTCCAGCGAGTGGCAGGTGTTCAAGGATATCTGCCTGCCCCAGTGCCGCAGCGCACTCTATTCGATTGCAATCCTGGTGTTCATCGACTACTGGAACATGGTGGAGCAGCCGGTTGTCTTGCTGCAGGACGCGGAGAAGCAGCCGCTGTCTGTGTACCTGTCCACGATCAACGCCAACGAGGTGGGGCTGGCCTTCGCCATCGCCACCATCTATATGGTGCCCAGCCTCCTGCTGTTCCTCCATGGCGAGGATTACTTGGTGGAAGGCATCGCCCACCAGGGCTCCGTGAAGGGCTAACCGTCAGAAAGGGATGACGAATTTATGGAAGTGAAAGAAAAATCCAAAAAAAGGGAGCTCATCAAGACCATCGCCATCATTTTCCTGGCGGTGCTGTTGGTGCTGACCTTTTTTTCCCAGACGATCATGAACCACTCCCTGCCCGAGGTGGCCACCCAGGTGGTCTCCTCCGGCACCATCAACGCCAAAATCCGCGGCAGTGGTACGGTCTCCGCCAACGAGAGCTATGAGGTCATCCTCAACCAGACCCGGGAGGTCCGCTCCGTGTGCGTGAAGACAGGGGACAAGGTGGAGCAGGGGGATCTGCTGTTTGTGCTGGGGGACATTGAGAGCCAGGAGCTGCAAGAAGCCCAGGCCCAGCTCAGCCAGCTGCAAATTGACTACCAGACCAAGATGCTGAATTTTTCCAAGGAGTATGCCACCAACGACCTGAGCCTGAAAAACATCCGGGAGGATCTGGAGAAGGCCATGGCCGCGAGGGACGCCAACCTGGTCACGGACACCGAGCTGAGCTATGCCAAGGGGGATCTGGCTGCGGCCAAGACCCAGGTGAGCCAGCTGGCGCTGATGATTGAAGAGCTGACAGCTATCCAGAATGAAGATGAGGAGTACGCTGCGGCCAAGGCCAAGGTGGAGGAGCTGGAAGGCAAGATCAAAGGGTTAAACGACAACGTGAAAACCTACAAGGATGAGCTGGATAAAATCGAGGGCGGCGCCGGGCTGGACGCGGACCGGGCCATCCAGGATGCCAGGACTGCCCTGGAGCGGGCCCAGACCAACTGGGCCGGCGACTGGCAGGCGTATCGTGAAGCCCTGGAAGGGCTGATGGCAGAGGCGGGCTATCCCGGCTGGGGCGCAGGGACCTCCCCCCGTGCCATCAGCAGCGCAGAGCAGGTTGCCGTGGAGCGGCTGCTGGCCAAGTGGGAGCTGGAGCAGTCCGGGACCACTACAAAGCCCGACGGTGAGACCGAGGCGCAGGCTGACCTCTATACAGAGGGGAAGTACCGCCAGTGGCGGAGTGCCTATGACACGCTGATTGCCGACCAAAACGATGTAGAGGCCAAGCAGAGGGCCTACGACCGGGCGGTGCAGGACCAGTCTGCCGCCAACGGCAGCGTCTATGACCAGCGCCGGGCGGTGCAGAAGAAGATCGACGAGACTGAGTCGGAGATCTCCTCCGCCCAGCGGGAGCTGCGGGATGCCCAGCAGCGGCTGGACACCGCCTCCAGCGCCAACACCCAGGTGAAGGAGCAGCTGCGCCTGTATGAATCCGCCAAGCGGGAGCAGGACGCGAATGTCACCACCCTAACCGATGCGCTGGCCGAGCTGGAGGCCAAACAGAAGGACTACGAGGCTGCCCTGGAGACCATCGCCGCCAAGGAGCGGGAGCTGGAGAACGCCCTGTCCGGCAAGGACATTGATAAGCAGCTGGACAACCTGGAGCTGCAAACCCTGCGCCTCCAGATGGAGAAGCAGCAGACGCTGGTGGACAAATATAAGAAGGACTCCGTGGACACGGAGATCACCTCCAAGGTCTCCGGCATTATCAGTGCTGTCAATGTCACTGCGGGGAAGGAGAACAAGGCCGGTGAGGCCATGGCGGTCATCGACGTGGTGGACCGGGGCTATACCATCAAGATCTCCGTCACCAGCGAGCAGGCCAAGCAGGTGAAGGTGGGGGATACGGCGGATGTGACCAACTATTACTGGGGCAACGACGTCACTGCCACCCTGGAGCAGATCACCCCCGACCCGGCCAGCCCTGGCCAGAAAAAGATGCTGGTCTTCCGCATCACTGGAGAGATCGACGCCGGTTCCTCCATCAACCTCTCCATCGGCCAGCGCAGTGCCAACTTTGAAACCATCGTCCCCAAGAGCGCCCTGCGGGAGGACACTAACGGCAAATTTGTCCTGGTCGTCATGAGCCGCAGCACGCCCCTGGGCAACCGTTACACCGCTACCCGCGTAGACGTGCAGGTCCTGGCGGAGGATGATACCAACGCGGCTGTTTCTGGCCTCGCGGCCAATGACTACGTGATCACCACCTCCAGCAAGCCCCTGGATGCCGGTACCCTGGTGCGGATGGTGGAGAACCCATGATGGATAGGCCCAACCCTTTCCGGCGGATTCCCGCCGTCCTGCGCAGCTTCGGCTTCAAGCAGTGGTTTTTGCTGATATTAAATATTGTGCTGCTGCTGGCGATGGCCGCGTCCCTGTTTGGTGTGCGGCGCATGGGCCACACCCTGGAGTCCCTCACCGCCGCCAGGCGGTTTGGCGGGGAGGGCGAGATCCGCTTCGCCCAGCTGGCCTGCTACCTGCCGGTGGACCAGGGCAAAACGGTGGAGGACATCTACACCTTCCGCCAGTCGCTGGAGGCAAAGCTGGTAGAGCAATCCCTGGAGGCGCCGGAAAACGGCAGCCTGATCATCGACGCGTACAGCGCCAGCGCCTCCGTCACCGTCCGCTCTGACAGCGGCGGGAGCGCCACCGTCAAGGCGGTGGGCGTGGGGGGGGATTTCTTCTACTTCCACCCCCTCTTCCTGCGCAGCGGCTCGTACATCCGGGACGATGACCTGATGGATGACCTGGTGGTCCTTGACGAGGAGACCGCCTGGCGGCTCTTCGGCGGCACGGAGCTGGCAGGGCTGACGATGACCATCAACGACCAGCCCTTTGTGGTGGCTGGCGTCATCACCCGGGAGGATGACTTTGCCTCCAAACGGGCCTACAGCGGCGACGGCGGCATTTTCCTGTCCTTCTCCGCCCTGAGCCGCCTGAACGAGGACATTACAATCACCAGCTATGAGCTGGTCATGCCCGACCCCATCACCGGCTACGCCAAGAGCGTAGTCCAGGACACCTTCCCTATCGGGGATGGCGATGTGGTGGAGAACAGCAGCCGTTACAGCCTCTCCCACCTCCTGGAGGTGGCCGGCAGCTTCGGGGAACGCTCCATGCGCACCAACGGCGTGATCTACCCCTACTGGGAGAACGCCGCCCGGCTGACGGAGGACTACGCCGCGCTGCTGCTGGTGCTCTCGGTGCTCTTTGCCCTGTGGCCGCTGCTGTCCGCGCTGGTGATTGCCATCCGGTATATCCGCCGCACCTACCGGT
Source organism: uncultured Oscillospiraceae bacterium (assembly GCA_910583885.1). Taxonomy (GTDB): domain Bacteria; phylum Bacillota; class Clostridia; order Oscillospirales; family Oscillospiraceae; genus Pelethomonas. Next base: position 49,054 of record CAJUAC010000003.1, on the reverse strand, counting down.
ACGTGAAGGCCACCGTGCCGGTGAAGGTGGACGAGGCGATGGAGAAGCGCAAGGAGGAGCGGCTGGAGCGTGAATATGAGAAAAAGGCCAAAGGAGAATGATCCATGGCAGATCTGAGCTTACGGAACGTCAAAAAGATATATGACAACAGCGTGGTCGCGGTCCAGTCCTTCAACCTGGAGATCGCGGACAAGGAGTTCATCGTCCTGGTGGGCCCCTCCGGCTGCGGCAAATCCACGACACTGCGGATGGTGGCGGGGCTGGAGGAGATCAGCGAGGGGGAGCTCTACATCGGCGGCCGGAAGGTCAACACCGTCCCCCCAAAGGACCGGGATATCGCCATGGTTTTCCAGAACTACGCCCTTTACCCCCACATGACGGTCTACGACAACATTGCCTACGGCCTGAAGCTGCGCAAGTTCCCCAAGCGGGTGATTGACCAGAAGGTCCGGGAGGCGGCGGAGATCCTGGATATCACAGAGCTGCTCAAGCGCAAGCCCAAGGCCCTCTCCGGCGGCCAGCGCCAGCGGGTGGCCATCGGCCGGGCCATTGTCCGGGAGCCCCAGGTGTTTTTGATGGACGAACCCCTCTCCAACCTGGACGCCAAGCTGCGCAACCAGATGCGCTCGGAGATCATCAAGCTGCGCCAGCGCATCAATACCACTTTCATCTACGTCACCCACGACCAGACGGAGGCCATGACCCTGGGGGACCGGATTGTCATCATGAAGGAGGGCTTTGTCCAGCAGGTGGGGACGCCCCAGGAGGTGTTCCGCCATCCGGCCAACCTCTTCGTGGCGGGCTTCATCGGCACCCCCCAGATGAATACCTTTGATGCGCGGCTGATCCGGGAGGGGGGGCGCTACAGTGTAGAGCTGGAGGGTGCGCGGGTGGCCCTCTCGCCGGAGAAGGAGGCGCGGCTGCTGGCCGGGGATGTTCCAGGCCAGGAGGTGGTTCTGGGCGTGCGGCCGGAGCATATTGTGCTCACACAGATGTCCGGCGGCGTCCCCGCCCGGGTGGACGTGTCGGAGATGATGGGCAGTGCGGTCCACATCCATGTGGAGGCCTGCGGCAGGGAGGCGGTGATCGTGGTGCCGGTTTCCGAGGAGGCCGCCGAGCGGGGGGAGGATGTCATATCCACCGGCACGCTGGTGCGTTTCACCTTCCGGGGCAGCGCAGTCCACGTCTTCGACCGGGAGACAGGCCGGAACCTGGAGTACGGCCCGGAGCCCCCTGCGGCGGAGGCCAATCCCCCGGTGGCATCCCAAGCGGAGGAACCCGCACCGCTGGCGGCAGAGCCCTCCCCGGCCTTGCCGGAGGAACCGGCGTCCGCCCCGGGAGAGGATGTCCTCCAGGATATCGGGGATCCCTTTGCGGAGGACGATACATAGAGGCGCAAGAGGAGGCGGGGGAAACAGCCCCGCCTCCTGATCCGTTAGGAGACGGCGATGGTGCGCTATCTGGTTGGGAATTTTTAGATGAATGGGACGGAATCGGTAATTTCCGATGGATCGGGCGGTGATCTATGAAAGGGACGCGGCAAATCTCCCCTTGACAAACAGCGTCAAACCCGTTACCATTTCTATATACGCGGCTATGCGCGCGCCATAGTCATCACTGGCACACGCCTCCCTTTTAGGGAACGGCGTGGGCCTTTTCCTGCGTTCCAATCTATTTTTGATGGGAGGAGACCACCATGGAACAGCTGCTGCAAACCCTACTGCGCATCCCGGAGGCGGGGGCGCTGGCCGCCGCCGTGGAGGGCGGGGGCTGCCCCGCCGCTGTCACGGGACTGGCCCCCGTCCATCGGGCCCAGGTCGCGGCCGCCCTGGCCGCTGAATCGGGCCGGCCGCTGGTGATGGTCTGCTCTGACGAGGGGGAGGCCGGCCGCCTGGCCGGGGATCTGGAAATCCTGCTGGGACGGAAGCCCCTCAAGCTCTTTGCCCGGGAGCTGTTTGTCCGGGCAGGCACCGTCATCTCCCGCCAGTGGGAGCACGGGCGGATTGCCGCCCTCTACGAGCTGGGCCGGGAGCATCCCCAGGGCGCGGCGGCGCCGGTGGTGGTAGCCACCTGCGAGGCCCTGCTGCAAAAGACCAGCCCCTCCAGCCGCCTCCAGGAGGCGGCTATGGTGCTGGAGCTGGGGGTGCGCTGCGACCTGGACGGCCTGCCCCGCCGCCTGGTGGACGCGGGCTACACCCGTGCAGACCAGGTGGAGGGCGTGGGCCAGTTCGCCCTGCGGGGCGGTATCCTGGACGTGTTCTCCCCCCTGATGGAGGAGCCCGTCCGGTGCGAGTTCTTTGACGACGAGATCGACTCGCTGGGGCAGTTCGACACTACCACCCAGCGGCGCACAAAAAACCTCAAATCCGCCCTCCTGCTGCCTGCGGCGGAGCTGCTGCCGGGCGCTCCCCTGGCCTCCACACTGGACAGCCTGCCGCCGGAGGCACTGGTGTGCCTGTGCGAGACGGGCCGGGTGGCGGAGCGGGTGAAAAATGTCCTCTGGCAGGCCAGGGAGGACACGGAATCCCTGCTGGCCGCCGGGGAGAAGGACGGCGACCTCACCCGCCTGCTGCTCACGCAGGCCGAGTGGCTGGAGGGGCTGGGGAGCTTCGCTGTATGCATGATGGAGGCCCTGCCCACCTCCCGTTACCCCCTGGCCCCCCGGACCCTGCTCTCCATCAGCGCCAAGCAGCTGAGCGCCTATGGCGGCAGCGTGGAGGCCGCCGCCGGGGATCTGGAGCACTACCGCTCTGCCGGCAGCGCAGTGCTGCTGCTGTGCGGCAGCGCCGCGCGGGGCAGGAACCTCCAGCGGATGCTGCAGGAGCGGGGCCTGCCTGCGGCGCTGGACTTTGACTGCCTGGGGATGCCCGGCCCCGGGGAGATCCGCATCGCCGTAGGGGCCCTCTCCGCCGGGGCGGAGTATCCCCAGATCAACCTGGCAGTGCTCACCGAGGGCCAGCTGACCGCCGCCACTGCCGGCAAGCAGCCGGTCAAGCGCAGCGCGAAGGGGAACCGGCAGAAGCTGCTCAGCTATACCGACCTCACTCCCGGGGACCTGGTGGTCCACACCCACCACGGCATCGGCCGCTTTGAGGGCATCCGCAAGATGCCTGTGGACGGGGTGGAGAAAGACTATATCAAGATCGCCTACGCAGGCGGCGACAGCCTCTACGTCCCTGCCACCCAGCTGGATCTGGTCAGCAAATACATCGGCGGCGGGGGCGGCGGCGACGAGAGCCGCCCGGCCAAGCTCAACAAGCTGGGCGGGACGGACTGGGGCAAGCAGAAGTCCAAGGCCAAGGCTGCCGCCAAGGATCTGGCCAAAGGCCTCATCGCCCTGTACGCCGAGCGCCAGCGCCGTCCCGGCTTCGCCTTCTCCCCGGACTCCCCCTGGCAGACGGAGTTTGAGGAGGCCTTCGACTACGCGGAGACGGAGGATCAGCTGCGGTGCATCGCAGAGATCAAGCGGGATATGGAGCGGCCCACCCCCATGGACCGCCTCCTGTGCGGCGACGTGGGCTACGGCAAGACGGAGGTGGCCCTGCGGGCGGTGATGAAATGCGTGCTGGACGGCAAGCAGGCGGCCATCCTCGTCCCCACCACGGTCCTGGCCCAGCAGCACTACACCACGGCGGTGAACCGCTTCCGCAGCTTCCCTGTGGAGATCCGGGTGCTCAGCCGCTTCCAGACCCCCGGGCAGGTCCGGCAGATCCTCTACGAGCTGGGGGCGGGGAAGATCGACCTGCTCATTGGTACCCACAAGCTGCTGCAAAAGGATATCCGCTTTAAAGACCTGGGGCTGCTGGTCGTGGATGAAGAGCAGCGCTTTGGCGTGACCCATAAAGAGAAGCTCAAGGAGATGAGCAAGCAGGTGGACGTGCTCACCCTCTCCGCCACCCCCATCCCCCGCACCCTGAATATGGCCCTCTCCGGTATCCGGGACATGTCCACCCTGGAGGAGCCGCCCCACAACCGCCAGCCAGTACAGACCTACGTGGTGGAGCACGACTGGGGGATGCTGGCCGACGCCATGCGCCGGGAGATCGGCCGGGGCGGGCAGGCCTACTACCTCCACAACCGGGTGGAGTCCATCGACATGACCGCCGCCCGCATCCGCAAGCTGGTGGGGGAGGATGTGAAGGTGGTGGTAGGCCACGGGAAGATGAACGAGCAGCAGCTCTCCTCGGTCATGCAGCAGATGGTGGAGGGGGAGGCCCAGATCATGGTCTGCACCACCATCATCGAGACCGGTATCGACATCGCCAACGCCAATACCCTCATCATTGAGGACGCTGACAAGATGGGCCTGGCCCAGCTCCACCAGATCCGGGGCCGTATCGGCCGCAGCGCCCGCCGGGCCTATGCCTACATGACCTACCGGCCCGGCAGGGTCCTCTCGGAGGTGGCCTCCAAGCGCCTGACCGCCATCAAGGAGTATGTGGAGTTCGGCTCCGGGTTCAAGATCGCCATGCGGGATCTGGAGATCCGGGGGGCCGGGAACCTGCTGGGGCCGGAGCAGTCGGGGTACATGATGGCCGTGGGCTATGACATGTACCTCCAGCTGCTGGAGGACGCAGTGCTGGAGGAGAAGGGGGAGAAGAAGCGGGGCAGTGCCGAGTGCGCGGCTGACCTCACGATCTCCGCCAACATCCCGGACTACTACGTCCCCTCCCCCGAGCAGCGTATGGACCTCTACCGCCGCATCGCCGCGATCCGCGGCCAGGCGGATGCGTCGGACCTCCTGGACGAGCTGATGGACCGCTACGGCGACCCGCCCAAGTCCGTCTATGCCCTGCTGGACGTGGCCCTGCTCCGGGCCGCCGCCGCCGGGGCCGGGATCTCCGATATCTCCCAGCGGGGCGACAAGCTGCGCTTTGTCATTTCGGATTTCTCCGTGGGGGCCATTGCCGCGCTGTGCGCAAGCCCCAAGTACCGCCGCCGCCTGGTGGTCAGCGCCGGGGAGGTGCCCACCCTCACCCTGGCCCTCTCGCCCAAGGATCCGGTACTGGAAAAGGCGCTGGACCTGGTGGAGGACCTGCGTATGGCCGTGGAGGAGGCCCCGCCCCAGTGACCGGGCGCCCGCCGGGCGGGCAAAACGCCGCAAACGTTGATGCGTTTGCGGCGTTTTTTTATACGAAAGCGGCGCCGGTACGGGGGGAGGGCTTCCCCCGCCTCCGCTCCAGCCGCTGGCTGCGCCCATTGCTTGCGCCCCACTCCTCCGCCCTGCGGGTGAAGGTGGAGCGGGAGATCCCCAGCTCCTTCCCGGCCTGGATGGCTGTCACCCGGCCAGACCACCACTCTTCTGCCAATTTCTCGAAGGATTCTGACATAGGGATCCTCTCCGGCCCGAAGCGCACGCCCCGGGCCTTGGCGGCGGCAATCCCCTCGGCCTGCCGCTGGCGGATGAAGTCCCGCTCCGTCTGGGCGACATAGCTGAGCAGCTGGAGCACAATATCCGCAATCAGCGTGCCTGTCAGGTCGCGCCTCTCGCGGGTGTCCAGCAGGGGCATGTCCAAGACGACAATGGCAACCTTTTTTTCCTTTGTGAGGCTGGCCCACTGCTCCAGGATTTCCTTGTAATTGCGCCCCAGGCGGTCAATGCTCTTGATGACCAGGACATCGCCCGGCTCCAGCACCCCGACCAGCTGGAGGTAAGCGGGACGGGCGAAGTTCTTCCCGGATTGCTTTTCCACAATAACATACTCCTCCGGGATACCAAATTCCTGCATGGCAGTCAGCTGCCGGGCCTCCTTCTGCCCCTTGGTGGATACGCGGACATAGCCGTAAGTTTTTCCTGACATTCGTAGTTTCCTCCTCATAATAACTGTAATATCAGGTATTTTAGCTAAATTTTCCCAGTAAATACATGATTTGGAAGGGAATAGAAAAAGCGCCCCGCTGGAGCTGAGCTCCGGCGGGACGCCTTTTCTATATTTTTTTAACGCAAAAAACGTGCAGAAAGTACAGAACCTGTGCATTGGCCTGCTGATGTTGTTCACTTACTTAATCGGCCTGGAAATCAAAAAGATTAGTTCTATTTTAAAATTTTTTTGAACCTCTTTCTTTGATATCGAAAATGCACAGGTTTTGTACATTGTGAGCATTCCCCCGCATAGGGCGCGGGGGCCAGCAGCAGAAGGGAGGGCGGGCTGCAATGCCGGGAAAACCAGGGAAACAGCGCAAAGCAGGGCAGGCAGCCCGGTTTACCACCATCAAGGTCCGTCTCGACCCTACGCCCGACCAGGCCGCGCTTTTTGAAAAAACCTTCGGCTGCTGCCGCTACATCTGGAACCAGATGCTCTCTGACCAGCAGCGGTTTTATGAGGAGACCGGGGTGCATTTTATCCCCACCCCGGCCAAGTACAAAAACGCCGCCCCCTTTTTGCGGGAGGTTGACAACCAGGCGCTCATCCAGGAGCAGAACAAGCTGGCCCAGGCGTTCCGGTCGTTTTTTAAGGATCCGGCGGCCTTCCGCCATCCCAAATTCAAACGGAAAAAGGATGACCGGGATTCTTTCACCGCCTGCAACCACTTGTTTGATTCCGGCCCCACCATCTATATCACCCGCAGCGGCATCCGCATGACCAAGGCCGGGATTGTCAGGGCCCGCTTTTCCCGCAGGCCGCAAGCCTGGTGGAAGCTGAAGCGGATCACCGTGGAGAAGACCCGCACGGGGAAATATTACTGCTGCATCCTCTATGAATGCCCAGGGAAGCCGCCGGAGCCGGTGGTGCCCAGGCCGGAGGCCACAGTGGGGCTGAAATACTCCATGCGCCATTTCTATGTAGACGACACCGGGGCCATGGCAGATCCCCCCTGCTGGCTGAAGCAGTCCCAGGAGAAGCTGGCCCGGATCCAGGAGAAACTGGCCCGGATGGAGCCGGGATCCCAAAATTATGAAGAGGCTGTGCGGAAATACCGCCTGCTCCATGAACACATCGCCAATCAGCGGCGAGACTTCCTCCACAAGGAATCCAGCCGGATAGCCAACAGCTGGGATGCCGTGTGCATGAGGGCCGACCCGCTGCGGGAGATGTCCAAAGACCCCATGCGGAGCAGGGCGGCGGAGTCCGGGTACCGGGCGTTCCGGGAGCTGCTGCGCTACAAGCTGGAGCGGCAGGGCAAGCCCCTCATCCTGCTGGACCGTTACGCCCCCACAACCCGGACGTGTTCCGTGTGCGGGGAGGTGCGGGAGGGGATCTCCTACAGGGAGAATACCTGGACCTGCGCCGGATGCGGGACAGTCCACCGGCGGGAGGTCAACGCAGCAAGGAATATCAAGGCCCAGGGCCTTGCGCAATACTTCGGCAAAAGCGCCTGACGCTTTGCAGATCCTGCCGGTTGGGACGCCGGTGGATGCCTGTGATCTGCTTAGGGAAGCGTTGAGCGAAACGGGATCCTGCCGCTATCCCGCTTCGTTCAGCGTTTTCCGGACCAGAAAGCAGGAAACGTGAGGGCATGTGCGCATGTCCGAAGCCCTGCGGGGAGTCCAAAATATTATGACGATAAAAATCGTCGAGGGAGACCATTATGCTCTGCATTACGATGCGAAAGGGCGACTACTTCACGATAGGTGAGGATGTCGTCATCCAGTTCGACCATTTGGCGGGCAACCGCATCCATCTGAATATCACCGCCCCCAAGGAGCTGACCATCCTCCGGGGCGATGTGCTGGAGCGCGGCGGCGGTGAACGCCCCGCCTGTGTGTACGACGATTAATCCCCAAGGTTTCATCCGGTTACGCGGATCGGTTGAAATAGATAAAATCCCCCTCGCTGGCTTCCCGGCAGTCCGGCCGGATACCGGGGGACAGCGTATAAACCCAGTGCTGGAGCAGGGAATTAAGCGAAGGCACGACGGAACCGCATTTCCCCAAATTTATTATTGAAAGGAATCAAAATCATGAGGATCCAACACAACATCATGGCGATGAACGCCTACCGCAACTACAACAACAACAACAAGGCCCTGTCCGGCAACCTGGAGAAGCTGTCTTCCGGCTACAAGATCAACCGCGCTGGCGATGACGCCGCCGGTCTGGCCATTTCCGAGAAGATGCGCGCTCAGATCACCGGCCTGAACGCCGCCCAGAAGAACGTCAAGGACGGCATCTCTCTGGTGAAGACCGCTGAGGGCGCCATGCAGGAAATCCAGGACATGCTCAACCGCATGGACTACCTGGCCACCCAGTCCGCCAACGGCACCTACCAGAACGAGGTTGACCGTGAGAACCTCCAGAAGGAAGTCACCGCCCTGAAGGACGAAATCAACCGTATCGCTGATTCCGCCAACTTCAACGGCATCAAGCTCCTGGACGGCACCCAGCAGGCCCCCTCCGGCGTCACCACCGTGAAGACCGCTTTCAATAACAATGCAATGACTGCTGTGACGGAGACTGCCGGCCAAAGCTTCAAGCAGACCCTCACCATCAAATCCGGCCAGACCGCTGAGACCGGCGGCAAGGGCGGCGAGAACGGCAAGATGGAGCTGACCTTCCTGGATAAGGACGGTGTTTCCCGCAACACCACCATCAACTTCACCTATGGCTCCACCACCGCCAAGACGGCTGAGAATATCGCCAACTCCCTGAAGAACGTCTTCGGCCAGGGCTATAATATCTCTGTCAACGGTGCTGCCATCAATATCTCCAACCCCAACAAGGAGAAAGATCAGACCGAGATCCTGGATGTCAAGCAGTACAACGCCAAGGGCGATGTGATTACGGCAGCTGCCAACGCTGCCACGGCGGCGGCCGCTACTGCGGGTACGGACACCAAGTTCAGCGTTGCGTTCGCTGGTGTCACCGATGCGACCAAGAACAACATGTTTGAGATCGACGGGAAGAAGTTCCAGATCGTCAAGCGCGGCGACCAGGTGCAGGAGGGCTATAAGGCCATTTACACCGACGACGGCATTGGTAGTGCGGCTTCTGTCGCCCAGATTGCTGAGCAGCTGAACTCCTACGGCATCAAGTGCGAGGTGAATGCGAATACCAATACCAGCATTGACTTCATCAAGAGCAACGGCAACGACGGCAAGGGCGGCCTGACCCTCCAGATCGGCGACACCGCTGACAGCTTCAACCAGATGCAGGTGAAGATCGGCGACATGCACGTCCAGGCCCTGGGCATCCAGTCCGTGGATATCAGCACCCAGTCCGGCGCACAGGCCGCTGTCGCTTCCATCAAGGCTGCTATCAACAGCGTTTCCTCCGTCCGTGGTGACCTGGGCGCTGTCCAGAACCGTCTGGACCACACCGCCAACAACCTGTCCGTGATGACCGAGAACATCCAGGACGCCGAGTCCACCATCCGCGACACCGACGTGGCCGAGGAAATGATGAGCTACGTCAAGAACAACATCCTGGTCCAGTCCGCCCAGGCCATGTTGGCTCAGGCCAACCAGGTTCCCCAGGGCGTGCTCCAGCTGCTGGGCTAATCCTATTCCTTGTCCCAAGGACAATTCGCAGAAATACTCAGGTGGGGGCGGGCTTTTGCCCGTCCCCGCTTTTTGAGAAAAAAGGAGATTTTCTGATGAGAGCATTGGACATCGCGCGGCGGCTTGCCCAGCTGGGCGAGACAGAACAGGCCGGACAGGCCTATTACCTCGCCCTGCACGGAAGCGACGGCTCGGACCCTGGCGGGGAGCTGGAGGCCGCCCTGTATCTTCTGCGGTTTGGCGGCGGGGACGACTATAAAGTATCGTATACCGTTTTTTGCAGGCTGTATAACAGCGGCTTTTGTAAAGAAGACATCTTGCAGATCATGAACGAGGCATTCTATGCCCCGAACCTGAAGCAATTGCAGGGGCGTTATCGGAAAAACTGCGCCCTGCTGGAGAAATACCCCTATATTTTCCGCAAAGACTTTTTGAAATTTGAAAACCTTCCAATCCGCTTCTACCCCTTTGACGACAGCAGCTATACCCCCTATTACCCCCGGGAGGAGCGGTTTGGTGACTATATTGACCCAAGTGAGCCGGTCATCCGGCACCACTTTTTCAAGGATCTGGAAAAGCCAGTCCTGGCGCAGGATATCTTTTCCCAGTATGAGCTGGAGTACCTCCGGGATAATGTGCGCCGCAGTGAGGACGTGGGCCGGGAGAACCATATTTACCTCCACTATTCCAGCTTCGCCCAGTTCTGCGCCTGGCTGCCCTGCCTGAACCTGAAACCGCTGCTGGAGGAAAAGAAGGTGGTCTTCCTCTTTGAGGAGGAGGGGGAGCTGTATCCCATCGACTTCAAGAAGAGGTTCCATCTGGATTACAGCACCTGTCCCCTCAAGCCTCCCGCCATCCGGGAGGTTAGCCGCCTGATTTGGCACGTCCAGCTCTCCGGCCATAATGGCGGCGACTTTTTTAATGAGGTGCTGGATTACCACCCCAACCTGCTGACGCTGCCCTCGGTCATGATGGAAAACATGCAGGAGAATGTTGACATTGTCCGCAGGGCGTTGGGCACGGCGGAAAGCCTGGGCCATGCGCTGCGCCTGTTCCAGGATACGGACTCCCCGCCCCAGCTGGTGGAGGAGCTCTACCGCATCAAGAACCCTACGGACAAGGATCTGCTGGTGTTCCTGTATCTCAGGGACGGCCGGGCGGCGGCCGGGCTGGATGGGGCTTCGCGTATCGCCCCCGCCCTGTTCTTCCAGCCCCACTTCGGCAACATCATCTGCACGCTGGAGCGGGAGGAGGGCACCGGGCGGACGGTCCTGTCCGGGAGCGGGTATGATGATATACTCCAGTCGCCGATGGTGAAGGGGTTCCCCTATGTCAAGACCTTTGCCCCCCTGCGCCGCTTTACCACCAGCTACGCCGCAACGGTGCGGTTTGTCTATTACATGACAAGTGTTGAGATTGAGAAGTATATCAAGGGCGAGCGGGAGAACCCGACCGTGATGAGCGACCTCCTGTTTGAGCGCATCCTCAACCGCACCTTTATGGTGGATCCGGAGGAGCGGCTGTATAAGGACAGCGTGATGGTACGGTTCGAGGACGGCAAGCTGAATCCCAAGGCCACCTTTACCGCCCTGGCGGCTTTCCTGGACCTGCCCTACACGGAGAGTATGACCTACTGCTCCGAATACGGGGAGCACCAGGATGGGCTGGCGTTCATGCCGGGCAATGCTGCCGGGTTTGACCCGGTCACGGTCTACCGCACCTATGACGAGTTTGCCAACGACAACGAGCGGTGCTTTTTGGAGTACTTCCTCCGGGATGCCTACCAGTTCTATGGCTATGAGTTCCACTACTACGACGGCAAGCCCATGGACCTGGAGCGGGCCAAGGCGCTCATCGGGGGCTTTGACACCGTGGATGGCTATATGCGGTGGAGCTGGGAGATGCTGTTCGGTGTGCTGAAAATGGAGATTGTGAATGAGTCCGCAGCCCCCGAGGAGGTGGAAGCGCTGAAACGGCAGATGGTAGACGCGCATATGCAGACCACCGCCAAGAACCGGATCAGGAATACGGAGGTCCTGCTCCAGGGCCTGCAATTCATCAACAGGCGCGGACAGCCCCTGCACATGATGCCCATGCTCCAGCCGGATCCCGCGCTGCTGGAGCAGCCGCTGTACCACTAGGGAGGGGATTGCGTATGAGTAAGAAGGGGACGGTCTATTTCTTTACCGGCCTGGCAGGGGCGGGCAAGACAACGATTGGCGGGCTGTTTTACCGGCGTCTGAAGGCGGAAAGGAATGATGTAGTGCTGCTGGATGGCGACCAGCTGCGGCGGCTGTCCATCAATAAGAAGAGCGGCTACAGCACCGAGGAGCGGAAGCGGGGCTCGTTTTATAACTTTGAGATGTGCAAAATGCTGGCGGACCAGGGGATTGACGTCGTGCTTTGCAGCATATCCATGTATCAGGACGCCCGCGCCTGGGCCCGGGAGCACATTGAACAGTACCAGGAGATCTATATCAAGGCTGCCCGGGAGACCCTGCGCAGCCGGGACCAGAAGGGGCTGTACAGCTCCGGGGCAAAGAACGTGGTAGGGGTGGACCTGCTCTGCGAGGAGCCCGAGCACCCGGATATACTGATTGAAAATGACGGCCAGGAGACGCCGGAGGCGATTGTGGACCGTCTGGAGGAGGCCTTTGGGCTGTAAGGGGGAGCATAGATGAATGTCGCCTTGTTGATTGCCGGGGGCAGGGGCCACCGGATGGGCCAGGAGATCCCCAAGCAGTTCCTCAATGTGTATGACAAGCCGGTCATTATCTACACCTTGGAGGGCTTCCAGCGCCATGTGGAGATTGACGCCATCCTGGTGGTTTGCCTGGAGGGCTGGAGCGAGATGCTGCTGGCCTACGCCAAGCAGTTCAATATTACCAAGCTCCGCTGGATAGCCGCAAGCGGGGAGACGGCCCAGGAGTCCATCCGCAACGGGGTTTTCGCTCTCCGGGAGGCCTGCGGGCCGGAGGATATCGTGGTCATCCACGACAGCATCCGCCCTATGGTGGAGGACTTTGTGCTGACCGATGTGCTGGTAACGTGCCGGAAATATGGGAACGCGGTGACATCCCTGCCCTACAATGAACAGATTTTTGTCTCAGGGGACGGCGTGTCCACGACCCAGTATATCCCGCGGGATACCCTCCGCCGGGTGTCCACCCCCCAGGCGTACCGGTATGGCAAGCTGCTGTGGGCTTATGAAAAGGCGTTTTCCGAGGGGATCGGGATCCAGGCCTCCACCTATGCCAACACCCTGATGACCGACCTGGGGGAGAGGCTGTATTTTGCCGCTGGGTCTGAGAAGAACATCAAGCTGACATCCAAGGATGATTTTGAGCTGTTCAAAACCTATATGAAGATGGAGAAGGACGGCTGGCTGAAGTAGGAGGGCCATATGGGGATATTAGGGAACCGGCAGTATCTGGATATGCTGGGGAAGCTGGATACCTTCCCGCACTGGGGCCGGCTGGAGGGGAAGGCGCTGTACCTTTCCGGCGGCTCCGGCATGTTGGGCAGCCTGCTGGTTGACGCTGTGATGAAGCGCAACGGGACCCTCCCGCCGGAGCGCTGGTGCAGGGTATTGGCGGCAGGGCGGGACCGGCAGGCGGCGGAATCCCGGTTCTCCCCCTGGTGGGGCCATCCCGCCTTCGGCTTTTTGGAGCAGGATGTCACCCGGCCGCTGGGCGGGATGAAAGCGGATTATTGGATACATGCCGCCAGCACCACCCATCCGGTGGCCTATGCCACCGAGCCGGTGAACACAGTCCTTGCCAATGTGCTGGGGACACAAAACCTTTTGGAGCAGGCGGCAGGATCCCCCGGGAGCCGCCTTTTGCTGCTGTCCAGCGTGGAAATATACGGGGAAAACCGCGGGGATGTGGAGGCGTTCCAGGAGGCCTACTGCGGCTACCTGGACTGCAATACCCTCCGGGCGGGCTATCCGGAGGCCAAGCGGGTCAGCGAGTCCCTCTGCCAGGCCTACCGGGCAGAGAAAGGGGTGGACGCGGTCATCCTCCGCCTGCCCCGGTGCTATGGCCCCACTATGCGCATGACGGACTCCAAGGCGGTTGCACAGTTTATCAAAAAGGGCGTCCGGCGGGAGGATATTGTGCTGAAAAGTGAGGGGAACCAGTTCTATTCCTACGCCCACGCCCTGGACGCCGTGTCGGGGATCCTGTGGGTGCTCCTGGCCGGGGCGGCGGGTGAGGCCTACAACCTGGCCGACCCGGGGTCGGATATCGCGTTGAAGGACCTGGCCGCTGCCGCGGCGGGCTGTGCCGGGACCCGGGTGGTGTTTGACCTGCCCGGCGAGACGGAGCGGCGGGGATATTCCACCGCCAGCAGGGCGGTGATGGATGCTGGGAAGCTCCGGGGCCTGGGCTGGCGGGCACAGTATACGATTGAGAGCGGGATCCGGGAGACCATAGATATCCTGCGGGCAGTGGAGGAGGAGGTATGACCGCTGATCTGCATACGCACAGCACAGCCTCAGATGGGCAGTATACCCCGGAGGAGCTCGTCCGCCGGGCAAAGGGGCGTGGGCTGGAGGTGCTGGCCCTCACGGATCACGACACCCTGGACGGCGTGGAGGCGGCGGTCAGGGCCGGGGAGGCCCTGGGGATCCGGGTACTGCGCGGCGTGGAGCTGGGGGCGGCGGAATATGAGAGCCTCCACATCCTGGGCTATGGCGTAGCCCCCGGCGCCCCGGCGCTGGCGGAGCTGTGCGGAAAATTTAAGGCCGGGCGGGATGAACGGAAGCTCCGCATTTTGGACTACTTGCGGGAAAACGGCTTTGCGCTGACCCTGGAGGAGGTGGAGGGGATGGCCGGCGGGCACATCATCGGCCGCCCCCATTTTGCCCAGGCCATGGTCCGCCGGGGCTATGTAAAGGACAACCGGGAGGCATTTGACCGCTGGCTGGACACGGAGGAATACCATCAGAGGGTGAAGCGCTTCAAGGCCCCGGCGGGAGCCTGCCTGGCGGCGATCAAGGCTGCCGGTGGGAAAGCGTCCCTGGCCCACCCCTACCAGCTGAAGCTGGAGGACAGTGCGCTGGAGAGGCTGGTGGTTCAGCTGAAGGGGGATGGCCTGGACGCCATCGAGTGCGATTACCCCCGGCACACGCAGGAGCAGACGGCCTTCTATCGGTCCCTTGCAGAGAAGCATGGCCTCCATATCACCGGCGGGAGCGATTTCCACGGCGAACAGGTGAAGCCGGATATCCAACTGGCAGCTTGGGAGCTGGAGCTGGATTGGCTGCTGGGTACATGAAATCAAGACGAAAGGAAGGGGATTAGGATGGAAGTGATCCAAGTGACCCGTGCCTCGATGCCCCCTTTTGAGGAGTACTGTGAGGAGATCCGGGAGATGTGGGATAGCTGCTGGCTGACCAATATGGGGATCAAGCACCAGCAGCTGCAAGAAAAGCTGGCCGCGTATCTGGACGCGCCGCACATGGACCTTTTGACCAATGGGCACCTGTCCCTTGAGCTCTCGCTCCAGGCGCTGGAGCTTGAGGGAGAAGTGATTACCACGCCCTTTACCTTCGCCTCCACCACGCAGGCCATTGTCCGCGCCGGCTTGACGCCGGTGTTCTGTGATGTGGACCCGGTTACGCTGACGATGGACCCGGGGAAGATCGAGGCGTTGATTACCAGCCGGACGTGTGCCATTGTCCCTGTCCATGTCTATGGGAATTTCTGCGATGTGGAGGCCATTGGGGAGATTGCCCGCAGGTATGGGCTGAAGGTCCTGTACGACGCCGCCCATGTCTTTGGCGTGCGGTACAAGGGGCGGGGCCCGGGGGCCTATGGCGATGTCGCCTGCTTCAGCTTCCATGCGACCAAGGTCTTCCACACCCTGGAGGGGGGCGGGGCCTGCTTCCAGGATGCGGCCTTCGGCCAGAAGCTGGCCCGGATGAAAAATTTTGGCATCAGCGGCCCGGAAATGGTGACAGACGTGGGCGGGAATGCCAAGCTGGATGAGTTCCGCGCCGCCATGGGCCTGTGCAACCTGCGGCATGTGGAGGACGAGATTGCCCAGCGGGGCAGGGTGGAGGCGTACTACCGCCAGAGGCTGGAGGGGATTCCCGGACTGGGATTGAAGGCCGACCAGCCGGGTCTCCGCCCCAATCACACCTATTTCCCCGTCCTGTTTGAGGAGACGGTTTTTGGCGTTGGCCGGGATCAGGTCTGGGAGGCGCTGGCGGGGCAGGGCGTCATGGCGCGGAAGTATTTCTACCCCCTGACCAGCGCCTTCCCCTGCTACCAGGGGCGCTTTGACCCGGAAAACACGCCGGTAGCACGGAAGGCCAGCCGCCAGGTGCTCTGCCTGCCGCTGTACAAGGAGCTGACCGAGGAAGCAGTGGACCGCATTTGCAGCATGATATTGAACTGTCCGAAGTAGAGGGAGGGCCGCTATGAAAGGCATCATCCTGGCCGGGGGTTCCGGCACAAGGCTCTATCCGTTGACGGCGGTGGTATCCAAGCAGCTGCTGCCTGTCTACGACAAGCCGATGATCTACTACCCGCTGTCCACCCTGATGCTGGCGGGTATCCGGGATATCCTGCTGATTTCCACGCCGGAGGATTTGCCCAGGTTCCGCGGGCTGCTGGGGGATGGGAGCCATTTTGGCATCCGCCTTTCCTATGCCGAACAGCCCCGCCCGGATGGGCTGGCCCAGGCATTCCTCATCGGGGAGGATTTCTTGGGCGGTGAACCCTGCGCCATGGTGCTGGGGGACAACATCTTTTATGGCAGCTGGTTCCGGAAGGGCCTGCGGGCGGCAGTGGAGAATGCACAGAACGGCAGGGCCACCATTTTCGCTTACTACGTGCGGGATCCGGGACGCTTTGGCGTGGTGGAATTTGACGGGGACTACCGGATCCTCTCCCTGGAGGAGAAGCCGGAGCGGCCCAAGTCCAACTACTGCGTGACAGGCCTGTACTTTTACGATGGCCGGGCAGCCAGTCTGGCAAGGGGGCTGCGGCCCTCTGCCCGCGGGGAGCTGGAGATCACCGACCTGAACCGGCTGTACCTGGAGGAGGGGCGGCTGCGGGTGCAGGTCCTGGGCCGCGGCTTTGCCTGGATGGACACCGGCACGGTGGAGAGCCTGATGCAGGCTGCTGTGTTTGTGGAGACGGTGCAGAGCCGCCAGGGGGTGGTCATCTCCGCACCGGAGGAGATCGCCTATCAGGCCAAATGGATCGGGCAGCGGGAGCTGCTGGAGGCTGCTGCACTGTACGGGAGGTCGCCCTATGGGGAGCACCTCCTGCGGGTGGCGGAGAATAAATTTTCCTACTGAGCAGAAAGGGTATATATGACTGTTTTGGTAACGGGGGGCGCCGGTTTTATCGGTGCGAATTTCTTGTTTTACTGGCTGAAGGCCCATCCCGGCGACCGGGTAGTCTGTGTGGACCGGCTGACATATGCCGGAAATCTGTCCACACTGGCGGCGGTGCTGGGGCGGCCGGGGTTCCGCTTTATTAGGGCGGATATCTGCTGCCGGGAGGGGATGGAACGGCTGTTCCGGGAGGAAAGGCCGGACGTGGTGGTCAACTTCGCGGCGGAGAGCCATGTGGACCGCTCGATTGATGGTCCGGAGGTGTTCCTCCAAACCAATGTGATGGGGACAGCCGCGCTGCTGGACGCCTGCCGGAAATATGAGACGCCCCGGTTCCACCAGGTGTCCACTGACGAGGTATACGGGGATCTGCCCCTGGAGCGCCCGGATCTGCGGTTTACGGAGGAGACGCCCCTGCAGGCCAGCTCGCCCTACAGCGCCTCCAAGGCCGCAGCCGACCTGCTGGTCCTGGCCTATTGCCGGACCTACGGCCTGCCGGCGACGGTCTCCCGCTGCTCCAACAACTATGGGCCCTTCCAGTTCCCGGAAAAGCTGATCCCGCTGATGATTGCCAACGCCCTCCAGGATAAGCCCCTGCCGGTATACGGTACGGGCCGGAATGTCCGGGATTGGCTGTATGTGGAGGATCACTGCCGGGCAATCGATGTGATCCTGCAAAGGGGCAGGCCGGGGGAGGTCTACAACATCGGGGGGAACCACGAGATGGAAAATATCGCCCTGGTGAGGCGCATTTGCCAGGAGTTGGGAAAGCCGGAGAGCCTGATTGCCTATGTGGCGGACCGGAAAGGCCACGATCTGCGCTATGCCATCGACTCCGGGAAGCTCCAGCAGGAGCTGGGGTGGCAGCCGGAAACCAGTTTTGAGGAGGGGATCCGGCGGACGGTCCGCTGGTATCTGGAAAACCGCTCCTGGTGGGAGGAAATCGTTTCAGGGGAGTACCGGGACTACTATCAAAAGATGTACGGGGATCGACAAGCATTATCATAGGAATGTAAAGGAGCAAGCAATATGGATATTGGAGCAATCCGGAATGAGCTGGCGCAGGCTTTGAGCCAGAAATTTGATGACACGAAAGGGATTGCTGTCTATGGGGCGGGGGATACAGCGGAGCGGTGGTTTACGCCGGTTTTAGAGGGCGACGTCATCCCAGACTGCTTTATTGATGATACGCCTGGAAAAGCGGGGACGCTTTTTTATGGAAAGCCTGTCATCAGCTTGGAGGAGGCAAGGGAAACGTGCAAGGGGTTTCTGATTCTGCTTGCCAGTATTGTCCCAAAAACCAGGGAAATTATGGCGGAGTCCCTGCGGAAGGAGCCGATTGAGGGGGCCGAGGTTTGCCTGAACTGGGAGGAATATATTTTCTGCAAGCATGGGGATGAGGTTTTGACAGTTTTCGATATGCTGGGAGATGGATTATCGAAGGCGACCTATGCGAATATGATTTTGACCAGAATGGGAAAGGCCCAGCAGGATCAGGCGCTTGTTTGCGGCAGCACATATTTTGCGATCCCTGAATTTGCGGAAAAGGCTCTCTATGAGGTGTTTGTAGACTGCGGTGCATTTGTTGGTGACACAGTGGAGCAGTTTCTCATAACAAGGGCAGGATCATTTCAAAAAATTGTTGCATTTGAGCCGTATGAAAAAAGCTTTCGGGCTATGAAAGCCCGTTCGGAGAGATTAAAACAGGAGTGGGGCCTTGAAGGGAATCAAATTGAGCTGGTACAAGCGGGAACCGGCGAAAAAGCATATAAGACGGAGCTGAAAATCTGCAGCTATGCCGACGGCCAAGCGCTTTCAGGAGAAAGCGCTCACGGGGATATCCCCGTGATTTCTATTGATGACTATTTTGAGAAACAGCCCATTACGTTCCTGAAAGCAGATATAGAAGGGTACGAATGGAAGATGCTCCATGGAGCAGAGCAGGTCATCAGGCGGGACCGGCCTAAACTGGCAATCTGTATCTACCATACGCCCTTTGATATGTACCGTATTGCGCTGTGGATCAAGGCGGTTTGCCCGGACTATCAGCTTGAGATCCGGCAGCATTACTGCAATATTTGGGAAACCGTCCTGTATGCCTATGTTTAGCTATGTTTAAAAAGGGGAAGAAGAAAAATGTCCCAAGATTTAGTAGATGTCAGCGTTGCGATGCTGACCTATTTTCATGAAGAGTATATAGCCCAGGCGTTAGACAGTGTGCTGTCACAAGAAACCACAGTGCGCTATGAAATCCTGATTGGGGACGACGCGTCCCAGGACCGGACACCGGAGATTATCCGGGAATACGCTGCCCGTTATCCGGATATCATCCGACCCGTGCTGCGGAAAGAAAACCTGGGGGCGAACCGCAATGGCTGGGATTTGTGCAAACGGGCCAGAGGAAGATACCTTGCGCTTTTAGAGGGGGATGACTACTGGCTGGATCCCCACAAGCTGCAAAAACAGTGGGAGTTTCTGGAGGCGCATCCGGAGTACAGCGGGTGCTGTGGGAAGTGCCTGATTGTGGACGAGAACGGCCAGCCGGACTATACACGCACCCCCCAGTTTACCTGGAACAAAAAGGTATTTACAATGGACGACCTTGTAGACAGCTGGGATATCCCGGGACAGGCCGGTACCTTCCTGTACCGGAATAGCTATAAGGGCGATGATACCATTGGATACAAGGCGCACCGCAATGTGGGGGACAAGACAACTGTGCTGCTGCTTCTCACCATGGGCCCCATCTATTGCAGCAATGAAGTCCTCTCCTGCTACCGGTTTGTCAACCAGAAAAATAAACAAAACTTCTTCTCCCAGCATTATGCAAACCCCTACCGGAACTACGACATGTTTATGTATCCTGTCCGGCTGGAGGCCTGGGCCAGGAGGAACGGCATCCCCCTGCGCCGGGACCAGCACTTCGGCAAGCGGATCGGCTATCGCTTCTGCCGTTTTGTAGAGGAGTGCGTCAAGGAGCCGACGCCTACGCGGCTGAAGTATCTGGCAGAGATGGTTGCCGCGAGCCATGAGAAGGGGAAATACTGCTGGTATATCCTGAAAACACTGATTGAAATGGAGTGATTGGAAGATGAAATTTTGCCACCGGCCCTTTACCTCTGTGTATTTGGCGACTGAGGGAGAGGTCTGGCCCTGCGGCTGGATGCACTTTGTGATGGGGAATCTCTATGAGCAGAACCTGGATGAAATATGGAGCAGTGAGGCTGCGCAGAAGGCGCGGGAGAGCATCTTGAACGGTTCCTTTGCCTTTTGCCGGGCGATTTCCTGTCCCTTCATGGAGCGGGATGAGCTGCCTGATTTATCAGAAGAGGAAATTGAGAGGCAGGCAGTGCCCCTGGAAACGCCTTCGTATATAACGATTGCAAACGACCGCACCTGTAATATTGCCTGCACCTCCTGCCGGTCTTGCGTACAGGGACCGGATGCGGGAGAGCGGGAAAAAATTGACGATGCGCTGGAGCGGATACTGCCCTTTGCTAATCAAGCGAGAATCTTGGATATGAATGGGCAGGGGGAGTTTTTGGCAAATCCCAGCTTTGTCAAATTTTTGAGCAAGCTGCGTCCCGTACATAAGGACTTCCAGATCAGCTTTGAGACGAACGGCGTCCTGTTTGATGCGGTACATTGGGCCCGTTTTTCCCATCTTGGCGATTATAATCTGAGCCTTGTCGTTACAGTCAACAGCCTGGACAGGGGGATATACCGCTATCTTACAGGCGGCTTTGACCATCTGGAAAAGGTGATGGATAACCTTCGTTTCCTGAGCGGATTGCGCCGGGAAGAAAAAATAAATCGTCTGACGGTTACGACAGTTGTTCAGGAGTGTAACTTCTGGGAAGTGCCGGAATATATACGGACATTTTCGCATTCCGGGGAGTTTGAAGTAGACGCAATCCAAATCAAACCAATTTACAACTGGTTTAAAATGGATCCGGAGGTTTACTGGTTCAAAAATATCCTCAACCCGCTGCACCCCTACCATAAGGAATATCTCAACATGCTGGCTGACGATTGCTGGAAGGATCCCAAGGTATATGACTGGGGCTGCCACAACATCCGCCACGCCGCGCCCCATCCCCTCAGCCAGGAGAAGGTTTACAACAGGCTCCTGCTGGAGATCTATCAGAACGAAAAGGGGCTCTCCCCGTCTGCATTCCTCCAGGCCTGTATGGCCCGTGTAGGAGGGAGACGCGTGGGCTACTACGGCAAAAATGACTTCTCCCGGGCGATGGCAAAGCTGCTGTTGGACGCCGGGATTGATCTGGCCTTCCAGCTCACCTGGGTGAAGGAGGAGGATGACGGCCTCATCCCCAAGGTTGCCAAGCAGGAGTTCCACCCGGATATGGTGGATGTAATGCTGATAATCGATTTCCACAAGGGCCACTACTGGTTCAAGGATCTGGCCGCACTGGGCTTCCAGGGCCCCATCCTCACTATCGAGGAATTTATTGAGGGGGAAAAGGAATGACAAGTATAAACAGCCTTGATATGCAGGCTATCCGGCAAGAGCTGGTCCAGGCGCTGGGCAGGGCATTGGGCGGCGGTAAGGGTGTTGCCGTCTATGGCGCAGGGGATACGGCGGAGCGCTGGTTCGCATCTTTTTTGGACGATGAGGAATCGGATTTGCCTGATTACTTTATTGATGATACCCCGGGTAAGAAGGGGACGTCCCTTTTTGGAAGGCCGATTATCAGTTTTGAGGATGCACATACCCTTTGCAAATCTTTTCTGATCGTGCCTTGCAGCTATGTGCCCCGTACAATAGATATCATGGAAGCTTCTTTCCGGAAGGATCCGATTGAAGAGGCAGTATTTTGCCGTTCTTTTGATGAGTATGTATTTTGCAGGCATTCCAGCGAGGTGTTGGCAGCTTATGATCTGCTGGAAGATGATTTTTCAAAAGCTACCTATGCCAACATGATTTTGGCGCGGATGGGAAAAGCCGCGCAGGATCCCGCGTTCACCCGTTCCGGGCAAACGTATTTTGGTATTCCAGAATTTGAGCGGATCAAATTTGATGAAGTTTTTGTAGACTGCGGGGCTTATG
Organism: uncultured Oscillospiraceae bacterium; assembly: GCA_910583885.1. Taxonomy (GTDB): domain Bacteria; phylum Bacillota; class Clostridia; order Oscillospirales; family Oscillospiraceae; genus Pelethomonas. The sequence continues at coordinate 27,197 of CAJUAC010000003.1, read as the reverse complement.
TCGGGGATACCATAGAGCATTTTTTGACGGTGAGATTAGGCGAATGTAGCAAAATATTTGCGTTTGAGCCCGCTGATAAAAACTTCCGTGCCTTAAGCATCCGTACCAACCGGCTGAAGGACGAGTGGGGCTTATCTGACAATCAGATTGCATTAATCCAGGCCGGGGTGGGGGAAGAAAATTATCAAACAAGCTTAAAGAGCACCATGGCGAATGATTACGCGACATGCGTTACTTTTTCTGTAGAACAGAAATGTACCGGGGGGGGCATTCCTGTTGTTTCCCTTGATTCCTACTTCTGTGAACAAGCCATCTCGTTTTTGAAGGCAGATATTGAAGGCTATGAGTGGAAAATGCTGCATGGAGCGGAGCAAGTAATCAAACGGGACCAGCCAAAGCTGGCGTTATCGATCTATCATTCCGCTTTTGATATGTACCGCATCCCCTTGTGGCTCCAATCAAAATCCCCTGACTACAAACTTTTTGTCCGGCAGCACTATCCATGTGAACCTTGGGACACGGTGCTTTATGCCTATATCTGATACAGAGGATATCCCAAAGCCCGGGATGGCTGCGGGCAGGCGGCGGTATATGGCGGAGATGGCCGCCAAGTGATGCTGGTATATTCTGAAAACGCGGAGCGAATGGGAGGACTGGAAGATGAAAATGCACAGGGGCCCTTTCCGCACGATGGCCTATCTGGTGCCGGCGGTGTTGGGCGCGGCTGCGGGCGGCGCACTGGTAAAGCGGGTCTGGTTGGAAAAATACCGCCAGCAGAAGGCCGAGTTGGCTGTTGCCGCTAAGGAGAAGGATCTGCTCTACACCTGGCTGCTGCTGGAGCAGAGGGGGATCCATCCTGGTGAATACTTTGCAGCCCACGGCTTTCAAACAGTGGCAATCATGGGCATGAACCGGGAAGGCCGCCGTTTTTTTGACGCGCTGAAGGGCCAAGCGGGCGTGTCCCCAGCCTACGCCGTAGAGCTGGACAACTTTGGCGCAGTGCATGAGCAGATGACGGTTTACCGCCTTGGGGACGACCCGCTGCCCCCGGCGGACTGCCTGGTGGCCTGCGATTTGACGGATCTCCAGGAGAAGCTGGAGGCGGGCCGGAGGGAATTCAAGGGCGAGATTGTGACCTTATCGGAGGTGCTGGCCTGGCTCGTGGAGCAGCACCAGATCAAGCCCTGGGATGGGGCGGTCAAGGACTGGCCGCCAAAGGAGCGGTAAATTTGCTGGAGGCAGCCTGGGGAGGGGGAGAGATGGCCGTGAAACAGATCATTTTATATGGGGTACGGCATGTGGAGCTGCGGCGTGATATTGAATTTTTCCTGGATGACGGGTATGAAATTATCGGCTATTCGGATACCTGGTATACCAGCGATGTGCTGGACGGGAAGCGGTTCATTCCACTGGAGCAGCTGCGGGCGGTGGAATTTGACTATATTATCCCACTCTCCTTTAAAGAAGCTGTGCTGGCTGATATGGAGTCCGGTTTGGAAAAGCAGGGCGTTTCGCCGGAGAAGATTGTCCGTCCTACCATGTTTCTGCATCAGGGCGCAGAGAAGATGCAGGTGGATCTGGTGAGGGATCTGGAGGCACAATACCGGGGTGAGAACTTGATTTTTGGGCTGTCCTATTCGCTCCGCGGGATATTGAAAAAGAAGCTGCGTCCCGCTTTCTATGACTGCTCCTGGCACGGGCTGGACTTGTACTATAATTATCGGATATTCCAGCATATGCGGAATCGGAGGATGCTTTCAACGGCAGAGGCTGCGCTTCTGGTGTTCCACTATTACTGCTTTGACTATGACATGTCCAAGACGGCCTATCACTACCGGACAGGCCAGATGTTCGCGCTGAGGGGCTTAAATGACTGGCACAACTACCGGCAGGCCCCGGAGGGGGCCGACTATGTGGCGAACTATCAGATGTTTGGCAGGAAGATTTCGGATTTTTACCATTTCCAGCGATATGAGCACCAAAACCGGGGGATTTACCGGGGTGAGGATGGGAAGGCGGATCTGGACGGCCTGTGGCTTCGCCAATATCCGGAGACAAAAACGGAAAATATAGCGGTATATGGAGCCTTTTGCCAGGAGCTGAGGGCAGAGGGGATCGTCCCGGTTTTGATTGTGCCGCCGTATTATTTGAGCGGGCTGAACCAGGCATCCCTGGATGCCTTTGAAAAGAAGAAAGAATCATTTTATGCGGTCGTGGAAAAATCGGATATACAGATATTTGACTTTTCCGATGTGTTTGCGGACCGCCGGGAGCTTTTCGCTGACCTGACACACCTGAATTCAGATGGCGCTGAGGAATTTACAAGGATACTCAATGAAGTGGTTTTGGAAGGAGCAAGGAGGGGCAGCTTATGAAACTTGCCATCTATGGTACTGGCGGCTCCGGCAGGGAGCTGTATGAAATTATTACGATTACCCGGGAATGGGAGGGAAGATGGGAGGAGATCCTCTTTATCGACGATACCATGCCGGACGGGACGTTCCTCTCCTGCCGGATGGTTCCATTTGAGTCCTTCCGCAGGCTATTCCCGGCGGATGGGGTGGAGGTTGCCATAGCGGTCGGTGAGCCGGCAGACCGGAGGGCGCTCTATGAGCGGGTGACCGGTGCAGGCTACCATCTGGCAACGCTCATCCATCCCACCTGCGCCCTGAGCCCCAGCGCAGTGTTTGGGCAGGGGGTGATCGTGAAGGACAGCGTGTCCATTTCGGCGGGGGCTGTCATCAAGGATAACGCCTATATCAACGGGATTTCCATGATCGGCCACGACGTGGAGATCGGCGAGCACTGCCAGATCTCCAGCCATGTCGTCATTGCCGGCCATACGAAGGTTGGGCCGGGCGTCTACATCGGCATCTCCGCCTGCGTCCGTGACCACCTCCACATTGGGGAGAACGCGATCATCGCCATGGGCGCGGCGGTCATGAAGGATGTGCGCCCTAACCGGACCGTTATGGGGAACCCGGCCCGGGAGATTGCGGAAAATACAGGGCATCGGGTGTTCCGATGACACGGAAAACCATTGTGATTACCGGCGCGAACCGGGGGATTGGGCGGGCGTCGGTCCAGGCGTTCGCAGAGCACGGCTATGATATCTGGGCCTGTGCCCGGAGGCCCAGCGGGGCCTTTGAGGCGGATATGGCGGAGGAATCCGCCCGGACTGGGGCAGCAATCACGCCGGTCTGCTTCGACCTGCTGGATGAGGCGGCAGTCCAGGCGGGCGTCAAGGCGATCCTGGGCGAAAAGCGGGATGTGGATGTCCTGCTCAACTGTGCCGGGATCCCCTACGGCGGGCTGTTCACCATGACGCCTCTGGAGAAGTTGCGGGAGGTCTACCAGGTAAACGTCTTTGCCCAGGTGCAGCTGATGCAGCTGTTTGCCCGGCGGATGATGCGCCAAAGGAGTGGCTGCATCATCAACCTGTGCTCCGTGGGGGGGATCGAGGCCCAGCCCGGCTACCTCGCCTACGGCTCCAGCAAGGCGGCGATGATCTGGATCACCCGCTGTGCCTCCCGGGAGCTGGGCCGGTACGGCATCCGGGTGAATGGGATCGCCCCTGGGCTGGTTGATACGGACATGGGCGGTTTCAAATCCGACGCGGAGCGGGAGAGGGTACTGGAGCGGACCAGCCTGGGACGGCTGGGACGGCCGGAGGAGATCGCGGCGGCGGCGCTGTACTTGGCATCGGACGCGGCGGCCTTTATGACAGGCCAGATTATGGTTTTGGATGGTGGCAGAGTATGAGTGAGCTTTCAGGAAAGGCCCTCCGGCTGGCTGGGATGGCAAAGCGGATGCGGCTGGACGCATTGGACATGGCGCTGGCGGCGGGGAGCGGAGGCTCCCATGTGGGCGGCAGCCTGTCCTGTGTGGAGATCCTGGCGGTACTTTACGGCGAGGTGCTGCGCTTTGACGTAAAAAACCCCCTGGACAGGAACCGGGACCGCTTTATCCCCAGCAAAAACCACTGCGTGCTGGCCCATATCCCGGCCCTGGCAGAGGCGGGCTTTTTCCCCCACGAGGAGATCCTGGCGTTCCAGAAGGATGGCGGGCGTCTGGCCGGCTACCCCCGGCGGCCGGAGATCGGCCTGGAGTACTCCGGCGGGAGCTTGGGCATGGCCCTCTCCGTGGGCATCGGCATGGCCCTGGCTGCCCGGGAGCAGGGGCGGCCCTCCCGGATTTACATCCTGATGGGGGACGGGGAGCTGAACGAGGGCAGCGTGTGGGAGGCATTGATGTCCGCCGCCCACTACGGCCTGGATCATTTGACCGTCATCATCGACCGGAACCGCCTGTCCTATGACGGGGACACGGAGGTGGTAATGGGCCTGGACAGCCTGGGCGCCAAGCTGGGCAGCTTCGGCTGGCATGTGTCCCAGTGCGACGGCCACAGTATCCCGGCGCTGCTGGAGGCATTCCAGGATGCTGCGGCCGGCCGGCCCCATGCCGTTATTGCTGAGACGGTGAAGGGGAAGGGCGTCTCCTTCATCGAGAACCGCCCGGAGTGGCATCATCACCGCCTGTCCCAGGAGGAGTACGACCGGGCCAGAGCGGAAGTGTTGGGAGAAGGGCTATGAAGTACACACCGGCAAACATCAAGATGTGGGCCAGGATGGGCCAGCGGGGGGCAGTCTTCGGCGTCGCTATGCCGGATATCGCGGCCCGGAAGGACCAGGTCAAGCTGCTGACGGCGGATTTGGCGCTCCTCTCCGGCATGGAGCGCTATGCGAAAAAATACCCGGATAAGTTCCTGAATGTGGGCATTGCCGAGCAGAATATGGTTGGGATTGCCGCCGGGCTGGCGATGGACGGCTACTGCGTGTTTGCCTCCACCTACGCCTCCTTCATTGCGGTGCGGAGCCTGGAGCAGATCCGGCAGAACCTGTCCCATATGGGGTGCAATGTGAAAATCATCGGCTCCAGCGCCGGTGCGGCGGCGGCAAAGTCGGGCATCTCCCACTGGGCCACTGAGGATCTGGCCTTTTTGCGTGCCCTGCCCAACATGACGGTACTCTCCCCAGCGGACAGCCTGGAGGCTGTCAAGATGGCGGAGTGGGCGGCGGATACGGAGGGCCCGGTATATTTGCGGCTGAGCGGCGGGCTGGGCTGCCCCATAACCTATGAGGCGGACTATGACTTTGTCCCCGGGAAGCTGGTCCCGCTGCGGGAGGGCAGCGGCCCCGCTGTCATCGCCACAGGGCTGATGGTCAGCGAGGCCATGAAAGCGGCGGTGCTGTTAGAAAAGGAAGGGATCCCCTGCGCCGTCTATAATATGCACACGATAAAACCGGTCGACAAGGAAGGGCTGCGGGAGGTTTTCTCCCGGCACAGGCTGATTGTCACAGTGGAGGAGCATATGGTCACTGGCGGCATGGGCAGCGCTGTGGCGGAGTATAAAGCCACGCTGGCCAATACGCCCCGGCAGGTATTTCTTGGTTTTCAGGATGCTTTCTGTGAAGCCGGGGCGCAGCGGTATGTTTGGGAGCAGGCGGGGCTGACAGATATCCAGCTGGCGGCGCGGATCGCGCAGGAATGGAGGAGGGACGCATGATCGAGGCATTCCATCAGCTGCACCCCTATGGCCTGGACCAGGCGGAAAAGTGCCGGATGCTCACTGGGGAGCTGGCGGCGCTGACCCGTTTCCACCGGGAGCGCTGCCCGGAGTATGCCCGTCTCCTGGATACGCTGGGCTATGACGAGTCCAAGGTGAGGACCCCGGCTGATATCCCCTTTTTCCCTGTGAGGCTGTTCAAGGAGTTTGACCTCCTGAGCATCAGCCGGGGGGAGGTCTTCCAAACCATGACGTCCTCTGGCACCACAGGCCAGCGGGTTTCCAGGATTTTTGTAGATAAAGGGACCGCTATGCTCCAGCAGAAGGTGATGCTCCGGATCCTGGGGGATTTCTGGGGGAAGGGGCGGCTGCCCATGCTGGTGGTGGATACCCCGGCGGTGCTCAAGGACCGGCGGTCATTCACCGCCCGGGGGGCGGCGGTGATGGGCCTCCAGTTCGCGGCTCGGGAGATGGCCTTTGTCCTCAACGACGATATGACGCTGAATGTGGACAAACTGCGGGAGTTTATGGGGAAATACCAGGGGAAACGCTTTATCATCTTCGGTTTTACCTTCCTGGTGTGGCGGCATTTCTATCAGGAGCTGCTCCGGCTGGAGGAGCGGTTTGACCTGTCTGAGGCGTTCCTGATGACCGGCGGGGGCTGGAAGCGTCTGGAGGCGGAGGCGGTCTCCCAGGAGGAGTTCAAAAAGTGCCTCCAGGGGGCCTGTGGGATCCGCCATTTCCTGGATCACTACGGCATGGTGGAGCAGACCGGCACGATCTATGCCGAGTGCGCGTGCGGCCACCTCCACGCCAGCATTTACTCTGATGTGGTAATCCGGGATTACCGGGATCTGTCCCCCTGCCCTGTGGGGCAGAGAGGGGTGATCCAGGTGGTCTCTGTCCTGCCCCGCTCCTACCCCGGCCATGCCCTCCTTACGGAGGACGAGGGGGTCATTTTGGGGGAGGACGACTGCCCCTGCGGCAGGAAGGGCAAATATATCCAGATCCTGGGGCGCATGAAGAGCGCAGAGCTAAGGGGGTGCAGTGATACCTATGCGGCTGGGCTGCAATGATTTGACATGGCTGGTGGGGGATCTGGAGCGGCTGTACCAGATGCCGGAGACCCCTGTGCTCCGGGCCTTTTCGGAGCAGGCGGTGACGTTTTTGTCCCGGCTGTCCCGGCTGCTGCTCCGGGATAAGCGGAGCGGCGTGGATGTGAAGGCCTACGCCTATTGGATCCGCCGGGCCTCCCTGGAGGCCGCCTGCCGGGAGGGGGACTACCGGAACCGGCTGGGCCGGGGGGTGGCCCTGCATATCGCCCCCTCCAATGTCCCGGTAAATTTTGCGGTGTCGATGACCTCCTCCCTGCTGGCAGGGAACTGCACGGTGGTCCGGGTCTCCAGCAGGCCCTTTCCCCAGGTGGATCTCATCTGCGAAGCCATCAACCGCCTTTTGGAGGGGGAATGCGGGGACATGAGGCCCTATCTATGTATCCTGCGCCACGGGCACAGTGCGGAGATCACCCGGGCCCTCTCACAGATGTGTGACCTGCGGGTCATCTGGGGTGGGGACCGCACCATTGAGGCCATCCGGCAGGCGCCGTTACCCCCGCGGGCAGTGGAGATGGCTTTTGCGGACCGGTACTCCATTGCTGTCATCGACGCGGATGCCTACCTGGCAAGCGATGCGGAGCAGACGGCGAAGGGGTTTTACACCGATACCTACTACACGGACCAGAACGCTTGCAGCTCCCCGCGGCTGGTGGTCTGGCTGGGCGGCGCGGTCCGGGAGGCCAGGGAGCGCTTCTGGAGCACCCTGGAGGGGATGGTCCAGCGGGAGTATCCCATGCAGCCCATCCAGGCTGTGGATAAGTATGCCGCTGTCTGTGGGCTGGGCATGAGCCGCCCCGGCATCCGCTATGTACCCGGGAGTACCTTTGTGGTGCGGGCGGAGCTGGACAGTCTGACGGCGGATGTGATGGACTACAAGTGCGGCGGCGGCTGCTTCTTTGAGTATATCGCAAAGGATTTGGAGGAGATTGTCCCGGTGCTGGCTAAGCGGTGCCAGACGGTGGCGGTGCTGGGCGTAGGCCGGGAACAGCTCCGGGAGCTGGTATTTTCCAGCGGTGTCCGGGGGGTGGACCGCATTGTTCCCCTGGGCGGGACCATGGAGCTGTCCTTGATCTGGGACGGTTTTCAGATGGTGGAGAGCATGAGCCGGTATGTTTGTGGATAAAGGAGGAGTAGAGATGCTGCTGCAAGGGAAGACGGCGGTGGTCACGGGATGTAACCGTGGGATCGGCAAGGCGATTTTAGAGCGGATGGCTGCCCAAGGCGCGGATATCTTTGCGGTGGTGCGGAGGGAAACTGCCGGGTTCACGGAGTACTGCGCGGCTCTCTCGGCGGAGCACCATGTGGAGATCCAGGCCGTATATGCGGATTTTCAGAGCGAGGAACAGGTAAAAGATGCGGCGAGACAGATCATCAGGACAAAAAAGACGATTGACATCTTGGTAAACAATGTGGGCTTTTCCTATCCGTTCAAAATGCTGGCGATGACCACGATGGATGAGATAAAAAGCACCTTCCAGGTCAATTTCTTTTCACCGCTGCTCTTTACGCAGCTCATCAGTAAAAATATGATGAAAAATAAAAAGGGCAGCATCACATTTATTTCATCCACCGCTGTGTTTGATGGTGGTTCAGATACAGAATATACAGCAAGCAAAGCTGCAATTGTCGGTGCGGTGCGGCGCCTGGCCATTGAGCTTGGTGTGTTCGGCATACGGGTCAATGCTGTCGCGCCATCGCTGACTGATACGGATATGGGTCACAACAGGAGTGAGGCAGACACGGTGGAGGCCCTCAACCGGAATATCATGAAGCGTATGGGCCAGCCGGAAGAGATCGCAGATGCCGTTATCTTTATGTCCTCAGACATGTCCCGGTTTATAACAGGGCAGGTGCTGCGGGTGGACGGCGGGCTGCTGTAAAGATAAAGAAATAGCGATGGTCAGCGTTTAGAAGCTGTAAAAAGACTCTCTGGAGGAAGCGTGATGAACACCATTGAGAGAAAAATGCTGGACACTTTGAAAAGATTAAAAGAGAGATATGGCGTGTTGGCGATAAAGGCTGAATTTGAAGCAGAAGGGTCACGGACTGATGAGCTTGTCATGTTGAACGAGATCGTATTCCGGGCCGATATGGAGCTGTTTATCAAGATCGGCGGATGTGAGGCAATCCGGGATTTAGATCAATGCAGAATGCTGGGTGCGGGCGGGATTATGGCGCCTATGATTGAGACGCCATTTGCCATGAAAAAGTTTGTTGATGCGGGCCGTAAGGTATATGCTGGGCGGGTTGAAGAGATCGAATGGATCATTAACACCGAGACAGTGACCTGCCATCAGAACCTGGATCAAATCTTGTTGGGCGGAAAAGGGTTTTTGAATACCGTTGCAATTGGCAGGGTAGATTATGCTGCGTCAATGGGGCTGGGCAGGGAGGCGCTCAATAGCGCCGCTATGCTTAGCCAGTCAATCGACATGGCGAAAAGGGCTCGTGAAATGGGATATCGCGTAGGTATTGGAGGCGGGATATCCATCGATGCCATCCCATTCCTCCGGGAGATGTATGAATACATGGATAAATTTGAAACGAGGAAGGTCGTTTTTACCGCCAGCAGAGACGAGGGCCTGCTGCGGGATGGGATCATATGCGCCATGGAGTTTGAAACGCTTTACCTGCGCAATAAATGCGAATATTATGATCGGATAGCGAAGGAAGATCTCCACCGGCTGGAAATGCTGGAGCAGCGGCTGCATAAAGCCCAGGGTTCCGTCGGGGGAGGTTGGTCAAGCTGGGGGGTAGTCCAATGAAAGCGCTAATTACCGGCGGCAGCCGTGGGATCGGCAAGGCAACCGCAAAGCTTTTTGTGGACCATGGATATGAAGTGCTTTTGCCGTCAAGACAGGAGCTGGATTTGCTGGAGCCGGATTCGGTGGATCGTTTTGTCAACCGGCTTTCGGTGGAAGGAATCGATACGATTGTAAACAATGCAGGGATTAATGAGATCAACCTTTTGGAAGATGTTCCAGACTCCCAGCTTGAACAGATGCTTATGACAGATCTGGTTTCTCCAATCCGCCTGCTGCGCGGCTTGATCCCACAGCTTCGCAAAAGCCCGGCGGGACGGATTGTAAACATAGGCTCTATCTGGGCAGTTGTTTCAAAAGAGGGCCGTTCTATATACTCTGCGGCAAAAAATGGCCTGCATGGTATTACAAATGCCTTGGCTATTGAATTGTCCGATGCGGGTATTTTGGTTAATACCGTATGCCCAGGATTTACGCTGACAGAATTGACACAGAAAAACTATACACCGGCGCAAATCGAACAGTTGAACTGCCGGATTCCATTGGGGCGGATGGCGGAGCCGTGGGAAATCGCAAAAGTGATCTATTTTCTTGGTTCTGCAGAGAATACGTATCTCACAGGACAAAAAATTGTAATAGACGGAGGATATACCATCCAATGACAACAGGCAGTCCCTTCAGCTGACAGCAATGGCAGGCACGTTTTTGTTGTGGATGCTTCGGACTGGGTGGAATCGCAGAATGTAACAGGGCGGGCAAGACCTTAAATGGCCTGGAAAAATCGATGTGGCTGCTGTTATCAGACGAGTGGGTTGCTGACAGCGGCATGACAAGAGGTGTGTTATGGCAATGATGCGAGTAGCAGATTATATCGTGAAGCGGATTTATGAGGAAGGTACCCGGCATGTGTTCTATGTTCCTGGCGGACAATGCGTCTATCTGACAGATGCTCTGAGAAGAAATAAAAATATAGAAAGTGTTGCCATGCACCACGAACAAGCGGCAGCGATGGCGGCGCTTTCCTACGCGCTGTTTGATAATAATTTAGGGGCTTGTTTTGTCACAACAGGCTGTGCAGGCACGAATACCATGACTGGCGTGCTGCACGCATGGCAGGACAGCATTCCCTGTATATTTGTTTCCGGTCAGCAGCCTTATGGGCAAACGATTAAGGCGAGCGGCTTACCGCTGCGTCAGGTTGGTGTTCAGGAAGCAGATATAGAAACAATTATGTCGTCAATTACAAAATTCTCTATAACCGTTGAAGATGAAAAAAATATAGCAGTATATCTGGATAAGGCAATTTATCTGGCTAAATCTGGACGAAAGGGACCGGTTTGGGTTGATGTTCCGCTGAATATTCAGAATGCGATGATTGATGAGGAAAAATTAGACCGGTTCCCCCCGCAAGGGCAGCCATATCAGGCTATTTCAGATATAGATTTGCAGTTTGTAGCGGATGCGGTAAATAGCGCAGAGCGTCCTATGATCCTAGCGGGGCATGGGGTGCGGAGTGCGTCTGCAGTTGCGGAATTACAGAAGTTCTCCAGGAAATTTTCTATTCCGGTAGCATTTACCAGGTTTTCGTACGATATGTTCCCATACGCAGACGATTTAAATATGGGGGTAGTCAGCGGGGCGGCTGGTGCGTCAAGGTACGGCAATTTTGCTGTTCAAAATGCAGACTTGGTTATCAGTGTCGGCTGCCGGCTCGCTATCGATACAACAGGGCCTGAGCAGGATAAATTTGCCAGAGGGGCGAAGGTCATTGTTATCGACATCGATCAGGTAGAACACTCAAAAAACGGTGTTAAAATTGACCGGTTTATTTGTGGAGATGCAGGAGACTTTTTAAGGAGGATTGCTGCATATGACCTAAGAAAAACCTCTTTCCAATGGTTGAATACGTGCCGCCATTGGAAAGAGATTTTCCAGTATCAAAGTGAGTGGAGCAGCGGGGAACATCTGGTTGACTTAAAAGTTTTTGCAGAGCGGCTGTCAGAGAGGCTCCCCGAACACAGCGTACTTGTCTCAGACGCAGGCCTCACCGGAGCAATGGTCCCGGCAGCCAGCAAAATAAAGTTATCAGACCGGATGATCCATTCCTACGCCCAGGGCGAAATGGGGTACTCTCTGCCGGGAGCTTGTGGGATCGCCACGATTGCAGAAGGGCCGGTGATCTCCTATACAGGGGATGGCTCCTTTATGATGAATTTGCAGGAACTGCAAACATTGGTCCGGAATCAATTTAACATCAAGATTGTCATTATGAACAACAACGGCTATTCCGGCGTCCGCCACGGCCAGCGGGCTCATTTCCGTGGGAAGACTATCGGCACCGACCCCAGCAATGGCGTGGATTTCCCTGATTACGGGAAGATTGCCGCTGCCTTTGGGATCCCCTACTGCAAGGCTGAGAACACGGCAGGGATCGACGGGGCCATTGAGGAAATCCTCCGCTCCGAGGGGCCGTTCATCTGCGAGGTCATGTGCGACCCTGACCAGACTGACCTCCATAATGCCCTGGTGACGTATGGAAAACGGAAGTTTGGCTTCCGTCCCATCGAGGACCAGTCCCCCTTTATCGACCGGGAGACCTTCTTCCGGGAGATGATTGTGGAACCCCTGGAGGAGAGCTCCGGGACACCGGTTTGACTGGAAATTCTGTTGGATAAAGGTGATTGCTATGACAAATTTGGAAAAATACAACCAGGCCTTTGTGGAGGCCCTGGAAATTTCGGAGGATCAGCTCCCCGGCCTGGAGTATCAGGAAATTGAACAGTGGGACTCTGTAGGCCATATGGGCCTGGTGGCCACATTGGAGGATGCGTTCGATATCATGCTGGACACGGATGACATCATTGATTTCAGCTCCTATGAGGTGGGTATGAAGATCCTGACGAAGAATTATGGGATCGCATTCTAAGGATTTCAGGAGGTGCGTGATGGATTGCTTTATCTGTGGTTCCAAGATGGCGGATTATTTAGAAAAAAAGATGCGGCCAGAGCTGCCAGCGTGGAATTATGTGCGCTGTGAGAGGTGCGGACTTGTCCTGTGCCAGACCGTGTATGAAATGTCGGACGGTGAGTGGAAAAGGATAAACGATGGATGCAGGGAGAAATTCGGGCATGATGAAGATCCTGATGATCCCAATTGGTTGGCCCGGCTGCACTGCCAGGCGAAGCTGTTTGCGGAACTGGCCGCCTGTGATGTGTGGAAACCAGAGATGCGCTTTGTGGACTATGGCTGCGGAGACGGGAAATTGGCGGATTATGTGCAAAATGAGCTGAGTGTCCACCGGGGGGGGGGGGGGGGGGGTAAAAAAGCTCCTGAAATACGACAAATACATGCGGCCGGATGGGCCCAGCGACTTTTTGCGGGACGAGGATATGAAACCCCACAGCTTTGACGCAGTGGTCTCCTGCTCTGTCTTTGAACATCTGCTCGGTAGGGCTGATGTGGACGAAATAATTGGCCTTTTAAACGATAAGGGTACACTCTGTATGCACACGCTGGTTTGCGAGGAGGTACCGCGTGACCCGGACTGGTTCTATCTTCTGGGCGGGCACTGTACAATATGGACAAACAGATGCATGGGCCTGCTGTTTGAGCAGTATGGCTTTGTGGGCTGTGCGTACCATGTAGAAGCGCGTATGTGGTTCTTTTTTAAGGACCGCCAGCGGTTTGAGCTGCTGAGGAGCAAGAGCACGCTGATCCAGGGAGAGTGGGTATTCTCTGACAAATTTGTGGACTATTGGAAGCAAAGGCCTTATCGATGAGCTTCCCCTAGGCCGAAGGGAGGGCGGATACATATGGTATGGGATTTCCAAACTTATGGTGACAACATAGCGGTACTGGACAGCTGCGGTGTTTCCCTGACCTATCGCGCGCTGTCTGAGGAAGGGCAGCGGCTTTGGGAGGCTGTGGGACGCCGCTGCCTGGCCTTTATCCTGTGCCGGAATGAAATTGGCGCACTGGTCGGCTATACCGGGCTGCTCAACAATGGGGGCGTCCCCCTCCTGCTGAACAGCCGCATGGATGAGGAGGCGCTGGCAGGGCTGCTAGAGGCCTATCAGCCGCCCTGTCTGTGGGTGCCGGAGGATATGCTGGGTTCGTTCCCTGGTATGATGCCGGCCTACCGCGCATTTGGCTACTGCCTCCTGCGGACCGCTTACGGAACCGGGTATCCCCTGTACGAGGATTTAGCCCTGCTGCTGACGACTTCGGGTTCCACCGGTAGCCCCAAATTCGTCCGCCAGAGCTATGGGAATATCCGCGCCAACACGGCGTCCATTGTGGACTATCTGGCCCTGGACAGCGCAGAGCGGCCCATCACTACTCTGCCGATGAGCTACACCTACGGCCTGTCTATCATCAACAGCCATCTCCTGGTGGGCGGGACACTGCTGGTGACAGAAAGCTCTATGACACAGCGGGAGTTCTGGTCCTTCTTCAGGCAGTCGGGGGCCACCTCCTTTGGAGGCGTGCCCTACACCTACGAGATGCTGGATCGGATGCGCTTCCATCGGATGGAGCTGCCCTCCCTGCGGACGATGACCCAGGCGGGAGGTAAGCTGCCGCCTGCGCTGCACAAAAAGTTCGCTGAGGAGGCCCAGGCAAAGGGCCAGCGGTTTGTCGTCATGTATGGCCAGTGCGAAGCCACCGCCCGGATGGGCTATCTGCCGCCAGAAAAAGCGGTGGAGAAGTGCGGCTCTATGGGGATCGCCATCCCTGGGGGGGCCTTCCATCTGACCGATGCCAGCGGCAGGCAGATTACCACCCCTGGAACCATTGGTGAACTGGTCTATACGGGGGCAAATGTAACCCTGGGCTATGCAGAAGGGGGCGCTGACCTGGCTAAGGGTGATGAACGTGGCGGTGTCCTCCAGACCGGGGATATGGCAAGGTTTGACGAAGACGGCTATTACTACATCACTGGCCGGAAAAAACGCTTTTTGAAAATCTACGGCAACCGGGTAAACCTGGATGAGGTGGATGGGCTGGTAAAAGAAAAATTTCCAGCCCTGGACTATGCCAGCGCCGGAGTGGACGACCACCTGTATCTATTTATCACAGACGAGGGCCAGAGGGAGGCTGTGAAGGAGTTCTTAGTCCGCAGGACCAAGCTGAACCCGGCAGCTTTCCGGGTGGTTGCCATCGACCAGATCCCGAAGAACGACTCCGGTAAGACGCTGTACGGGGAACTGGAGGCGTACTATACTTAGGGAGATCCGGGCTTGATTTTCGGATTGCCATATTCCGGGTCAGATACCGATTACGAAGCGTAAAAATATGGTTGCTCTGAAAGACACAGTATTTTGAGAGAGGAAGGGCCGCAGATGGAGTTTGAATCATTGCTGCAATTGGAGCCCTACTCCCTGACGAAGAGGGAGAAGGAGGCCCTGCTATTCCAGCGGCTGGAGGAGCTTACCCAGCACCACAGGGAGAATTGCCCAGCCTATGCGAGAATATTGGACAGTTTTTCCGGGGGGCCCGGCGCCCCTGGCTGCGAGGCCATTCCGTTTCTCCCCGTCCGTCTCTTCAAGGAGTTGAGCCTGTGCAGTGTAACCCCGGAGGCGGTGGTGAAAACCATGACCTCCTCCGGCACCAGCGGACAGGCTGTATCCAGGATCCTTCTGGACCGGGCCACCGCCTCCAACCAGCAGAAGGCGCTGGTAAAAATTGTCTCCAGCTTTACCGGCTCAGGCCGTATGCCTATGATTATCATCGACTGCCCGTCAGTGGTGAAGGACCGGCGGATGTTCTCCGCCCGGGGGGCGGGTATATTGGGGTTCTCCATCTTCGGGGCGAAAAAGTTCTACGCCTTGGATGACAAAATGCGGCTGGATGTAGAGGGGTTACGGGACTTTTTGGAGATCCATCAGGGAAAGACCATCCTGCTGTTTGGATTCACCTTTATGGTTTGGCAGCACTTTTATCAGGAACTGCTTCGGCTGAGGGCCGGCGGCGCAGCCTTTGACCTGTCCGGCTGTATCCTGATCCATGGAGGCGGGTGGAAGAAGCTGCAAAGTGAGGCCGTGGGCCAGGGGGATTTCCATGACCGGCTGCGGGAGGTGTGCGGCCTGGACCGTATCCACGACTATTATGGCATGGTGGAGCAGACTGGCAGCATCTATATGCAGTGTGAGCATGGGCACCTTCACGCTAGTATGTTTTCTGATGTGATCATCCGCCGCCCGCTGGATTTTGGGGTGTGCGGCGTAGGGGAACCGGGGATTATACAGGTGCTCTCCACCATACCCGAATCCTATCCGGGACACTCCCTGCTGACAGAGGACGAGGGGGTCCTTTTAGGGGAGGACAGCTGCCCGTGCGGACGGAAGGGCAAGTATTTCAAGGTAAATGGCAGGTTGAAACATGCAGAGCTACGGGGGTGCAGCGATACCTATGCGGCAGGCTATCAGTAAAACAGAAGAGGCAGTTTTGGAGCGGCTGACCTATCTCACCGGAGGGCCGGTGACAGTTGCCGGGATGGACGCCCTGCCTGCCCGTCCCCCCTTCGACGGCGAAGTCCTGGAGTTTTTGAATGATCTATCCCGTGCCCTCCTGTCTGTCAGATGGGAGGAGCCAGATGTGGGGACCTTTGCCTTCTGGATCCGGAAGGCGTCGACACAGCGTATGAAGGCACGGTTCTCCCGGGAGGACGGGGCCCTCCGGCTCGGCCGGGGTACGGCTTTTCACATTGCACCGTCCAATGTAGCGGTCAATTACGCATACTCCCTTGCGGCAGGGCTGCTGACAGGAAACGCAAATATTGTCCGGCTCCCTACAAAGCATTTCCAGCAGGCAGAGCGGATTAATGAGAAAATCAACGCTGTTCTGGAGAACTATCCAGGTTTGCAGCCCTATATATGCCTGGTTCGGTATAGCCGGGATAGGGAGATCAACGACCTGCTGTCCCGGTTGGCGGATACGCGGGTGGTCTGGGGGGGAGATGCCACCATTGCGGAGCTGCGGAAATCCCCGTTGGCGCCCAGGGCGGGGGAAATTACCTTTGCAGACCGGTGCTCTTTAGCGGTAATCGATAGCGGCTGGTATCTGGAACAGACGGACCGGAGCCGCATAGCCCAGGATTTTTATAACGATACCTTCCTGACAGATCAGAATGCCTGCACCAGCCCTCAGATCGTTGTGTGGATGGGGGAACGCCAGGAGGAGGCGAAGGATGCCTTTTGGAGGGAGCTCCATCAGATGGTAGAGGGCCGCTATGCGCTCCAGCCAGTGCAGGGGATTGACAAGCTGGTAAGGAGCTGCCTGCTGGCGGCGGGGCAGGAGGGGATCCGGGTTCAACCACGCCCGGATAATCTGATTTACAGGGTCGAGGTACCTGCATTGACAAGGGGGCTGCTGGACTGTACGGGCAATTCCGGTTATTTCCTGGAGTATGGCTGTGGGGACATCCTGGAGCTGCGGGAGCTCTGCAATGACGTGCGCTGCCAGACGGTTGCATATATTGGGGAAAAGGAGATGCTGATCCCGCTGTTGAATAGTGGGGTCAAAGGGGTTGACCGTGTGGTCCCAGTAGGAAGGACGATGGATTTTGACTTGATATGGGATGGATACGACCTGTATGAGCGGTTGACCCGGGTAATTCAGATCATTGGGGAAAAATAATTAGGGGCGACGGGAGGTACCTCCCGTATCATTCTGCGTAGATAACGCAGAATGATAGCTATTGAATAGAAAAAGAGAAGAGGAGTTATTTTATGCTTCAATTGGACCCTCGGTTAATTGCCAACATTGTAGGGAGGGATTTAATTGCCTTCGGGACTGGTGGATTGGGGAAGACGATCATCCCCTACCTGGCACAGGAACCGGATATCAAGCTTCACGGCGTGACAAACAGCAGAATTACAGAGGAAGATGCGGGAACATTTCTCGATACAAGGCTCCCGATTCGGAGCCTCTCTGCTTGGGCAGAACGGATGCCGGATGCGACGATTCTGCTGTGTGTTGCGTGGAAGAATGAGGCTTCATCCTGGGCTGCGTGTGAAGCGGCAGGGTTTCAAAATATCATGCAGGTTCCAGTGGATTTAGTGGATATGCTGCAAGTAAATTTTAATATAAGCCGGAATCCCTGCGCCCATCCGATGTTTTCCCTTGTATGCTTGTCAAATGAATTGCATGACATGCATAAAGCAACTTTTTCAGAGTTTAGATCGTGCCACCGGGGCAGGACAGTTGCAGTGGTTGGAACAGGGCCATCAATGGATTACTATGCCCCGGTTCAAGGGATTCCGCACATAGGCGTAAATGCAAGCGTTTTAAGAGAAGATCTCAAGCTGGATTATTATTTTTTAGCCCACTATATACCGGAGTGGTGCAATAAACTAAAAAATTACGATTGCATAAAATTTATTGAAAGAACTGACTGGTCTGTGCTTGACGACAGATTCCCTGAATATGTTATCGAAGAGTTAAATGCCAGGAGATATTTCGCATCTGAACCAAGCAGGGATATTCGCACAAATATCGAGTATCACCCGTTGATGGGCTATTATTCCATTATTTTTCGCGCACTGAATTTTGCAATATTTACGCGGCCAAAGCGCATTCTATTGATCGGATGCGATTGCTTGAAGAATGGGCATTACAGCAACGGGGGAGGGGATGGCCCGATGGGAGCTAATGTGAAATATAGCCTTCCTATCTGGGTAGAAGGGCACAAAAGTTTCAAGCACTTCTTGGGGATGTACTATCCTGATACAGAAGTGATTTCTGTCAATCCAACGGGCTTAAAAGGGATTTTCCGTGATATGTATACAAAAAGCTATCTGGAAGCACATCCGGAGTTAGATCGTGCAACCTGTGAGATTTTTGACCCCCAAGAGTTTAAGGAAAACTAATACAGTTTTTTCTGAAACTCCTCCATTTCCACATCATATGCTGCTGGAATGAGCAAATATAGCTGCGTTAACAATGTGGAAGAAACATTTCTGCCACTCAACCAAGAGCTGCGCTCTGCATTTCATAAAGAAAAAAGTAACTATTTTATGAGGAAGGGATACTTTCGTGAAAGAGGCTTCGGCAAATTGCGTCCGAGGAATCGTATGGAGTGAACAGGACATGAAGATTTTGGCAGTGATTCCAGCAAGAAGCGGATCATGCGGGATACCCAACAAAAATATTCGGCTCATAGGCGGCCATCCACTTGTGTATTATGCGATATGCAACGCAATTCAATCTTCATATATTACGGATATCATTGTTTCAACAGATTCGCCGGAGGTTAAGGTTGTAGCGGAGCAGATGGGGGTGACGTGCCACTGGCGCAGAAAAGAGTTGTGCGCCGACTCCGTAACACTGGATGCTGTCATAGCTGATGCAATTCCTCCAAACGCAGGCTATGACTATATCATAACAATGCAGCCGACATCCCCTACGCTGAAGAGCTGCACACTGGATCGCGCGATCCTTCATGCAATAGAAAATGGGTTAGATACGCTGATCTCCGCTATCAATACACCACATCTTTCGTGGAGAGTATCTGATGGAGGGGTAGTACCGAATTATACAGAACGCTTAAACCGGCAATATTTGCCGCCACATTATATGGAGACCGGAGCATTTTTAATATCAAAAGCGTCTGTCGTGACAAGCAGCAGCCGTATTGGACCGAAAGTGGAGGTTTTTGAGATCCCATCAGATGAAAGCTATGATATTGATACTTTTGAAGATCTATTGTGCGCAAAAGCAGCATTAAATCCGCAAAAGATTGCAATTTATGTAAATGGCAATCATGAACAAGGTATTGGACACATCTATCGGGCTTTAGAGATCGCGGATGAATTAATGGGGAAGCCTGATATTTACTACGATGTCAATCAGACGGATAAGCGTGTTTTTGGGAATACAATGCATAACCTGAAGCCTGTGAATGGGATTGATGAATTGTTTAGCTACTGCAAAAGGGAGCAATATACCATATTCATTAATGATATTTCGGGTACTTCCATCGATTATATGGCTGGGCTCCGTTCAATACTTCCTGATGCCAAAATAGTAAACTTTGAAGATGGCGGGGAAGGGGCGATAAAAGCTGACTTGGTGTTTAATGCCCTTTATAGATATGCAGAGCTGCCACAGGTAAAAGCTGGGGCTCAATATTTTATTGCCAATAAGATGTTCATGCTTTATAGGCCAATCCCCATTAAAGAACAGGTCAAAAAGGTTTTTATCTGCTTTGGTGGTTCGGATCCGCAAAACTACTCGGACAGGCTTCTGTCGATTATCAGTCAGAAGAGCTACAAAAACTATGAATTTGTGGTAGCCCTCGGACGTGCTAAGTGCAATGTAGATCAGCTGATGGAATACAATATGTTTCCAAACATCACTGTACTCTATGATGTCGTAAATATGCCAGAATTGATGACTAGCTGTGATGTGGGGATCACATCCAGAGGACGTACTGGATACGAATTGGCGATGTTGGGAATCCCAACAATCGCTATGGCTCAAAATAAGCGGGAGGAAGAGCATGGGGTTATCTGCAATGAAAACGGGTTTTCTTACATAGGATTGAACCCTCCGGACGAGGTCATTGAGACAACCATAAAGATGTATTTTGAGATGTCCC
This sequence comes from uncultured Oscillospiraceae bacterium, assembly GCA_910583885.1. GTDB lineage: Bacteria > Bacillota > Clostridia > Oscillospirales > Oscillospiraceae > Pelethomonas. The sequence goes on along the minus strand of CAJUAC010000003.1, from coordinate 7,156 downwards.
AGGAGAGCCGCCAGCGTTTTCAGGATATGTTGTTGCAGCACGATTTGCGTAACGGCCGTGGACGGGTGATGAGCTTGATCCAAAATCTATGACTGAAAAAGAGCGGGATAAACGTACATGGAGGACGTTAGGGGGGATATGCTTTGCGAATTGCTTTGATGAGCGGCGGTTATGTAAATGCAGGTGATTTCCTGATAGAAAAGAGGAGCAAAGAGCTCCTTGAAAAATTTGTTGCTGACGCTGAGGTTCATATTTTTAAAAGGAATATCTGTTATAACAGCAAAGTGGATGAATTGAACCGTTATGATTTGATTGTCTTTGGGGGCGGGCCTGGATATCAGGTTCATATATATCCCAATCACATGCCGTTTGTATCTGATTTAGAAAAACTGACGGTACCTGCCGCTATTATGGGATGGGGCTGGTGGGGAAAAACGGTGTTAGCTGAGGAGCTCTATCATGTGAAATTTTCTACCCAGACCCAGGCATTCCTACAGTATATAGAAAGAAGCAATGTGCCTTTAGGCTGTAGAGATTGGGATAGTTTGCATTTCCTCAAAAACCAAGGCTTTGAAAATATGATGATGACAGGATGCCCCGCTTGGTATGATTTGGAGCATATTGATACACTAGTGCAGGAAGAAGTACCGCGCCTCCAGCAAACGAAGGCGGACTATCCCAAAATTTGCATTTCTGACCCGGGGCGCGGCAGCCCAATAACAGTCCCGTTTATGAAGGTAATGGCCACTTACTTGAGGGAGAACTATCCAAAGGCTTCGATCCAACTGGTGTTTCACCGCCTGCTGGATGGAAAAGAAGAGCTGGTAGAAGAAAGTTTTTTGAAAGAATATGATCTGGGGTATGTGGATATAACCGGAAAAGCCGATGGGTTTTCTGTATATGATGACTGTAGCCTGCATATAGGATTTCGCGTACATGCACATATTTACAATCTGAGCAGAGGCAATATATCTATATTAGTCAATGAGGATGCCAGGGGTGCAGGTGTTAACGGCGCGTTAGGCATTCAAAATATAACCTTGCGGCCATATAATGACATTGCGAAGACAGGTATTTTGTCAAACGAGTTAGATGATTTTATCAAGTCGATTGACGATTATCTGCAATACATTGCGGACAGTAATTTTTTGCAATATAGGAATGCATATTCTAATATCCAGTTTTATTATAAAAGGATGCAGCAATTTCTAAAGCTGTTAGAGAGACAAGCGCTATCCCGATAATACTTTTACGGGCAGTAACCCAGTAGCCTGAGGATGGCCTGCATGGGGCCATAGATTGGAAAGGCGAGGAACAACAAATGAAGAAACCCTATGTAATTGCTGAGATGGGCGTAAACTTTTTTGACACAGCGAAGGTGTTGGGGATTACACCGCTGGAAGCGGCAAAGCTATATATTGACAGAGCTGCGGAAGCAGGGGTGAACTGCGCAAAATTTCAGTCCTATAAAGCGGAAACAATAGCCTCCAAACACTCGCCGGCCTACTGGGATACGGACAAGGAACCGGCAAAAAACCAGTTTGAACTATTCTTGAGATATGATAGCTTTGATGCGTCTGATTACAAAAAGTTATGTGATTATACACATGCAAGGGGATTGGACTTCTCCGCTACCCCATTCGATTATGCGGCGGCAGATTATCTGGAGGATTTGGTTGACTTTTATAAAATTAGCTCATCAGATCTATCCAATATACCATTCATCGAGTATATTGCCGGCAAAGGGAAGCCGGTCTATCTGTCAACTGGTGCAGCATATTTGTCTGAGGTCGAAGAAGCGGTCCGTGCTATAAAGAGGGCGGGCTGCAAGGACATTGTCCTGATGCACTGTGTTTTATCGTATCCGACCATTCCAGCTGACGTAAATTTGAATGTGATGAATGTTCTGAAAAATACGTTCCCAGATGCCCGGATTGGATTTAGTGACCATGCATCACCGGATGAGCATATGGTAACATTGTCTGCGGCATATCTCCTTGGTGCAGAAGTGATTGAAAAGCACTTTACATTGGATAAATCTTTGCCGGGAAACGATCACTACCATGCGGGAGATCCCTCTGATTTTCAAAAGGCAATTCAGAATTTCAAATGGATTGATACGATCCTGGGAAGGCCGGAAAAAACCGTTTTGGCGTGCGAGAAGATCCCGCGCAGGGAGGCGCGGCGTTCATTGGTCCTGACAAGGGATATGAACGCTGGTGAGCTGCTGCAACCAGGCGATTTGATACCCAAGCGGCCGGGGACCGGTATTTCCCCACAACTTATCGATGTTGTCTTGGGAAAACCGATCAAGATGGACATCTCCAAAGACACGATTTTAACTTGGGATATGGTATAAAATGTTATCCCCATAGGTTCTTTATAAAAGGGAATCCCCGCTGCCTTTGGCAGCGGGGATTCCCTTTTACATTAAAAATATCTGTGCCACAAAAATGGGGATATCCACACTCTGCTGTTTAAGTGTTGGAAGCAGAGCGCATCACCATGGCGGCAACTTCTGCGCGGGTAGCGGTCCCCTGGGGATTCAAGCGTCCATCGCTCCCCTGGAGGATCCCGCAGCTGACAGCCCACTGCACAGCACTGACAGCGTAGCTGCTGACGTCAGCGGCATCGCTGAAACGGTCAAGGCTGCCGCCGCTGTTGGCTTTCCCGGCATTCCGCCAGAGCATAACGGCGAGCTGTTCGCGTGTGATGTTCCCCATGGGGTTTGAACCGTCAGTTATCCCCTGTTCTATGGCCCACAGCATCCCCTTTTCGTACCAGGTGCCGCTGGAATTGATATCCGTGCGGATATGATGCATCCGGGCGAGAATTGTCCAAATCATAGCACGGCTGGTAGTTTGGTTGGGGGCGAAGTGTGTATCGGAAGTACCGCTCATCAGGTAATGTTTCCAGACATAGTCAACACTATGATAGTACCAATCCGATACGGACACATCCGTGAAGGGCATAGGCGACGGGTTCAGGGCAATGCCCGAAATACCGGGGGTTCCCAGGCCGGAGAAAGAATCGCCGCTGGGCGTGCTGTCCGGCTGAGTAGCCTCGGAGGCAAGCTCAGCAAATACCGCTTCAATCGTAACCCGGTTGTTGGGCATGGTAAAACTGAACCGGTTATCTCCCAAATCCCGTACAGATAGATCCCGGCCCCGGGCTGTAGAAACAGTCAATTCAGACAGCTCATACCCTGCGTCCGGATGGACAGAGAATGTGACCCGCTCGCCCTCCTCGGCGAAGCGGATGCTGGAAACAACACTGCCGCCGGGAGATTTGGGGATGGAAATATAATTGGTATCTGCCCAGCTGGAACTGGAGGAATGGTCTGGGGTAGGATCAGGGTCTGGGGTAGGGGCAGGGGGCGGAGGCGTAGTGGAGCCAGGTAATTTGGGAATGGTTACGGTCAGCGGTTTGGTAGTCAGTTCGGTGGCAGGGGTCAACGCCCGTGTATTTAAGGAAATGGTTACGGTGTAGACATACTTGCCCGTCTCGGCCTGAGTCGGTGGTATATACTCGATTGTAGTGATGGTAAGAGAGACGCTTTCGGGCACAACAGCGCGTAAAATATTGAGAACATACTGTTTTGCGTCTGCATCCGACTCAATTTGATAAGTGGAATCAGACAGAGCCACATCTGACGTTACCACCGCCTCATAGCTTTCTTTGAGGATGGAGGAAACGACCATACCCGATTCGTTCTCGCACTGATAAAGACCGTCAGTGTCACCAGGAATCGGAACAAAGAGATGACCTTTGGCGGGAATAATTTTTTCGGATCGGATATCGCCACACTTGGAGCAGGTAGAGGCCGTCCTGCCAGCTTTTGTGCAGGTGGCATCTTCCGTTACATCCTCATAGCTGTGTCCTGTGGCAGAAATGGTTTCCGTCTTGGTATCGCCGCAGTCGGAGCAGGTGTAGGTCAGTGTGCCGGAGGATGTGCAGCCTGCCGGGGTCGTGACGGTACCATTGCCCCACGAATGGGTGTGATCCGGGTTGGGGTCAGGGTTAGGGTTAGGGTCAGGATTGGGATCCGGGTCTGGATCGGGCGTGGGATCCGGGTCAGGGAGCGTGCTATTGTAGTGGATGGTTTTTGTTTCCAACGTGTCTCCCATTTTGGATATGCTCTTCCACTGCGCTTCATTGCCGCTAAAGTATATATCCGTAACGCCGCAGTTTGCAAATGCAGCGGTCCAGATTTGCGTTACGCTCTCAGGGATCGCGACCGAGGCCAACATGGAGCAGGAAGCAAACGCCCTCTCTCCGATACTCTCCGCACCCTGCGGGATTTTCAGCGTGGTGAGCATCAGGCAGTTCATGAACATTCCATCGCTAATACGGTCTATTTGGGCCGGCAGTGTCACGTTTGACAGCTTCCAGCACTCCGTGAACAGATTGTCTCCCATCTGTACGGTATTGCTGCCGGAAACAAAGGCTGCCTGTGTCATCTCCCGGCAGTCCATAAATGCGGCGGCCCCCACGTTCCCAACGCTGGCGGGGAGGACGATGGATGTAAGCGCCGTACAGGCGCGGAACGCATTTCCGCCAATGGTTTCTACCCCTTCAGGGATGGTGGCGGAGATAAGATTCTTGCATTCACGGAAGGCGCTGTCCTCAATGGTCTTTACACTGGAGGGAATGGTGACAGCCAGAAGCGAGCTGGCGCGGAAAGCATGGGTGCCGATGGTCTCTACGCTGGCAGGGATCCTTACGCTGAGGGCCTTGCTGCCCCAAAAGGCGCAGGAGCCTACATTCGTCACGCCATCCTCAATGACAATTTTCAAGATATTGCCTGCAGACCAGGGTTGCTCAGAGGAAGAAGTGAAGTCCGGCATAGCGCCATTGCCGGAGATTGTAAGCGTACCCGATTTTGTCAGCAGCCAGGTAAGCCCGCCCTCAAGGGTGCCCTCTTCCAACGGATCGTTGGCAGTGGGGTCATCCGGTGGGATATAGCCTTCCGGGTAGCGGGTGACAAGACTGTCAGCGGCCTCAACCTCGGCGGCGCTCATCCCGCGGCCCCAGTGGACGCTCCCGTTGTAGTTCCCTTCCGCAATGGTCACACCGGAATCGCTGACCTGGAGGACAATCACTGTGTGGCTGCCACCGTCTACACGCAGGATATCCCCCACCTTTACATCGGAGAATTTAAAATTGGAGGACATCCTTGCGGGCAGGTTCCCAAAGGCTTCATCGCTGAGGATGAAGGCAAAAGCGGCACAGCCTACGCCGCTTTTGACGTTCCCGTCGATCACGCCGCCCTTCCAATAATATGCGTTGCTGAGTGAATAGGGGGTATCATTGGTCCAAGGCGTCCCCTCCAGATAGCGTGAATCCTCCCGCAGGGCGATCATGGCCTCGTAGGCTTCCTGCGGTGTGGGGACGGCCTCCTCCGCATAGGGGACCGGATGAGCGGGGAATCCCACGGAGAGGACGCTCTTTTGTGGGGGAGGGGATTCCTGCCGTGCGTATGCATTCGGTGTGGCAGACATGCACATACACAGTGCCAAAGCGGTCGAAAGAACTCGCTGTGTCAAACTGTTAACCTCCTTATTGATAGTGTTTGGGGATAGGGCAATTTATGGTTCAGAGCGACCATAAATTAACAGAATGAGTATATCATCTGCCAGTTTCTTTGTCAACTTAGCCATCGGAGGATGGCAGGCTTGGAAAACGCCGGAATCCCGGTTGATTTCCATATAACGGGGGGCTATAATATGATTATGCCGGCCTGGGAAGTAGTTTTCCATGTAGCTCCCGGCGCCCAGGGCAGGCCTGCATGGTAGGAGGGCCTGCGGCAAAGCCCCATACCGCCCAGGAAATCAATCTACCGCGAGGAGGTCTCATGCAAAAGAAATGCTTATGGATCGCCTGTCTGATCTTTGCCAGCACGGTGATAGCGGCTTGTGCTGCCGCTGGCAGGCAAGAGGATGCTGGAGGCCAGGAGCTTGGCATCAGCAGCAGCACGGATGAGGCAGCTACATCCATACAGAGCTTAGATGATTTTTACAGCACCGAATGGACAAAAGGACGTGATATCCGTACCTTAGGGGAGGCCTACGATTCTTTTGACGCGCAAAAGGATCAATGCTTTGTCATCGGGGCGATGGTCCATAATGATGGGTTGTATGGCGAATTTATGGAGGGCTGCGCAGAGAAACGGGCCTCATTTGTGCGGGTAGCACAAAACACATCGGAGGGGGACCTGTTCCTGTACGATATCCTATATGACGACCGGACAGACAAGCTGTATCTGGTGACTGACCATACAAGGGACAGGCTGCTGGCAGAGGAGGACCGGCAGATTACATTGCAGCAATTTGAATACATTGCGGAATATTCATACCAGGACCATGTCTATTGGGTCCTATATAATGGGCATATTGATGACAGCAATTTTGAATCGTCTGACGTCTTTATCATAACATTGGTGAATTGAATCCCTATGCTTGCGGCACTACACCGCACACATCAAATACCTATCTGTATACAAGGGGCATATCAATGACGATATACAGGACAGATTAAAGGTTAAACTGATTGAAGCTATGTTGAAATTCCGCTTCGACCGATAGGAAGTAACAAAGACAGGAAAAGCTGTCAAGGGTAAACTTCGCGTTTTGCGCCCTTGACAGCTTTTCCTGCCTTTGCTTATGGGCAGTCAAGAGGGAGAAATCAGCAGACTGCTTTCTCCCTCAATTTATTATGGGGCTTGTTACGCAACAGAGGTTATGTTGTCCTTGATTTATGCGGTTTTGCGGGCGATGAAATGATGGGGCGAGGGTTTTTATATGTCTGCCCTCAAAAACGACGTTCTATTGCGTAACAGAAAAGCAGAGAATCGACCACTAATGAAAGTGATGTGTTCTCTGCTCTTACTTGCACCCTGTTTGTCAGCGTTGATGATAGTTAGTTTCTATACTTCCTTAATCACCGTAAAACTAGGATTTCTGCCGCTTCCTATAAGGGACGGCTTGAGAGAAGTCATGAGACGGTTTCCGTCTATAAAGTCAATAAAAAAATAGTATTTACCCTATTGACAAATACAGACTTTTCCTGTATACTATGTCTTGCTTAGTCAGTCAAGGGTTTTATGGCGGCGTAGCTCAGTTGGCTAGAGCATTCGGTTCATACCCGAAGTGTCACC
>CAJUAC010000002.1 GCA_910583885.1 uncultured Oscillospiraceae bacterium | reverse complement strand
GGTTTGTCAAGTACTTTTTTCCTTTTCTTCCGCTTTTTCTTTTCCTTGACTCCCCCGCCTCAGCTCCGTGGCTGACAGCTCGCCTAATATACCAAATCCTTCCTCCTTTGTCAACCCCTTTTCTAAAAAATTTTTGAAATTATTTTACTTATTAGCAAAGACATTTCCTGTTTCCCGTGATATAGTATACCCAGCATCAACCCCCACCATATCTGGTACACTATAAAATAAGAAGGATAGGAGCGCTCCATGCAGATCAAACGGCTTGCCGCCACCTTTGGGCGGCTGGAAAATGAAATACTGGACCTGGAGCCGGGCCTGAATATCATTGAAGCCCCCAATGAGGCGGGGAAATCCACCTGGACTACCTTTCTCCGTGTCATGTTCTATGGCCTGAATACCCGTGACCGCAGCCCCACTGCTGACAAGCGCCGCTACCAGCCATGGAGCGGCAGCGCTATGAACGGCCTGCTGGAGCTGGAGCTGCCCCAGGGCAGTGTCACCATTACCCGGCGGACAGCCCGGGCCAATTCCCCCATGGGTGCGTTTTCCGCCGTTTATACCGGCTCCTCTGCGCCCTTTGCCCAGTTGACTGCCGCTTCCTGCGGCGAGGAACTGCTTGGCGTCCCACAGGATGTCTTTGAACGCAGCGCCTTTATCCGCCAGACGGGCCTGGCAGTAAACCAGAGTGCTGCGTTGGAGCGGCGGATTGCCTCTCTTATTACAACTGGTGAGGAGGACACCTCTTTTACGGATGCTGCCGACCGTCTGAAAAAGCAGCTCAATGCCCGCCGCCACAATAAGACCGGCCAGCTGCCCCAGCTGGAGCGGGATGCCCAGGCCATCCGCTCCACTTTAGAGGAGTTGGATCAGCTTTCTACAGCTGTTGCCCGGGATCAGGCAGCGCTGGAGGTCATCCAGGGCCGCCTGCGGGAATCCGGCGAGCTGCTGGCCCGCCACGACCTGGCGGACCGGGCGGATGCGGCCCTGGTTGTGGAGAGTGCCCGGCTTGACGCAGCTTCCGCCCGGGATAAGGTAAAGACCCTGGAGAACTCCTCCCGCGCACTGCCAGACCGTCTGGAGCTGGAGGCCATCCAAGGGCGTATTGACGCGATGCTCTCTGTAGATCTCGCCGCGGCGAAGTCGCGCTCCCAGATGGAGGTAGCGGCGCGGGCCCTCCGCAGCGCCCAATCCGCCCTGGATGCCCACCCCTTGGCGGGTAAGAGCCCCTCAGAGATCGCAAGCCCTTCCCCTGATTTCTCCACCCGGCCCAAGCCCACCCCCCTGATCCCCCTCCTTGCCCTGCTGGCCGGGCTTCTGCTGGGCGGACTGACCGGCTGGCTGACCTCTATCTGGCCAGCGGCTGTTGGCGTAGGGCTGGCAATATTTGCCTTGCTCCTGTTCGGCTCCGTACTTCCTCTCCGCCGCCGGCAGGAGGCGTGGGACCGGGAGCAGGAGGAGCTGATCCGGCAGCACAAGGAATCTCTGGAGGAATACACCATATTATACGACCAGGCCACTGACGCCCGCAATGTCTATCAGGGGGCGCAGGCCGCCTATGAGGCGGTGGCAGCCGGCGTCCAAGCCAACCTGAACCAGGTTCTCAACCAGGTCCGCGCCTTCCGCCCCATGGTACGGGATCTGGCGGACGCCCAACTGGCGCTGGAGAGCGCTTTTGAGCGCTGCGGGGAACTGGAGCAGGCCAGGCGCAAGGAGGAGGCTGCCCGCCTGCGCTGGGAGGCGCGCCGGGCGGAGGCCCCGCCGCCCCCGCCGGAGCCGGTGGAGCGTCCCGCTGCCAGCCGGGAGCAGATCCGCCTTCAGATGGCAGAGGAGGAGGCCCAATTAGCTGCCGTCCACAAACGGATCCACACAACCCAGGGGCGGATCCAGGCCCTGGGCGACCCGGCCGACCTCCAGCTCCAGCTCCAGCGCTTAGGGGAGCGGCGGGAGATGCTCCAGCAGGAATACGACGCTATCGCCACAGCCATGGAGGTTCTTTTTGTGGCCAGTTCGTCCCTCCAGACCCGTTTTTCCCCAGATCTGGGCCAGCGTTCCGCAGCCATCTTTACAAAGCTGACCAAAGGGAAGTATAATAAAGTCCTGTTAGATCAGGAGCTGCACCCCTCCGCCCAGGAGGAGGGCACCTTTGTCTCCCATGAGGCCGCGTATCTCAGCCAGGGCGCGGCGGACCAGTTATACCTGGCTGTGCGCCTTGCGATCTGCGATCTGGTGCTGCCCAGGGACCGGGCAATCCCCATCCTCCTGGACGATGCACTGGTCAACTTTGACGATGGCCGCATGGCTGCCGCCCTGGACTACCTCCTGGAGGTCAGCCAGTGCCGCCAGGTTCTGCTTTTCACCTGCCAGAAGCGGGAGGCGGACTACCTGCGCTGGGCCTATCCGGAGCGTTTCCACTATATCCAGCTGTAGCCGCTGCCGTTCCGCAGCAGGCATCCATCCTTTTTCTTGAAAGAAAAAGGATCAAAAAGAACTTTATGATATGTACGCAAAACGTTGTTTTGCGGTCAAGTTTTCTTTTGATTTTTTCTTTATTTAAAAGAAAAGAGTGTTCCCCGAATTCGACTGGGAGGTGCCTTCATGTTCTTCCCCTCTGTCTGTGCCACTCCACTGGAGCGGTTCTGCTTTGTGTTCCTGCTCCTGATGGTTTACAGCTTTTTAGGCTGGTGCGGCGAGATGGTCTACTGCTCCCTTGGCCAGCGCCGCCTGTGTGAGAAGCGGGGATTCCTCAACGGCCTCCTCTGCCCCATTTACGGACACGGTGCCATTGTTGTCCTTCTGGTGCTGGACGGCGGCTGCCGAAACCCTTTGCTCACCTTTCTCCTGGGCGCTGTTTTGACCTCGCTGGTGGAGTATCTCACCAGCTTTGCCATGGAGAAGCTGTTCCACATGCGGTGGTGGGACTATTCCCACTACCGTTTCCACATCAACGGCCGAGTCTGTCTGCTTAACTCCACCCTCTTTGGCTTGGCCAGCGTATTCCTCTGCCATGTAGCCAGCCCGCCCATCACGGCCTGGCTTGCCGGCTTTTTTGTCTCCGGCGTTGGGGTTCCACTGGCACTGGCCCTTCTAGCTGTCTATCTGGTGGATATCTTCTTTTCCGTGCGCAGCGCCATCCAGATTGGCGACCGCCTTGCCAAGCTCCATGCCATCCAGGACGAGCTGGCGGGGAAGCTGGAGGCCATGAAAGCGGAGCAGCAGCAGGCCATGGATCTCCAACGCCAGCGCCTGGAGGAGGCGGTATCCGCCGCCCGCCTGGGTGCGGAGGAGCGGGCAGCCCAGGCTGTCCAGGCTGTCCAGTCCAAGCTGGAGCCCTTGGCCGGGCTAAGCGCCGGGCTTTCTGCCCGGCTGGAGGCGGCCAAGGATGAGGCCCAGCAGAAGTTCCAAGCCCTCTGCGACCGGCAGGACTTTTTTGAGCGCCGCCTGCTGCGCGCTTTCCCATCCATGCGCTCCCCCCGCTATGAGGAAGCGCTCAACAAGCTGCTTGAATACCGGTCTATCCGGAAAAAATAGAACGAGCACCTGTATTCTGAAAAAATGAAAAAGGAGAAATGATCCTATGTCAGAGTGTACCCATGATTGCAGCACCTGCGGCGAAGCCTGCGGGGAGCGCACAGAGCCCCAATCCTTCCAGAAGCCCCACAACCCGGCTGCCCGGGTGGGGAAGGTCTACGGCATCGTGTCCGGAAAGGGCGGTGTGGGCAAGTCCATGGTGACCAGCCAGCTAGCGGTCCTGGCCCAGCGCAGCGGCCGCAAGGTTGGCATCCTGGATGCCGATATTACTGGCCCCTCCATCCCCAAGGCCTTTGGCGTCCATCAGCGGGCCATGGGGGATGAGCGGGGAATGCTGCCTGCAGAGACCTCCACAGGCATCCAGCTGATGAGCGTGAACCTGCTGCTGGACGACGAGACAGACCCTGTCCTCTGGCGGGGCCCGGTGATCGGCGGGGTAGTCACCCAATTCTGGACCGACGTGATCTGGGATGTGGACTATCTGTTTGTAGATATGCCCCCGGGCACTGGCGATGTGGCGCTGAGTGTATTCCAGTCCCTGCCCCTGGACGGCGTGGTCATCGTTGCCTCTCCCCAGGAGCTGGTGAGCATGGTTGTGGAAAAGGCGGTCAAAATGGCGGAAACGATGGACATCCCCATTGTAGGTGTGGTGGAGAACATGAGCTATCTCCTCTGCCCCGACTGCGGGAAGGAGATCCCCCTCTTTGGCCAGGGCAAGACCCAGGCTGCCGCCGAGGCCCACGGCCTCCCGCTTCTGGCCCGGATGCCCATCGATCCCCAGCTGGCCCAGCTCACCGACCAGGGCCGCATCGAGGACTTCCAGGGCAACTGGCTGGCCCCTGTTATGGACGCCATTTTATAAACGAACCGTATATCTCACAACAAAAAAATACCGGCCGTTCTCTAACGGCCGGTATTTTTCTGCTTATTGCGCCAATTCTGCTGCCAGCGTAGGCCAGCCTGCTGTGTTATCCCACACGCGCCACAGGGTCTTTTCCACCGAACCGCCGTCGTGGAAAACAGCCAGATACACGCCGCCCTCCCGGGAAGCCCAGCCATCCACGATCTCCACGCCATCAATGGCCGCACCCTCCGCTGTGCGGTACTGCACATCTGCCCGGAATACATCGATGTACCCCTCCGCAGCGCTTCCGCCGGCCTTAGCCAGGCCTGCGAAGCTCCCGGCCCACACAATCCGGTTCATCCGGTACTGGCCGGTATAAGAGGTCCTGTCCTCCACAGGCCAGGAGCGCATGTATTCCTCCACTGCATCCTGGATCTTCTCGTCCAAGACAAACCCGTCCTTGTCCAGGAACAGCACAGTCATCCCCTCTGTCTCCTGCCAGTCCGGCTCCTGGGGCAGTACGAAGCTCTCCGCAAAGGGGGCGCTGTCCTCGCCAGGCAGGGTGAGGGTCCGGGCCATGGCGGCGAAGAGCTTGCTGTACTGGTTCCAGTCCGCAGCCTTTGCATCCCCATATATATAGTAGCTCTTCTGGCCTGCGCCGGTGTAGAAGAGCAGGGTCCTCTCGTCGCCGGTGAGGGTGGACAGGTTCACGAATTCCCCATCAAACCCGCCGCTGTCCCCGGCAGCTAGTACGGACAGCTGGGCCCCGTCCCCAGAGGAGAATACAATGCCGTTATCACCCAGGTTTGCCGCCTCCCAGCCCTCAGGCACGGAGAGCGTCCAGCCGTCTGCCGCCGTATAGACGGAGCAGGGGATCTCCTCACTGCCCACTTCAAGGGTGGGCCCCTTCTCCGGCTTATCCTGGGGGGCCTGGACCTGCTGTTGGGGCGGCGGATCCTGATTTTCCACCGGCTCCGCTGTGTTCCAGGGCTGCCAGGCCGCTACGCCGATTCCCAGCGCCGCCAGGCCTGCCAATCCCACGCCTATGGCGATCTTCATCTGCTTGCTTAATCCCTTCAGTTTTGTTAACAATGTATGTTACCTTCCTTTCTCTCTTAGAGCGCATCCATTTCCCCTATGGGGAGATGGGGTCAACCGAAACGCACCGCAGGGCTGCGCCCTGTCTGATTTTGCCGGCTTTCCGGATTTTATGTCGATATCATAGCACAGAATTGCGTCAAAGTCGTTTCAAACGCCTTACGAACCGGCAACAAATTTGTATCCATCGGTAACAAAAGAAACTCCGGGGGCGGCCGCCGCAGGCGGCGCTGCCCTCCGGAGCTATGGGGCGGATGTAGCCTTATACAACCGCCTTCTTTTTGGGGATTTGGATCGTGATGGTGATGGTCTCCTCGCTCTCCTGCTTGTCATAGCGGGCATCCACACCGGCCCGGCGGATCGTCTCCATGCCCCGGTTGACGCTGTTAAGGAACAGCCGCACATCCTTGATGACATAAACCGGGCGCTTGCCAGGCCCCTCCTTCTCGCTGCTTTGCAGCAGGGCTTCTATGTACTCCTCGCTGGCAGCTACATTCAGCCGTTTTTCGCCGATGTGCCGCAGGGCCTCCACCTGCTGCTGCTCATTTTCCAGGCGCAGCAGGGTCCTCGCATGGCGTTCTGTGAGGCCGTATTCCCGCAAAAGCTCCACGCAGGCAGGGCTCAGGCGCAGCAGGCGCAGCTTATTGGCCACTGCCGACTGGGAGCGGCCCAGGCGTTTGGCGGCCTCCTCCTGGCTCATGTCGTAGGTGGAGATCAGCCTGGCGATGGCGGCAGCCTCCTCCATGTAGTGCAGGTCGCACCGCTGGAGGTTTTCCACCAGCGCCAGCAGGGCGCTGTCCCTGGGGGAGGCCTTGACCAGGATGCAGGGGACCTTGACCAGCCCCGCCATACCGGCGGCCCGGAGCCGGCGTTCCCCGGCTACCAGGACATAGCCGTTAGCCCCCTTCTGTACGCTCAGCGGCTGGATGACCCCGTGCTGGCGGATGGAGTCGGCCAGCTCCCGCAGGGATTGCTCCTCGAAGTGCCGCCGGGGCTGCCTGGGGTTGGGGCTGATGCGGTCGATTGGGATCTGGTAGATCCGGTTGGACTGAAACAGCGAACGCTTTTTTTGTTCCATAATGGACCCTCCTTCCGCTGTTTTTCCCATTCTACGGCTTGTCCACCAAAAAATGGAGAAAATCCTGTCGTGCGGGGAAATTTTCTTCCCTAGCGGGGCTGGCAGGCCGCCTGTGTTATCCTATCCGGGCCTTGACGCGGGCTGTCCCGTACAGTACAATGGGCCCAATGATAATAGAGGGAGGCAGCTGCGATGGGATTCACCAACCAGCAGATTCTGGACATTGCCCTGCGGCAGTCCGCAGAGGATCTCAACTGCAATCCAACCGATTTTTTACAGGCGGAGCCTGTCCTTGTCCCCTCCCGGGCCAACCCCGGGGCGCGGAAATACTTACAGCTTCCCCTGTCGTGCCACCTGGTCTCCTATGGGAATAATGTCGTAGCAGCGGCTTCGGACAGCTGCCGGGAGCTGGTGTCCGCCTATATCCGCCGCTTTCCGGCGGAGCACTGCTTTGAGACGCCAAACCTGCACGTACTGAACGATTTCCTGGCAGGGGAGGGGCAGCGGGTCTGCTTTATGGCGGAGTATTTCCTGCCGGATCTGGACTGCCTGGAGCCTCTGGATTGCCCCTACCCGGTAAAGCTCCTGCACCAGCAGGATTTCGGCCCGCTCTATCTCCCTGCGTGGGGCAACGCGCTGTGCAAGGAGCGCAGGGAGCTGGATGTCCTGGGTGTGGCCGCCTATGACGGGGAACAGCTCATTGGCCTGGCCGGCTGCTCCGCAGATTGCAGCCGCATGTGGCAGATTGGCATCGACGTCCTGCCGGCGTACCGCCGACAGGGGATTGCCGCAGCTCTGACCAGCCGCCTGGCCCTGGAGATTCTGGCGCGGGGGATGGTGCCCTTCTACTGCGCCGCATGGTCAAATGTTAAGTCGGCACGCAATGCAATCAAGAGCGGATTCCGCCCTGCCTGGGTGGAGATGTCGGCCAAGGGCTTTGACTTTGTTGAAAAGCTGAACGCCGGCGGCTAGCCATCTGCCCCTTAAACTGCACGCCGCCTGCTGCGGGTGGGATTCCAGGATCCGGCCCCGTATAGGCCGTATTCCCGGTAAAAAAGTTTCTGTAATACACGAAACACCGGCAAATAGGGAACGCACGGCGGTGTGGGCGCGGTTTTCCAACTTTTCCGCCCGCCGCGTGTTAACATAACGATGTGGAAAACTGTGTGGATAATGTGCAAAACCTTGTGGCGGCGGCAGTTGGGCAGGGTTTCCTCCTGTTATGGCGGGGCAGTCTCCTGTCACTTTTTTGGGAGTTTTTGACTTTTTTGTCAAACGGGGCAGGAATGTCGTTCCCCCGGCGTGGAAAAAGGCGTGTCCGGGCATTTTTATCCCTTTACACGGGGCGGCGCGGATGGTATGATAAAAGGTAGGCCAACCCCAAACCGACATGGAAAGAGTGATTGATTATGGACCGCCACAGCGGCATTCTTCTGCATATCTCCTCCCTCCCCTCCCGGTACGGCATCGGTACCCTGGGCCGGGAGGCCTACGCCTTTGCGGATTTCCTCCACGCGGCCGGCCAGAAATACTGGCAGCTGCTGCCCCTTGGCCCCACCAGCTACGGTGACAGCCCCTACCAGAGCTTTTCCACCTTTGCCGGCAACCCCTACTTTATTGACCTGGATCTTCTGGTGGAGGACGGCCTTCTGGACCGGGATGCGCTGGAGGCCATTGACTGGGGCAGTGAACCGGGCTATGTGGACTACGGGAAGATTTTCCAGTCCCGGTTTGACGTGCTGTACCAGGCCTTCCGCACCGGGTATCCCCGGGACCGGGAGGAGGTAGAGCGCTTTGCCAAGGAAAACAAGTGGCTGGACAACTATGCCCTTTTTATGGCCCTCAAGCGCCATTTCGGCATGAAGGGCTGGCTCCAATGGCCGGATGCGGATATCCGCCTGCATAAGCGGGAGGCCGTGGAGCGCTGGGGCAGGAAGCTGGAGGAGGATGTACAGTTCTTCTCCTATCTCCAGTACCTCTTTTTCCGCCAGTGGGACGCCCTGCGGGAATACATCCACTCCCTGGGCATCCAGATCATCGGGGACCTGCCCATCTATGTAGCCCAGGACTCCGCCGACGTGTGGGCGGAGCCGGAGTTCTTCCAGCTGGGGGCGGACAATGTGCCCAAGGAGGTAGCCGGTGTGCCGCCGGATTACTTCTCTGCTGACGGCCAGCTGTGGGGCAACCCCCTGTACGATTATGACCGGATGCGCGCTGACGGGTACGGCTGGTGGATCCGCCGGGTAGAGGGGGCGGGCCGCCTGTTTGATATCATCCGTATTGACCACTTCCGTGGCCTGGAGAGCTACTGGGCTGTCCCCTATGGGGAGGAGACCGCCCGGGTCGGGCGCTGGCGCAAGGGCCCGGGCATGGATCTGGTGGGGACGCTGACCAATTGGTTCCCCAACCTGTCGTTTATTGCGGAGGATCTTGGCTTTTTGACACCGGAGGTCCACAAGCTGCTGCGCAGCTCCGGCCTGCCGGGGATGAAGGTACTGGAGTTCGCCTTTGACGCCAGGGAGCCCAGCAACTATCTGCCCCACACCTACAGCCCCCACTGCGTCTGCTATGTGGGCACCCACGACAATGAGACGGTGATGCAGTGGCGGGAACAGGCGGACCGGGCGGATGTGTCCATGGCCCGGAAGTACCTGGGCCTGAATGACGCGGAGGGCTTCCACTGGGGGATGATCCGTGGGGGCATGTCCAGCGTGGCAGATACTTTTGTGGTCCAGATGCAGGACTGCCTGGGCCTGGGCGCCGAGGGGCGGATGAATACCCCAGGGGTTGCAGCAGACAATTGGCGTTGGCGGATGCTGCCAGGGGACGCCAATCCGGCCCTGGCAAAGAAGCTGATGCAGTATACCCGGATGTACGGGCGGCTGTGAGAACCTGGTACATCCATCTGCTCCTGCCCGTCCTGCTGGCCCTGCTTCTGCTCACCGGCTGTGCCCGGACAGACCCCTGGGAGACGGAGCTGGACGCTATGGACACGTTTATGAAGCTGACAGTCTATGGCAGCAGCGGGGAAGAGGTTGGGGCGCAGGCGGCAGCGCGTATCCGGGAGCTGGAGGCGCGCCTGTCCACCACCGCCCCAGGCAGCGACATATACACCGCCAACCACACCGGGAGCGCCACCCTGCCGGCGGATACAGCCGCCCTGTTGGGGCGTGCGCTGGCGCTGTGCGCAGACACCGGCGGCCTTCTGGATGTGACCATTTACCCGGTCGTGCGTGCCTGGGGCTTCACGACAGGGGACTACCAGGTGCCGGACCAGGAAGCCCTGGCCCCCCTGCTGGAGCGGGTGGATTACCGGACGGTCTCCCTGGTGGGGGACCGTCTCACCCTGCCCGAGGGGGTGGAGCTGGATCTGGGGGCGGTAGCCAAGGGCTTCACTGGCGATGAGCTGATGGCCCTGTTCCGGGCCGGGGGCGTTACCTCCGCCATTGTGGAGCTGGGAGGCAATGTCCAGGCCCTGGGGGCGAAGCCGGACGGTTCCCCCTGGCGGGTGGCTGTCCAGTCCCCGGAGGGGGACGGCTACGCCGGGGTATTGGAGATCACGGATAAGGCCGTTGTCACCTCCGGCGGATACCAGCGGTATTTTGAGCAGGATGGGGAGACCTATTGGCATATCATCGACCCCCGGACGGGCTGCCCAGCCAGAAGTGGGGTTCTCTCCGTCACCATTGTAGCGGGGGAGGGCGTCCTGTGCGACGCGCTGTCCACCGCCCTGTTTATCATGGGCCCGGAGGAAGCCGCCGCCTATTGGCGGGCCCACGGCGGGTTTGATTATATCCTGATTGACGAGGAGGGCTCTGTGGCTATCACAGAGGGCCTGGAGGGCTGCTTCTCCCTCTATGGCAGCTGGGAGGGCCGCCCCCTGTCTGTGGTGCGCCGGTGATGTTACCGGCGCATTTTTTCTGTAAGCCCGGTCCGGACTGGCAGCCAGAAACAGGATTCTGGCTGTTCTCCTTTGACATCTCCCCCTTTTCGGGGTACAATAGGAGAATATTCCACAACAGGAGGGATTTCTACGCCCTATTTTACCTACGAGACTGACATCACCTATCCCGACGTAGGGCCGGACCAGGCCCTTGACCACCGGGGATTGCTGCGCATCCTCCAGGAGGCGGCGGCTATCGCCTCAGACAACTGCGGCTATGGCATGAAGGACATCCCACGCACCGGTGTATGCTGGCTCCTGTCCAGCTGGCGGGTGGAGCTTCTGGAGCGGCCCGCCTGGCGTTCCCATCTCACCGTGCGTACCTGGCCCCGCTCCCTGGACGGCTTCCACTCCGACCGGGATTTCCTGGTGTACCACGGGGAGGTGCTGGCGGCGAGGGCCACCTCCCGCTGGTTCCTGATCAGCGCCGCCACGGGCCGCATTGCCCGCATCACTGAAAAAATCCGTGGGGCCTATATGCTGGGCAGCCGCACGCTGTACGACACGCCTGTCCCCACCAGCGGCAAGACCCCTGACGGCACGCCGGTTGCCTTCTCCACTGTGGCTGGGCGGCGGGATATCGATACCAACCACCACGTCAACAACATCCACTATCTGGACTATGCCCTGGAGGCCCTGCCGGAGGATGTCCTGGCCCATCTGCCCTCCACACTGGAGGTCTCCTACCGCCGCCAGATCCTGCTGGGGACCCCCATCCGCTGCCTCTACTCCCTGACAGACGATGGCCGGCACCAGGTGGAGATCCAGAGCGGCGAGGGGGACCGGCTTGTCCGCCACGCCTTTGTCTGGCTATACAACACAGACCGGGGGGATACACCATGAAGCTCGCCGTCCTAGGGACTGGTATGATTGTCCAGGAGGCACTGCCTGTACTGTCGGGGATGGGCATCCATCCCCACGCGATTCTGGGCACAGAACGCCGCAGGGAGCGGACACAGGCACTGGCGGAGCGCTTTGGCATCCCGCACTGCTGCTTCCAGTACAGCGATGTGCTGGGGAGCGGTGCGGACACCGTCTATGTAGCCCTGCCCAACGCCCTCCACTACGACTATGCCCGGGAGGCCCTCCTGCACGGGTTGCACGTCATTGTAGAGAAACCTGCCACAGTCTCCCTGGCCCAGCTGCGGGAGCTGCGCCGGCTGGCCCAGGAGCGGGGGCTGATCCTGGTGGAAGCTATGACCCTCCACCACCTGCCCGCTTTCCAGGCCCTCCGGCGGGAGCTGGGGAGCCTGGGTAGGCTGCGGCTGGCGTGCCTCCACTACAGCCAGTATTCCTCCCGCTATGACGCCTTCCAGCGGGGGGAGATTGCCCCGGCCTTTGACCCCGCCCAGGCTGGCGGTGCGCTGATGGATCTGAATGTCTACAATATCCACTGTGCGGCCGCCCTGTTTGGACGTCCCCAGGGCGTCTATTACCACGCCAATATCCAGCGGGGCGTGGATACCAGCGGCGTGCTGACCCTGGACTACGGGGCAATGCAGGCAGTCTGTATTGCCGCCAAGGACTGCCAGGGTGCCAATGTCTCCTTTATCCAGGGGGAGGCGGGCCGGATCGAATGCTGGCCCTCTGTCAGCCAGATGGACGGCTATGAGCGCACTCTCCGCTCCGGCGGGCGTGAGAGGCGGGAGGGCCTGCTGGCGGAGCACCGGATGTCCTATGAGTTCGTAGCCTTTGAACAGATGATTGATGGCGTGTGCCTGGAGGAGGCCAGCCACCTGCTGGATCTCAGCGAGATTGCCGCAGAAATCCTGGAGACAGCCAGAGCACAGCTAAAGTAGATACATCCCCCGCCGTTGGCCGTTATAGAAGGAAAGAGGAGGGCGCACCGCTGTGCGTCCTCCTCCTTTATTTGCCCCGGACCCGCCGGATGATCTGAAAAATTGATGTAGGGAACAGCATCCCCACCGCAATGGCCACTGCCAGCAGGACAGTGTTCAGCGCCTGGTGGGAGAAGGCCATCAGCTCACTCTCCATAAAGTACTCCATTGTGTGGTACAGCGACCCGCCAGGGATGAGGGGCACGGCGGCTGTGACCAAAAACAGCGTAGCTGGGCACTTCACCACCCGGGCCATAATCTCGGCATAGACGGTCAGCACCACGGAGGCCACGAAATAACGCACCACATCCTGGTCGGAGACAATGCCCATCAGCAGGTAGACTGTCCAGGCCAGCAGGCCGCCCAGGCTTGCCAGCAGCAGCTTCTGCCGGCGCACGTGGAACAGCATGGCAAACCCCAGGGAACCTGCAAAAGCGGTAGCTAACTGTATCAGATACTCCATTTCTGTTCCCTCCTTATCACAGCAGCCCCGCCACAAGGGCGAAACCGCAGGCAATGACCAGGGCCAGCAGGACAGCCTCGATAAAGCGCATCATACCGGAGATGGTATTCCCGCTGAACATGTCCCGCAGGGAGTTGGTCAAGGCAATCCCAGGGATCAGCAGCATAATATTGCCGATGCTGATCATGTCCACATTGTCCCCCAGCCCGGCCTTCACTGCCAAGGCCGCCAGCAGGCCGCCCAGGCAGGAGCACAGCAGGGAGGAGAGGAAGGCGGTGGCCTCCGTGCGCCGGATCAACCGTTCCATGACCTTCAGCACCATGCCAATGATGCCAGACGCCACCGCGTCCAGGGCGCTGCCCCCGAAAAAGAGGGAGAAGGAGGAGGAGATCAGCGCATAAGTAAGCAGCTGTACGCCGAAGCTGTACTGCGGTTCGCTTTGGATTGCATCCAGGGCCCGCTCTGTGCCCTCTAAAGGCAGGTGCTCGGAACAGATACGGCGACAGAGGAGATTCAGCAGCTCCAGCCGGTGGAGGTCATACTGCTGCCCGCCCACCCGCCGGGTCTGGGTCAGTGCGCCGAAGCTGTTGGAATAAATGGTGACTGTAATGTTAGAGGTGATGGCGAATACATCCGCCCGCTCCGCGCCGAAGGCCACACACAGGCGGCGGATGCTGTCCTCCACCCGGCTGATCTCCGCGCCGCTTTGCAGCATGGCCTGGCCGATGTCCAGCGCCCGGTAGAGGTATTCGTTGGCCCGCTCCGCCTCGGCCAGCCGTTCCATATGTCTGGCGTCATCGGGCGAAATCCACTGATTATTTGTTTCCATGGTAAGTTCTCCTAGTTAATTTACCTGCCGGGCTTCCGGCAGGATATAAAATACCCCGCGCTGTTATACCACAGTGCGGGGCAGAATGCAAGAAGATTTTAGGGGAATTTTTTACACCATCCATTTCTGGAAAAACCGCCAGGCATTGCCGAAAAGGATTCCCTCCGCCGTCTCGGCTGGGATGCCGTGGCCGGTGAGGTATGCGTAAATCTCCGGGCACTTTTCCACAGAATCCAGATCCGTGTGGATATCCGTCCCATCATAGTCCGAGCCCAGGGCCAAGTAGGGGCCCGCCCCCAGCTCCAGGAAGCGGCATACGTGGCGGTAAATATCATCCAGCCCGCCCTCACCGCTATTAGAGAGGAAGCTTTTTGCATAATTAAGCCCGATCAGCCCACCCCGGCGCACCATTTCCTGGATAAACGCATCTGGCAGGTTCCGCCGGTGGCTGCACACCGAGCGGGCATTGGAGTGGGAGGCCACGAAGGGCCGTTTTGCCACTGCCAGCAGGTCCTCAAACCCCTTATCATTGAGGTGGGACACGTCCACCAGGATTCCCTGCCGCTCCAGCTCTGCCACGGCCTCCCGGCCGAAGGCGGTCAGGCCGGCGCTGGTATCGTGGCCGGAGCCCAGCTCATTGGGTCCGTTCCAGGTGAGCGTCAGCATCCGGACACCGGCGCTGCGGATCGCCTCCACCCGCTCCAGCTGTCCAGCCAGGACAGCGCCGCCCTCCACGGTCAGTACAGCACCGAATTTCCCTGCGGCCAGGGCGGCCTCCAAATTGGAAAAGCAGGCACAGGCGGAAACCCTATCCTTGTTTTGCTCCATTTGGGCATGGAAGCTGGCGGAATAGTGGTCAAAAAAATCGATGGCCTTCTGACCGCGGTATGTATCAGGGACGAAGATTGCAAAGCACTGGATCCAGTGGGTTCCCGCAGGGACCTTGCTCAGGGAGAGGTGGAAAGCCGGATTGTCCAGTGTGGGCACACCGGCGGGACGGTTTCTCTCCCGGGTTAAGGTGTCACAGTGTAGGTCAATCCATCCTGTCATAGTGGTCTCCTTTCATTGTTGCTATTGTGATGGCCCCGGGGGCTGCGCGCCCCCGTACCCCGCGGGTACTTTTTGTACGGACAAAAAGTACCCAAAAAGCCGCTGGGGATACCCCAGGCCCCTTTTCGCGGGTTCACGGACATTGGGCGGAAGGGCAGGGGAACGGTGCCCCTGAATAGCAGGTACTCCTCCTGCCGCCTTGGCACTTGAAGGACTTCGGCCGTTAGGCCGCCAAAGGCGGCCCCAGGCTTAAGCCGGCAGAGCCGGCCCACAGCTGCGGCCCTGTTAATGGCGACTGCCCTGCAAGGGGCACGCGCCCTATCGGTTGAAAGCGTGTAGACAGCAAACAGGCAAGGTTCCGCTTCTATAACCCAATCGAACTTATTCTATTGTTATGGATGCAACATATTGCTCCAAAATAAATTCAATTTGCTTAGCCGTTGACCGTTTGTTCTTTTCAGCCTCGATCTTTATTTTGTCTAACAATTCAGAATTAATCCGCATAGTAAATCGCGTCTGATCGTCCCGAGTAAAAGGATCCTTGTTCTTCATAGCTGGCCCTCCTTTTAATGCCATTATGACACCATAAAGAAAAAAAGTAAAGACACCGTATTGACACCGAATAGCAAACGTGATATCATACGCATTTTGATGTCAATTATAAGACATAAATATTTAAACATTTATTTGCTGATTTCTTAACTATGCGCTTCTCGGTTGATTTCCGGGTTCTCCGTGCGCCCTAGCAGATAGTCCACAGAACAGCCTAAATACTCCGCTATCCGCACAAGATTTCCGGAGTAGATATTGGATGTTGGTGCTTTCTTCCAAGAACTAAATAAGCTTTCTGTGATACCAGTCTCTTTTGCCATTCTATATGCCGTAATTCCTCGATCATACATGATCTTTAAAATGAAGTCGGAGTGCTCCACGAGATACCCCCTTCAATCACACCGCAATAAACTTACAACTTTATCGGGTGATATTTGGATTCTTTGTGCGTCCCAATAGGTAGTCTACTGAACAATCCAGGTATTCTGCTATGAGTACAAGGTTATTGGATGAAACCTTTGATGTCGGGGATTCTTTCCATTTACTAAATAAGCTCTCCGAAATACCTGTTGCCTTTGCCATCCTGTAAGGGGTGATCTGCCTCTCTTGCATGATATTTAATATAATTTGTGTATGTTCCATAATTTACATGCTCTTTTCTGCTAAAAACATAGATACATGAATTAATTCAAATGTAGTGCTTGACCACAAGAAGCAATTCAAGTATACTATACTTACTGATGCCAATAGGAGGACTTCTATGCAGAATTTATTAAAAGAATTATACAAAGAGTACTACTCTGGGAGTTACAAACCAACAGCTGAATACTTCGCACTGACCCAAAAGGAATAAGATCTGTGGGATCGGGTAGAGCCGCTGATTGGCCGGGAAACCGCGGAGAGGCTGCAAGACAGCCAAGGCGAGGTATCCGAGGAGCTGTCCTACAGCTGGTTCCGAGAGGGGGTACGGGTCGGAGTGCTGTTGATGTTGGAACTACTGTGAACTGCCGCTCGGGCACGTGCCCCTTGCAGGGCAGTCTCCCTTTAACAGGGCGGCAGCTGTGGGCCGGCTCTGCCGGCTTAAGCCTGGGGCCGCCTTTGGCGGCCTAACGGCCGAAGCCCTTCAAGCGCCAAGGCAGCAGGAGGAGTACCTGTCATTCAGGGGCACCCACTCATCATCCCACCGCCTGATCTCCGTAAACTCCCCCGTAAAAGGGGTCTGGGGTACCCCCAGTGGCTTTTTGGTTACTTTTTGTCCGTACAAAAAGTAACCGCGGGGTATGGGGGCGCGCAGCCCCCAAGGCTACCCCATAGAAGCAATTACCGCTTTTTCCACAAACTCGGGAACAGCAAGAGCAGCAGCGGCATAATCTCCAGCCGCCCCAGCAGCATATTCACACTTAAAAACACCTTGCTCAAAGAGGACAGGGAGAAAAAATTCCCTGTGGGCCCCAGTACATCAAAGGCCGGGCCTACGTTGCTGATGCATGTGAGCGAGGCGGTGAAGGAGGCCGTAAATCCCACATCATCCAGAGCCACTACCAGCGTCCCCGCCAGCAAGAGGAAAATATACGCAAAGAAGAACAGTGCGATCCCTGAGAGGATCGGCTCGTCTACCCGTTCCCCATCACTTTTGATGGTAGTGACCACCCGTGGATGCAGGATCCGCTGTACCTCCCGGCGCAGATTCTTAAAGAGCAGAACTACCCGGATCTGCTTGAGGCCGCCGGCCGTGGATCCGGCACACCCGCCAATAAACATCACCAGTACCAGAACAATCTGGGAGAAGGTGGGCCAGAGTACATAGTCGTAGGTCATGTATCCCGTGGTAGTCATCAGCGTCACTACCTGGAATACGCTGTCCGTCACAGTCCGTGCATCCAGCGCCCAGGTGGCGTGGGAGATCAGGTTGAGCACAATCAGCCCCGAGGCCGCAACTGTCACCAGGGTGTAGGAGCGCAGCTCCTCGCTCTCAAATACCGCCTTGAAATTGCGGCACAGGGCATAGTACAGAAGGGCAAAGTTGATGCCGGATAGGAACATGAAAATAATAATAATCCACTCAATCGCCAGGCTGCCGTAGGCCGCAATACTGGCATTTTTCACGGAGAAGCCGCCTGTAGAGATGGTGGTAAAGGCGTGGATCACCGCGTCATACCAGGGCATACCGGCAATACGCAGGCAGATCACCTCCGCCACCGTCAGACCGATATAGATGCTGTAGAGGATCTTGGCTGTGTCGCCAATGCGGGGGGTGAGCTTGCTCTTGATGGGGCCGGGGGATTCCGCCCGCATCAAAAATACACTGCCTTCCCCCAGCTTGGGCACCAGGGCCAGGGCCAGTACCAGCACCCCCACGCCCCCCATCCACTGGGTCTGGGCCCGCCAGAACAACACGCCCAAGGGCTGCCCCTCCATGAAGGTGAAGACCGTAGCCCCGGTGGTGGTGAAGCCGGACACCGTTTCAAACACGGCATCTACATAGTTGGGCAGCACGCCGCTGAAGACGTAGGGCAGCGCGCCAAACAGGGACAGGACAATCCAGCTCAGGGCCACAGCGGCAAAGCCATCCCGAGCCTGCATCTTCGCCCCCCTGCCGGGCAGGAAGCACAGCAGCTGCCCAACTGCCAGTGTGATGGCCCCCGCCAGCAAAAAAGCGGGGCCGTCGCCGCCGGTGGCGTAGCCTATGAGCATGGAGGGCAGCATCAGCACCGCCTCCACCCGGAGGATCAGCCCCAGGATATGAAATACCAGCTTGTAATTCATTCTGCGCCCCCCTATTGCAGGATCTCGTCCAGATCCTGGAGGAACAGGCTCTTGGCCATGACAATCACCCGATCCCCGGCGTGGATACTGGTGGAGCCGTCCGGGATCACGGTCTTGCCCTCCCGGGCAATGGCCGCCACCAGCATCCCCGGCTTCAGCCGCAGATCCTTGAGGGGCGTATCCAGGAATTTTGTCGTAGCGGTGGCGGTGAACTCCACCGCCTCAATGGCGCCGCCCAACAGCTTGTACAGGTTTTCCACCGCGCTGCCCTGGCTGCGGGCCATGGCCCGTACATAGGCGGAAATCTGGTTGGCCGTGATGTCCTTGGGGCTGATGATACTGTCCACCCCGGATTCCCGCATCATATCAATATAGTTGGGGCGGCTCATTTTGGCGATCACTTTTTTTACACCGTGGCGTTGGGCGGTCATGGCCATCAACAGGTTCTCCTCGTCCCGGTTGGTCAGGGCAATGAAAGCGTCTGTATCCAGCAACCCCTCGCTCTCGATGACCGTGTTGTCCGTGCCGTCCCCCGCGATGATGAGGCTGTCCGGCAGCTTGTCCGCCAGGGCTAGGCACTTGGCGTGGTTCTGCTCCACAATACGCACCCGCATCCCCACCTTCTCCACCGCCCAGGTGAGATAGGTGGCTATTTTGCTGCCGCCCAGCACAGTGATCTGGCGGATGCGGTTTTTATCCCTGCCCAGGGTGTGGAAGAACTTGGCAACCTCCCCCTGGGAACCGATCACATAGGCCTTGTCGCCCACCTGGGGGACAAAGCGGCCGTTGGGCACATAGACCTCCCCGCCGCGGATGACGGCGCACATAAGCACCCCATTGGGGCGGCGCTTGTTGTACTCAAAGAGGCTCACTCCTGCCAGGCCGTCGCTCTCCATCACCGGGAAGCCGATCAGTTCCACCTGCCCCCGGGCAAAGGTCTCCACGCTGAAAGCGGAGGGGACCCGCAGCAGCCGGGAAATTTCCTGGGCAGCGGCGTACTCGGGGTTGATGATCATATTCAGGCCAACCTCCCGCTTGAGGAGGTTGGCCTCCCGGAAGTACTCCGGTGAACGGATCCGGGCCACAGTATGCCGTGCCCCCAGCTTCTTGGCAATCAGGCAGCAGACGATATTCAGTTCGTCAGAGCCCGTCACCGCCACCACCAGCTCCGCGTCCCGCACGCCTGCCCCCTTGAGCACCTGGATCGACGCGCCGCTGCCCTCTGTACACAGGATGTCCAGGGCGGAGTCCGCGTTTTTCAGCGCCTCCGCACTGTGGTCAATCAGCACCAGCTCATGGTTTTCCACACTCAGCTGTTTCGCCAGGGTGAACCCCACCTTGCCGTTGCCGATGATGATGATTTTCATATTGTGTTTCTCCTTAGTAAGGGGGCCATCCCCCTGTTTCTATATCAAATATGCGCCCTTCAGCTGGCCTCTGTACGCATGGCCAGCAGTGCGCCATTGACCTCCGCGCCCATGATGAGCACCACCGCCGTCATGTTCAGCCACATCATCAGGACGATGACCGTACCCAACGCGCCATAGATTACGGAGTAGTTGGCGAAGTTCTCCACATAGAAGGAAAAGGCCGCCGAAACCACCATCCACCCAATGAGTGCCACCAGCACGCCGGGCACCACATTCCGGGCCGGCTGACGGCCGTCCTGGGCGGCGGCGTAGAGCAATCCCACTGCTGCGAACATGACGCCGCCCAGGATGACAAACCGCAGGTCGCTCCACAGGTCGATGAACGCCTCCGGCACCACGACAAACCGTCCGGCAAATTGCAGCACCTGCCGCCCCACCGTGGCCAGTGCCAGCGCCAGGGAGATGGAGACCAGCAGGAAGACGGTATAGAGCAGGACCTTTGCCGTATAGAAGACCTGGTTTTTCGGCTGGGGCAGGTGGTAGGCCCGGCGCACCGCGTGCATCAGGCAGTCCGCAGCCCGCATGGGGAAGTAGATGGTAAACACCAGGCCGAACCACAGCATTGCAGTGCTGGAGGTCTGGCTGACATAGTCAAAATAAGTCTCAATCACCTCCAGCACGCCGGAGGGGAGGAGGTTTTCCAGGGAACGGATCATACTGGTGATATCCAGATCCAGCAGGCCCAGCAGGCTGCTGAGGAAGATCAGGAAAGGGAAGATCATAAACAGCAGGTAGTACGCCAGGGCTGCCCCCTGGCGGCCTACGTCATGGATGAAGTAGCGCTGGACAATGTTTCTGAGAAAACGCCCCGGCCAGCTGTTCGCCAGCGGTCTGAGCCATTTGAGCAAAACAGGTTCCTCCTCTCGGATATTGGTTCTGTCAGGGGTTTACTACGTTCACCGGCGCGCCATCCAAAAAGGCGTGCAGGTTCCCCACTGCAATCCCCATCAGCCGCCGCCGGGCCTCCAGAGGGGCCCAGCTGATGTGGGGGGTGATGATACAGTTTTTCGCCGAGAGCAGGGGGCTGTCTGGCCGTGGGGGCTCTGCGTCCATGACGTCCACCCCGGCAGCGTAGAGCTTGCCGCTGTTGAGGGCGTCGGCCACATCCTGCTCCACCAGCAGGGGGCCCCGGCTGTTGTTGAGCAGGATCGCCCCGTCCTTCATTATGGCGATAGTCTCCCGCCGGATGATGCCCTTTGTCTCCGGGAAGAGGGGGCAGTGGAGGCTGACTATATCGCTGCGGCGCAGCAGCTCCTCCAGGGGGACATAGGGGGCCGGGCGGGAGCCTGCGGCCCAGGGATGGGGGCTATAAGCGACGACCTCCATGCCCAGTGCAGCGGCAATGCCGCCCACCGCCTGGCCGATGCTGCCATAGCCAATGATTCCCATCGTTTTCCCCGCCAGCTCTATGAGGGGGTAATCCCAAAAGCAGTAGTCAGGGCAGCTGCTCCAGCGGCCCTGATGGACGGCCTGGTCGTGATGGCCCGCCCGGCAGCAGATCTCCAGCAGCAGGGCAATGGCAAACTGGGCCACGGACTGGGTGCCATAGCCTGGGACATTGCACACAGGGATACCCCGCTCCCGGGCAGCGGCGGTATCCACCACATTGTAGCCTGTAGCCAGCAAGCCGATATAGCGGATGGCGGGGCAGCGCTCCAGGGTGCGGCGGGACAGGGGGGTCTTGTTGGTCAGGACGATCTCGCTGTTCCCGATCCGGCGGATAATCTCATCCTCATCCGTTAACGGCGTACGGTCGTAGGCCGTCAGCTCCCCCAGCGCCGCGAACCCGTCCCAGCTCAAATCGCCAGGGTTGACCCGGTTCCCATCCAATATCACAATCTTCATGGGCAATCCCCTCCAAACGGCGGCCTCCCGCCAGTCATAGTATTTCCCATTCTATACCAAACCAACTCCATTCGCAAGGGGAAAAGCAGACGGTTCCTTTTTTAATCAGGTCTGTTAGAGGAACCCCCTCTGTTTTATCAGCCCTTGTTATGATTGAGGAAGTAGGATATGATATAGAAAGTCAGGATTTTCTGATATTTTCAGGATATGCAACCAGTGGTTGCGGATATTTCAAGAAAAGGTGATAGCGTGCCACAGGGAATTGCGGTATCATTCTGGCAAGGAGGTAACTATAGATGTTGTCTGAAAAAATATATGAACTCAGGCGGAAGAACGGGCTTTCACAGGAGCAGCTTGCAGAAAAAATTGGCGTTTCAAGACAAGCGATATCAAAATGGGAAGGAGGGCTGTCAACACCAGAGTTAGATAAGCTGAAGGCCTTGAGTGAATGCTTTCACATTACCATAGACGAGCTTACCGGAAACCAGGCGGCCAGCCCCCATGATCCTGCAATACAAGGGGACGAACCCCCGGCCCCCCATAAAACAGGAGAAAGCAAACTTGGCATTTCCCTTTTTATACTCGGTGCTGTTTGCCTTATCCTATTTGGTGTCTTAATTGTTGTGCGCCCATCGTCTGTGGATTTCATCAATGAATCATCCATGATAACTTTGAACGGAACCGGGCTGCTCCTTATACTGTTTGTGCTGCTGATGGTATTGGGCAGTATCCTGATCCTCAAAAAGAAATAAATGCAGGAGGTATTTGCAATCATGAAAAACTATAAGCACCTGGCCTGTCTGTTTGCTGCGCTTGCGATCCTACTTTCAAATGCCATGTGTGCAGCAACTGCTTACAACTACTGCGATCTTCAGTGGGGCGGACGATACGCAGGCTACAGCGCCCCGGCTGATACTGCTTTTTTGCTGTGCGTCCCCTATGGGATGGGAGTGATCCTATGTATCGTGTTCGCTCGGTTTTTCCAGAAAAAGCACCAAAAATCCTTATAGAGCATCAGAGGGAAAGCGGCCGGAACGGTAAATCACCGTTTCCGGCCGCTTGATCTGGCGTCAGAATAAGGGTCCCAGGAGCCGCAGGATGTACTGTTTCCAGCGGGGCAGGGTTTCACTGGCCTGCCGGGCCAGGACATCTACCCGTTCCCAAGCGGTTTCCCGCTCCTGGGCGTCCAGCTTGTGCTGGCTGAACTTAGCCTTGCGGGCCAGGGCCTCCAGCGCCGGGTCCTCCCCGCATCCCCAGGTGAGCAGGCGCCGGTAGCGGCCATAGGCCACAATCACCGAGCGGTTGGTGTCCGCCATTCCCCTGATCTTCTGCCGCCTCCGCACAGCGAGGCGGTAAGCAGCAACGGGGCTGGACAGGATAGCCAGGGCCAGGGCTGTGTACCAAAGCCAGGTGAGATCTACCGGCTCCTGCACCTGGCCGGGGCTCTCCTCCGGCGGGGCCGTGATATCCTCCGGCTTGGGGGCGGGCTTCTCCGGCTGATCCGGCTGCTCTACCGGTTCCGGCTGGTCCGGTTCCGGCCTGGCTGGGACATCGGGCGCCGGTGTTTCCACACGATCTGTCTCCGGCTGGATCTCCTGCCCATCCCCGCCGCCAGCGGGTGGGGTCATCTCCACCGGATACCAGCCGTAGCCATCCAGATAGATCTCCACCCAGGCGTGGGCGTTGCTGTCGAGCACCGTTGCATAGCCGCTGTCATCCAGATAGGCCGCATACCCGCAGGCATACCTGGCGGGGATCCCCTGCATCCGCAGCAGCATCGCCCCGGCAGTGGCGAAGTGGACACAGTAGCCCCGGCCCTCTGTCAGGAAGTACTCTACAAAGTCTTCCCCCCGTCTCATGGCAGGGACATCCAGGTCATAGGCTGCCTGTTTGGCCAGGTACTGTGCCGTCCGCTGGGCGGCGGACACTGGCTCCAGAAATTCCTGGGGCATCCCCGCCTCTATCGTAACCACCTCTTGCTGAAGCGCCTCCACCAGCGGGGAGAGGACTGCTTCTGTCCTCTCCGGAACAGACAGGTACTGCTGGTATACAAAATCCCGGTACAGCGTCTCCTCCAGCTTCACCTGCCCCTCCAGGGGGTAGAAGCTGTCCGCCGGGCCGCCGGGCCGGTAGGCGAGGGTGTATTCCCGCCCGGGGTTCTCAGGAACAGCCTCTGCCAGGCGGTAAGGGGCTAAGGCCATGCCACCACCAGCCAGATTCCGGATTCTTACCAGGTAGGCCGGCACATTCCCGGCGGTCAGGTCAGGGAACAGCTCCGGCAGGATGACATAACCCTCACTGGCTGGGGGTGTGTAGGAGAGACTGTCGAGGATGGAGTAGTCTGGCACAACCGAAGCCTCCTCCCAGCTCTCGCCGGTGTACTCCGCCGCTGTGCCGTCCAGCAGGAACATTTTCCCCGCTGGATTGGGCTGGTTGGTCTGGACCACCAGCATCGCCTGGTTCTCATATCTCCGTTCCCCCGCAGCCAGCAGATCCACCCGGCCTCTGATAACAGCAACCCCTCGCGCACCGCCTATATGGCCGTTCCCACTGCTGGAAACAGAGCTGCCATTCCCCGGGCTGGCATCGATCACCAGGCTGCCGGGAACCTCATCCCATCCAGGGATGCGCTCCAGCCCCTCCGACACAGCGTTGATCACCTTCTGCCGGCCGTCGGTGGCCCACTGGGGCCGCTCATAGCTCCCCCGGGGCAGGAGATTGGACAGCAGCGCCAGCAGTGTGATGCTCCCGGCCAGGCTCACCAGCGTCCCCCTGGCCAGCCGGACTGTATCCTGCTTGTCATAGAGGGCGGTCAGCAGCAGGGCAATCCACCCGGCGGCGCCGGCCATGAGGCCCGTCCAGTCCGGCAGGATCCCAGCCAGGATAGCGGGCAGCAGGGGCAGGGTGACAACTGCCGCCGACAGATGCCAACCCCTGGCCCAGACCACCACCCAGCCCAGCCACAGGGCCAGGGCAGCGGCCAGCAGGAGCAGGGCGGGCAGCATGGCCTGCTGCGCCGCCTCAAACTCCAGGGCGGACATGCGGCCGCTGGAACTGTTCCAGACCCGCCGCCGGATCAGCTGGGCAGCCAGGCCCAGACGGTCCCAGGCCCGCCAGGCAGTGAGGCCTGCCATAACAATTCCCGTTACTGCCGCCCAGCCCCCGCCGCGCACAGACCACAGTGCCGCCGACAGCATGGCAAACAGGCAGCAGCAGGGAAGCAAAACCAGCTGGTTGGCCTCAATCTGATAGGCACAGAGGAAGGCGCGGAAGCCTCCCGCCAGCAGCAGGGACAGGATCATGCTGTTCCCCAGCCAAAGGGTCAGCTCGCCCCTCCGGGGCCTACGGATCTTCATGGCGCGCCTCCTCCCCGGTGATGTGGATTTGATGGAGGACCTCATCCTGGCCCACTGCCAGGGGGGTGTCCAGGATGGAGTGCCCCTGGATGGGGATGGGGGAGGAGAGGATTGCTGTCAGGCAAGCCGTCCAGTCCCGGCCGCTGGCGACATCGTACCGGCGCACTGCGCCGGAGGCCGGGTCTGCCCAGCGGATCTCGTGGGGCCTCTCCTGATCCAGCAGTGCTATGCTGTACCCCGCCAGGCGGTCCAGCACCCGGTCCACCTGGTCAGGCGGGCCAAAGCAGTCAAAGGTCAGCACCGGCAGGGGCCGCTTGTCCTCCAGCAGCTCCCTGGTGACGAGGGAATCCCGCTTCGCGCTCATCTTCCAGTGGATGGTACGTATGCTGTCCCCCTCCCGGTAGGGGCGCAGCTCATAGTCCTCCCCGGAGGCGGACTTTCCCCGGGGCACCGGCAGGGGCATCCCCGCCCCCTCTGGCAGGGACAAGCAGCCGGGATCCTCCGGCCGGGGGCACACCAGCAAAGTCCCCGGCGCGGGGGCGCGGACCGGCAGTGCGAACAGTCCCAAGCAGTCGCACACCCGCACCCGATCCACCCGGCACTCCACCAGGGCGCAGCGTCCTGTGTCCACAGCCCAGGAGCGCGTCCCACCGGGGAGGGAACGTCCCATAGGGAAGCGGATACGTTTCGTCTTCCCAGTGGTGCGGCTGCGCATCCGCACGCGGCAGGCGGCCCGGGCCAGGGGCAGCCGGGACCGGCCCTCCAGGCGCAATGTCCACTGCGCCTCCTCCCCCCGCCGCACCTGGCGGGCGGAGGACGTGAGGGCAACCCGGCAGCCCAGCATGGCCGGGAGGCTCACCGCCAGCCCCAGCAGGGGCAGGCACAGCGCGGCAATGAAGAGAAAATGGAACAGGTAGCCCGTGTCAAACAGCTGGCCCATCAGGGTACTCAGCAGGACAAAGGCGTATAGAAGCCGCCGTCTCCACATGGCTACTGGATTTTAGGCGGGTTCACGGTGCGCAGGATCTCCCCCGCGATCTCCTGGGCGCTGGCGGTCCCCTCCACGCCCGGGGCCAGCAGCAGGCGGTGGGCCACTGCCTCCCGCCAGATGGCCTGCACATCCTCCGGCACCACATAGTCCCGTCCCCGGAGGAAGGCTACCGACCGGCTCGCAGCCGTGACGGACAGGGTAGCCCGGGGGCTGGCCCCCTGGAGGAGCTGGGGGTGCTTGCGGGTGGCCCCCACCAGGGAAATGATGTAGCGCAGAACCTCGTCGCTGATATATGTACGCTCTGCCGCCTGGCGTATCTGCTCCAAGGATTGGCAATCCACCACCCGGTTCACGCCGCCCATGCTCTGGCCGTACTGCCTCCGGCGCAGCAGCTCCAGCTCCTCGGCAGGGGAGGGGTAGCCCAGGCTCAGCCGCAGCAGGAAGCGGTCCAGCTGGGAGTCCGGCAGCCGCTGGGTGCCGGAGGCCCCCACCGGGTTCTGGGTGGCAATGACCACAAAGGGCTGGGGGACCGGGTGGCTCACGCCGTCCACCGTGACCTGGCCCTCCTCCATGGCCTCCAGCAGGGCGGACTGGGTGCGGCTGGTGGCCCGGTTGAGCTCATCGGCCAAAAAGAGGTTGCACATCACCGCGCCTGGCTGGTATGTCATCCGTCCTGTTTCTTTGTTATAGATAGAGAAGCCGGTGATATCTGACGGCATCACATCCGGCGTAAACTGCATACGGGAGAAGCGCAGGTCCAATGCCTTGGCAAAGGCCAACGCCAGGGTAGTCTTGCCCACGCCGGGGATGTCCTCCAGCAGGATGTGGCCCCGGGCCAGGATAGCCGCCAGGACCTTGACCAGGACGCTGTCCTTGCCAACGATGGCCTTTTTGACCTCCTGGACCACCTCAGCGGATAGGTTTCGTTCGTTCATCCGTGGTTCCTTTCCAGCCCCCTCCTGGAGAGGGCTGCTTTGTTAAAAAATTTGGATATTTTATAATAATCCACTTGATATTATACCTGTTACTCCATCAGTGCGTCAACTGGTTTTTCTCCGGGTGCATACGGCGGGTGTGGTATGGGCAGACTAGCGGCAGATTTGTCTGTTTTAAGGAGGTTGACTACGATGCATCAGGTGAAATACCGCGTCCTGCTGGCTTGCCTCGCAATGGCCGTGCTGCTGACCGTGCTGCGCCAGCTGGGCGGGGAGGCCAGCCCGGCCTCTGCCGCTGCTGCGGTCCCCGCCTCTGCCGGTAACTGGGGCCTGTCCTTCCAGACGGAGGGGGCTGCGCCTATCGGCAACGCCACAGCAGAGGACCTGTCCCAATATGGGGCCTACTATCTGGGCGACACCGGGAAAAAGGTGATCTATCTCACCTTTGACTGCGGGTATGAAAACGGCTATACGGAGCAGATCCTGGACGCGCTGAAGAAGCATAACGCGCCTGCGGCCTTTTTTGTTGTGGGGAACATGGTGGAGACGGCCCCGGACATCATCCGCCGCATGGCGAAGGAGGGGCACGTGGTAGGCAACCATACCTACCACCACCCGGATATGTCCAGCATTTCTGAACAGGCCGCATTCCAGAAGGAGCTCTCCAGCCTGGAGGAGCTGTACCAGCAGACCACCGGCAGGCCCCTGTCCCGCTTCTACCGCCCACCCCAGGGGAAGTACAGCGAGCAGAATCTACAGCAGGCCCACGCTTTAGGCTACACCACAGTATTTTGGAGCCTGGCCTATGTGGACTGGTACGTGGACAACCAGCCCACCCACCAGCAGGCCTATGACAAGCTCCTGCCCCGCATCCATGACGGTGCCATTGTCCTGCTCCACTCCACCTCCCGAACCAACGGGGAGATCTTAGATGAGCTGCTGACCAAGTGGGAGGAGATGGGCTACACCTTTGCCTCTCTGGAGGATCTGCCAGGGGTGCGGTAATCATCCTTTTTCTTGAAAGAAAAAGGATCAAAAAGAACTTGAACCATCAAATAATCGTTTGATGCTGCAAGCCAGGAGGAGGAATCGAACGATTCCTCCTCCTGGCCTTTGCTTACTGCTTAGTTTTTTGGATTTTTTCAAACTCCGCTTGGATTTGTATCCGGACAGGTCTACCAGAGCATATGCGCTGTCAGAAGGTCTGGTGATCTTCTTGGGGGCTTCGGCACAGTCACAGCTGGTGATATGATCTTGATAGCCCGCATCGTTGGCCAGGATATAGCGGCCGCTGCTTGTGGAGAGGGACGTGGAGCTGGTCCAGATGGTGAAGTCCACAGAAGCATCGCTCACGCCGCAGTCTGTGGAGATATCGTGCCTGTGCGCCAGCATCCACTGGGCGTAGAGGGTGATGTCGGCGGCAAAGTCGTCAAACTTCAGATACTTCTTGGCGTCATAGGCTGTCCCACTGCTGTCAGGCGCGGTGTTCCAGCCAATGAAGGCCATCTCCCGTTGGTAAAAGCGTTTATTGTAGCCTTTGCTGAAAAATATCACGCACTGTACCTTTTCCAGGCGGAAAACGGGCCGGACACGATTCCCACGTGTCCGGCCCGAGCTTCTTTTATTGTGCTATTTGCAGGGACAGGAGTACCCTCTACGCCAGCACATAGCTTGTCACATCAAAGAGGCAGGCCAGCTGGAGCTTTACAGAAAGGCTTTGCTCACTCTGGTACCAGACAACAGCAGTCTGCCCGCCGACAGTCTGGTAGAGGCAGTAGGCGCTCTCATAGCGGTCTGAGTAGTAGGTGTTCACACCCTCCGTCTGGATAAGCTCCTCCACCTCCTGGACAGTGAGCTGATCTGTCCCCTCAATCTCACCGCCGGGGGAGTTTATGGTGCGCACGCCGCCCGCCGTCAGACACAGCACCACCTGGCCCATATCCGTACCACTATTTTTCAGTTGGCGCAGGGTATTATAGAGCTCCGTCAGGGGCTCCAGGGGTGTGGTAGGCAGATCGTCCCCCTCCCGGGCGGCGGGCGTCTCCACCGTGACAACCTGATATCCGTCTGTCTCATCCAGCTGCACGGCTTCCCGGTTCAGCCGGTCATATACACGCATCAGCAGGGTAGCAGCCTGCTCCCGTGTGGCAAGGCCGCTGGGGTCAAAGAGGTTTTCCCCTACGCCGCTGACGATCCCCATGTCATAGGCCACAGTTACAAAGCCCTTGTTGGTGGAGACATCGGCAAAGGGGGCGCTGTAGCTGCTGGCCACGCCGGCCAGGGAGGTATATCCCAGGCCCCGCAGCAGCATGGAGACCATTTCCTCCCGGGTGATATTCTCTGTGGGGCGGAACTCACTGTCCGCTGCGGCAATACCTCCGTTGGCGAGGGCCGTCTCCACCGCACTGTAGAACCAGCGGTCACTGGTCACATCGGTGAAGGAATTCTCCGCAGGCTCCACGGCCTCCCAGCCAAACAGGCGCACCATCGCTGTCACAAAGGCGGCGCGGGAGATGGGCTGCCCGAGCCCGAACACGCCGCTGCTTACCCCCTGGAAGATGCCCATATCTGTTGCCTGGGTCACGCTGGCGGCAGACCAGTGCCCATCCGGCACATCGTCATAACCGGCAGCGGCGGTGCTGGCCAGGACGGCAGCACCCTCTGAATTGTGTGCGGAGGCTGGGATCGCCAGGCCGAAGCACAAAAGCAGGACCAATGCGGCAGACATGGTGTATCTTCTCATGGATGGATTCCTCGTTTCTTCAGTGGAGTGGGATTTATGATACCATAATTTTCCCAAATAGTCAAATTTTTATACCAGTCCTCCCCATCAAATGCAGAAACTTATTCCTGGAACGTATCGCTATACAAAAATTCTGTGCGCCAGTACTGCTGTAGATAGAGGAAATCACGGAACATTTCCTTCCTCTGCTGGGGGATCTCTTTGGTAAGGGCGCCATCAACCACATAGCGGTCATTTGTCGTGACAACAGGGAATACGTCCATCATGCCGTCCATCGCCTGGAGGAAGGCGGGGCCCTCCCAGCCAATCTGCCGGAACACCAGGTTCATCAGGTAACAGGGGGAAATATCAGGCCCTTCCCCTTGGACATCGCTGCCCAGCAGCGCCCGGGCCGCATCGTTGGCCCAGATCAGATACCGGGTACTGTAGTGGCGGTAGAAGCCGCCGTCGCTCCCGGGATCAATATCGATCCCCATTTCCTCATAGAAGGCATTGCCATCCCCCATCCAGGGGAGGTGGTCGCCAAATGTGACCAGCACCACCGGATCCGGATCCGTGCGCAGCTGGTCCACCAGCTTGGCAAGCTCCTCATCTGTCTGGAAAATGGTGTGCAGGTAGTAGTTCATGGCGTTCCTGCACGCCAGGCTGTAGCTCTGGGAGAGATATTCCGGGGATCCGGTATCCCAGGTGGCGTAGGGGCCATGGCTCTGGACATTGACGGAGAAGGAGAAGTATGGCTTCCCGGTCTGCTTGTTCTTCTGGAAATCGCTGTAGATCTCCGGAAGGAGGATGGAGTCCTCCGGATAGGTGGCGCTGGTGCGCTTCTCAAAATCCCCCTCCAGGAACCGGTAGTGCCCAAACCCCAGATACCCGTTGATGTTCTGGCGGTTATAGAACCACTGGTGGTAGGGGTGGCTGCCCTCCACCGTATAGCCCTGGTCCCGGAAGTACCAGAGGTAGGAGTTGGTATTGCCCCGGAAATTGTGGAGCTTATAATTGCCGGTGAGGAAGCAACGCTCTGTATCCACGGTGCCGCCGGCAAAAATATTAGTGACCAGGTTGCCGGTGTAGCTCTCCGCCTCCAAGCCGTGGTAGATGCTATAGCCGCTGACATCCACCCCCGGTACATCATATTGGGAAAAATCAACGTAGGCCTCCCGCATGATGGCAATGATATTGACCTGCTTGTCCGCCGGAATGTCTGCATCCTGATAAGCAGCCAGGAGCTCCGCCGCCTGGGATTTCTGGTATCCGGCGGGCGGCATCTCCACAAAATCGCTGATACTGTGGATAAACGGGTAGAAAAAGCCGTGTGCAATATAGTTTTGGGTGGGGCTCCAGCGGTTGAGCCCCTCATAGTTTTCCACAGAGTCATAGACATCTTTGTTGAAATAGATTGGGGAGAGGGCTGCCGCTGCGGCCAGGGTGGACAGGGCTGCCGCTGTGCGCCGCTTCCAGCCTGTTGCCCTGCCGGGGACCAGGAGCCAGAGCAGCAAGGTGCCCAGAAGCAGGCAGGCTGCTGCTGCAAGGATCCGCTTATCCAGAAACAGGCTGTAGTGATCCCCGGACGCCATTGCCTTGGCCTCCCGGAGGATCAGCATATCCTCAAAATAGAGGGGGTCGTCCCGAAACTGGAGCTTATAGTAGTTGCCCAGGCTGAGCGCAAAAGCGATACCGCCGCCAACAAAAAAGGCCGCACAGGCCCGGCCCAGGATGCTGTAGAAGAGCAGCACCAGCAGCGCCACAGGCACCACATTGAGCACAACCACCTCCCAATGCTGGAGGTAGCCCAACGCGATCTCCTTGGTGTAGGGGCCGATGGCCAGTATCAGCAGGGCCAGCCCCATGCAGAGCCCGGCACCTATCAACATCACCCCGCGGTAGGCCAGATACAGCCCATACTTCCAGATGGGCCAGGATGGGTCTGGGGATCTGTGCAGAAGAAAAAAATTTTTGGTAAACTTGTCCAATACGATCAACTCCTGGTATACTTTGTCTATGCTCCAAGTATTATATTCTCTTTTTTTCCCCTTGACAAGTGGACAAGTCTTATGATTTGTTTAGGAATCCTTGTCAAATACCGGCAGGGCTGGCTGCTGTATGGAGGAAAACAGGGCCCGAAGCGGATGCTCCGGGCCCTGGGCGCCGTCCAAACGGCGTAGGATCTTAGTAAGCCAGACGCTCCTCCAGCCAGCCCTGCAGCTGCGCAATAGGGATGCGCACCTGGTCCATGGTGTCCCGCTCACGGATGGTGACACAGTTATCTGCCGGTGTTTTCTCGTCGCCTACAGTCTCAAAGTCCACAGTGATGCAGAAGGGGGTACCCACTTCGTCCTGGCGGCGGTAGCGCTTGCCGATGGAACCGGCATCGTCAAAGTCCACCATCCAATACTTGCTCAGCTCCGCATGGATCTCCCTCGCCTTGTCGCCGAGCTTCTTGGACAGGGGCAGCACAGCCGCCTTGAAGGGGGCCAAGGCATGGTGGAGGCGGAGAACGGTACGCACATCGTTCTTCTCCGCATCGACCACCTCCTCATCGTAGGCGTTGCAGAGGAAAGCCAGCAGCATCCGCTCCACACCCAGGGACGGTTCAATAACATAGGGGATATAGTGCTCATTTTTATCCTGATCGTAATAGGTTAAATCCTTGCCAGAGGTGGTCTGATGGGCAGTCAGGTCGAAATTGGTCCGGCTGGCCACCCCCCACAGCTCGCCCCATTCGGTGAAGGGGAAGGCGAACTCAAAGTCGGTAGTAGCATTGGAGTAGTGGCTCAGCTCCTCCGGATCATGATCCCGCAGGCGCAGGTTCTCCTCCTTGATCCCTAGATCCATCAGCCACTGGCGGCAGAAGTTTTTCCAATAGGCGAACCACTCCAGCTCCGTACCGGGCTGGCAGAAGAACTCCAGCTCCATCTGCTCAAACTCCCGGGTACGGAAAATGAAATTGCCCGGGGTAATCTCATTGCGGAAGCTC
The DNA here is from genome assembly GCA_910583885.1 of uncultured Oscillospiraceae bacterium. Lineage (GTDB taxonomy): Bacteria > Bacillota > Clostridia > Oscillospirales > Oscillospiraceae > Pelethomonas. The sequence goes on along the minus strand of CAJUAC010000002.1, from coordinate 64,684 downwards.
TTACCAATCTGGCACACGCCGAAGGGCAGCTTCCGGCGGGTGGAGCGCTGGACATTGAGGAAATTGGTGAAAATCCCCTGTGCAGTCTCCGGGCGGAGATAGACGGTATTCTTTGCCTCCTCCGTAACCCCCTGGAAGGTCTTGAACATGAGGTTGAATTTGCGGATGTCGGTAAAATTGTGCTTGCCGCAGGAGGGGCAGGGGATACCATGCTCCTCAATAAACGCTTTCATCTCCTCCTGGGAGAAAGCGTCCACGGGCTTGCCAAGGTCGAACTGGTGCTCCTGTGCCCAATCCTCCATGAGCTTATCGGCGCGGAAGCGCTCCTTGCACTCCTTACAGTCCATCAGCGGGTCGGAGAAGCCGCCCACGTGGCCGGAGGCCACCCAGACCTGGGGGTTCATGAGGATGGCGGCGTCCAGGCCCACATTGTAGGGGTTCTCCTGGACGAACTTCTTCCACCACGCCTTTTTTACGTTGTTTTTCAGCTCCACACCCAGCGGTCCGTAATCCCAGGTGTTGGCGAGGCCGCCATAGATCTCGCTGCCAGCGAAAATGAAGCCGCGGCCTTTGCACAGGGCCACGATTTTCTCCATGATCTTTTCATTGTTCTTCATGATGGTACGCTCCTTACTCTCAATATTCGTATTGTTGGCCAAAGGGGCAGAAAATAAACAAAAACGCCCCGAGCCAACTGGCTCAGGGCGAACAGATCCTGTCCGTGGTTCCACCTGAATTCGGGCTGCTGCCCGCACTCTCCGTCCATAACGGGGACTCACCGGCGGGGCATTCCCTCCCCGCAGCTCCGAGGCGCCCTTCCCGCCGCGCTTCACAGGGACTTACACCAGCCGTCCCCTCTCTGCCATCCGCGCGGAAGTACTTCCCCTCTTCAAAGCCTTATGGATGACACTGTACCATGTTTTCCCTTGCCTGTCAAGGAGGAAAATTTACAGAGCAGCCGGTACATGTTTATACATCCTGTCCGGACACCTGAAGATACCAAGAAGCCCCGCCTTACGGCAGGGCTCCCTGGTGTGTGTTGTGTGTGTTTTAGGAGGGAGAAATCGCATCGGGTGTTACCCCTTTGCTGGTTTCTATATTATCGGAAGTTTAAGAAGAAATCATGTACACTCTGTAAACAAATTATGAACAATTCGGCTAACTTAAAATATTTATACTGCTTTTTGACAAATAATTGCATTATACCGAAATTATTTTGCTTTTTTGTTTCCAAAAGTTCTTTTTAGAACAAAGTGAACTGTCCCGTCAGGACCGTAATCCTTCCCCCTTTTTGCAGCCTATCCGTTATTTCAGCTTCTGCCATTCGCTGACTGCCAACTGGTCACAGCGGTTGTTGTAGGGGTTTTCCGCATGGCCTTTTACCCAGTGGGTATGGACCTGGTGAACCTCGCACAGGTCCAGCAGCACCTCCCAGAGGTCTGGGTTCAAGGCTGGTTTTTTATCACTTTTTATCCATCCCTTGGCCCGCCATCCCCTGGCCCACCCCTTTTCCAGGGCGTCAATCACATATTTGCTGTCCGAGTAGAGATCCACCACACAGGGCTCCCTCAAGGTTTGCAGGGCACGGATCACCCCTGTCAGCTCCATGCGGTTGTTAGTGGTGTCCTGTTCACCGCCGGAGAGCTCCTTGGTGTGAGGGCCGTATTGCAGGATCGCGCCCCAGCCGCCGGGGCCGGGGTTGCCGGAACAGGCCCCGTCTGTATAAATCGTGACATTTTTCATGGTTTTTCCCCATTTTCTTCTTCGATTAGTTTGAAATACTCTTATAGTATAGCAGATCTAAGCAAAAATAGCAATCCTTATGCGCATTCAGTCCCACGCAATCTCCTCGCCCTTTTCCCGCACAATCCGATACAGCTCCTCCTCATTTTCCATCAAGGAACTGATGATTTCTGCAAAGCGTTCTGCCCGTTTCTCATTCTCTTCACCCAACTCAAAATGAGCGACATAGGACCCAGCTTCTGGATCGCTATCCAACCCCTCCAAAATATCGGGAGCATTTTCCGCAAGATAATACTGGAAGAATGCGTCCCAGTTGTAACCGTTCATATACGCATCTTCACAAATTTCATTCATTTTTTCACCAATAGCAAACGGTTTATCATTTTCATTATAGAACCACACTGCAATCCCATTCTCACCTTTATGGACTTTTACATAGTCAGCCATCATCACATATCCCCTTTTTATTTGTTACAGTCAAATTTATATTGGTTACTAACTGAAAATTATAGCATCTCATTTTTTCCAAATCAACCTCTTATCCCTCCGTCCCGATCAGCGAAGGTTGTGTCCAGAGAGGATTGAAACTGGTACGCGCCTGTAAATAAAGGTTGAATTTCGTTCACATAGATGCTATGCTTTAGATACAATAAATTGACAAATCGCAATTTAGAGGGGAGATTTATGACTGATTTTACAATGAATGAAATGCAGGACATGCAAAAAAGACTTCAAGATAAATATAAAGATCAATGGGAGCCTATTTCACCCGAAACCGGAAAAAATAAATTGCTATGGATGATAGGAGAAGTAGGGGAAGTTATTGACATCGTTAAGAAATATGGAGACTTAACAGCTATTACTGACGCTGAATTGAGAAAAGACCTGGTAGAAGAAATGGCAGATATTCTCATGTATTACAATGATGTGATGTTGTGCTACGGAATCTCTGCTGATGAATTAAAGCAGTCATACACAAAGAAATTTGAAAAGAATATGACACGCTGGTGAGATACCCCTTTAACAAGTGTTCTCTTGGTTTTTATGGTGGCAGGCTCTGGTCCATCCGTTGCCTGGCTTCTCCCAATGATTGGCTGTCAATAACAATAAAAGGAAAGAGTAAGAGCGCGCAGGCCCTTACTCTTTCCTTTTATGCCATTTTACTGCCAATACAACCTAAAAGGACAGGAATAAAGTTCTTTTTGATTCTTTTTCTTGAAAGAAAAAGAATCACTGCCGCCTTATCCCTCCGTCTCCTCCTCCGGCTCCTTTTCTGCCAGGGCAATGGAGATCACCTGGTCATCCTCCTCTTTAAAGCGCATGATAATAACGCCCTGGGTGGAGCGGCCGCAGATCTTGATGGCACCTACATCCGTGCGCAGCATAACACCCTGGGATGTGACCACCAACAAATCCTCCGAGCCGTCCACTACCTTGATGCCGACTACCTTGCCCGTCTTATCGGTCAGCCCGTAGTTTCTGATGCCGATACCGCCACGGCTGGTGATGCGGTAGTCCTCCACAGCTGTGCGCTTCCCATAGCCCTTTTCGGTGATGGTCAGCACAGTTTTCCCGGCAATTGCCCGGGCTGCACCCACCACATAGTCGCCCTCCCGCAGGCGGATACCGCGCACGCCCATGGCCTCCCGGCCCATGGCCCGCACGTCCGTCTCGTGGAAGCAGACCGCCATGCCGTCGTGGGTGGCAATCAGGATGTTCTGGCTGCCGTCCGTCTCCCGGACGTTAATCAGCTCGTCCCCTTCGTCCAGCTTCAGCACCCGCAGGCCGTTGTTGCGCACGTTCCGCAGGGACTCCACTGGCAGTCGCTTGACTGTGCCGCAGCGTGTCACCATGACCAAAAACCGCTCCCCGGTGGTGATATCCCGGGTGGAAATCATGGCGCTGATGCTCTCCCCGGGCTCCACAGGCAGGATATTGACAATATTGGTGCCCTTCGCGGTCTTTCCGGACTGTGGGATCTGGTAGCCCTTCCGGCGGTAGACACGGCCCATATTGGTAAAAAAGAGCACAAAATCATGGGTGGAGGCGGTGAAGACAGTGTTCACATAGTCCTCCTCCTTGGTGGACATGGACTTGTTGCCCTTGCCGCCCTTGCCCTGGAGGCGGTACTCACTGGCGGGTGTACGCTTGATATATCCGCCGCTGGTGAGGGTATATACGCACTGCTCCTCCTCGATTAGGTCCTCCACGTCCAGGTCGTCCTCTGCGAAGCCGATTTCTGTGACGCGGTCGTCGCCGAACTTATCCGCAATCTCCTTCAGCTCCTCCTTGAGCACCTGGCGCAGGAGCCCCTCATCAGACAAAAGGCTCTGAAAATAGGCAATCCGCTCCTCAATCTCCTTGTACTCCGCCTCCAGCTTCTCCCGGTCCAGGCCCTGCAAACGGCGCAGCTGCATCTCCAGGATGGCCTGGGCCTGGACGTCGTCCAGAGCAAAGCGCGCCATCAGGTTTTCCTTGGCGTTGTCGTAGCTGGTGCGGATGATGTGGATCACTTCATCAATGTTGTCCTGGGCGATCAGCAGCCCCTCCAGCAGATGGGCCCGCTCCTGGGCCTTGCGCAGGTCGTGCCGGGTCCGGCGGAGGATGACCTCCTCCTGATAGGCCAGATACTCGTCAATGATATGGCGCAGGGACAGGATCCGGGGCTGGGACTGGTTGTCCACCAGGGCCAGCATATTGATGGCAAAGGTGGTTTGCAGCTGGGTCTGGGCAAACAGGCGGTTGAGCACCACCTGGGTATTGGCGTCCCGCTTGAGCTCGATGACAATGCGCATCCCGTTGCGGTCCGACTCGTCCCGGATGTCACTGATCCCCTCCAGGCGCTTGTCCTCTACCTGGTCGGCCATATTCTTGATGAGCATCCGCTTATTGACCTGGTAGGGGATTTCCGTGACCACAATCCTGGTGCGGTTCTGGCCGAACTCCTCCAGCTCCGTGCGGGCCCGTACCTTGATATGCCCGCGGCCGGTGGCATAGGCCTGCCGGATGCCGGCACGGCCCATAATGATGCCCTTGGTAGGGAAGTCCGGCCCCTTGATGTACTCCATCAGGCCGTTGAGATCCGTTTCCGGGTTCTCCAGCACGTGGATGCAGGCCCCAATGACCTCCCGGAGGTTGTGGGGCGGGATATTGGTGGCCATCCCCACGGCAATGCCGCTGGAACCGTTGACCAGCAGGTTGGGGAAGCGGCTGGGCAGGACCCGCGGCTCCCTCCGGCTCTCGTCAAAGTTGGGGTCCCAGTCCACGGTGTCCTTGTCGATGTCCCGCAGCATCTCATTGGAGAGCTTCGACAGGCGGGCTTCGGTGTACCGGTAGGCAGCCGGTGGGTCGCCATCCACGGAACCGAAGTTACCGTGTCCATCCACCAGCATATAGCGCATGGAGAAATCCTGGGCCAGGCGCACCAGCGCATCATAGACGGAGGCGTCGCCGTGGGGGTGGTAGCGGCCCAGCACGTCACCCACGCAGGTGGCCGACTTTTTAAAGGGCTTATCACTGGTGAGGTTGTCCTCGTACATAGCGTAGAGGATACGGCGGTGGACCGGCTTCAGGCCGTCCCGCACATCCGGCAGGGCACGCCCCACGATCACGCTCATGGCGTATTCGATATAGGAGTTCGTCATCTCCGGCACCAGGGGGGAGGTGACGATCTTCTGGTCTGGATACCGGATCTCCTCCGGGTCGTATTGTGGTTTTTTGCTCATGGTAGTTTCCTCACTTTTTGTCTTGCCGCTTCACGATCTGTTCGCCCACGCCGATGCCGATCTCATCCTCGCCGGCAATCCTGAAGTCCGATATTGTTAAACCATAGCGGGCTATCATCCTATCTGCAAAACCGGGTTCCTCCTCATACTCCGCCCTTGACATCTCCACCTGCTTCCCGCTGATCTCAAACACGTAGTATTCCCCGGCCTCCAGCTGCTCCATTGCCTCGTCCGGGTTATCGAAAAACAGCAGGAAGGGCGTGCTTTGGAACAAGGTCACAACAGCCACGCTGGGTGTTTCGCTGCTGGTCACATAGTCCGGTATCTTCCCCCGCACCATCGCCGTAAATGTGCCGCCTATATGGACCAGGACGGTACCGTCCTCCTGCATCCCCTCTTGCGGCTCCTGGAGCGCAGGGGACGGCTGCCCTTTCCCGATGCCGCAGCCCACAAGGATGAGCAGGCAGAGAAGGCAAAGCAGCCGCACAAGGTTTTTATGCTTCATCCCCATCCCTCCCAAACAACGGTTTTCCATGATAAGCGCGGATCAGTAATCCAGATTCACCGCGTATTTGGCGTTTTGCTCAATGAATTCCTTCCGCGGCTCCACCTTTTCCCCCATCAGGACGGTGAAAATGGCATCTGCCTTGACCGCGTCGTCCAGCTCGATGCGCCGCAGGGTGCGCTTTTCCGGATCCATGGTGGTCTCCCACAGCTCGTGGGGGTTCATCTCGCCCAGGCCCTTGAAACGGCTGATGTCCACCTTGGCATTGGGGTTGTCGCCGCGCAGCTCAGCGCTGATGGCATCCCGCTCCTCCTCGGAGAAGGCCAGGCGGGTGGTCTTGCCCCGGCTCAGCTTGAACAGAGGGGGCACAGCGGAGTAGACATACCCCTGCTCAATCAGGGGCCGCATGAAGCGGAAGAAAAAGGTCAGCAGCAGCGTGCGGATATGGCTGCCGTCCACGTCTGCATCGGCCATAATAATCACCTTGTGGTAGCGGAGCTTGTTCACATCGAAGTCTTCCCCGATCCCGGCGCCCAGGGCGGTAATGACCGGCTGGAGCTTATCGTTCCCGTAGACCTTGTCTACCCGCGCCTTCTCCACGTTGAGCATCTTCCCCCACAAGGGCAGGATGGCCTGGAACCGGCTGTCTCGGCCCTGGGTGGCGGAGCCGCCTGCACTGTCGCCCTCTACGATGTAGATCTCCGTCAGCTCGGGGTTATTCTCGTTGCAGTCCCGGAGCTTATCCGGCATGGCCGCGCCGCCCAGGGCGGTCTTGCGGCGGATGGACTCCCGTGCCTTCTTGGCGGCCTCCCGGGCGCGGTTGGCCATCATGGCCTTGTCCAGGACCACCCGAGCTATCTTGGGGTTCTCCTCCAGGTACTCTTCCAGCTTCTCGCTGACCACTGCCGCCGTCAGGGTCCGGATAGAGGCGTTGCCCAGCTTCGCCTTGGTCTGGCCCTCAAACTGGGCCTCCGTGAGCTTGACAGAGATGACGCACGTCAGGCCCTCCCGGCAGTCCTCACCGGAGACCTTGTCGTCGCCCTTGATGATGTTGTTCTTTTTGCCGTAGGCGTTGAGTACCGTTGTCAGAGCCCGCTTGAAGCCCTCCTCGTGCATACCGCCCTCCGGGGTGCGCACGTCGTTGGCAAAGGAGACAATGGTCTCATTGTAGTTGTCGTTATATTGCAGGGCAATCTCCACAGAGGCGTCGTCCTTGCTGCCGCGCATGTAGACCACGCCGTCATGGAGGGGGGTCTTGTTCTTGTTCAGCCAGGCGACATACTCCCGGATGCCTCCCTCATAGCACATCTCATCCGCGTCGTTCCGGCCCTCCCGCCGGTCAAAGGTGGAGATTTTCAAGCCAGCATTCAGAAACGCCTGCTGCTGCATCCGTGTGTGGATGGTGTCGTAGCTGAAGGCGGTCACATCAAACATATCCGGGTCGGGCTTAAAGGTGACGGTGGTGCCGGTATCATTGGTTTCCCCCACAATTTTCATCGGCTGGGTGATGGCGCCCCGGGAGAACTTCATCTCATAGATCTGGCCATTCTTGTGGACCTGGACCACCAGCCACTCGCTCAGGGCATTGACCACGCTGGCGCCCACGCCGTGGAGGCCGCCGGATACCTTGTAGCCGCCGCCGCCGAACTTGCCGCCGGCGTGGAGCACAGTGAATACCACCTCCAGGGCAGGCAGGCCCGTCTGGGGCTGGATGTCCACGGGGATACCGCGGCCGTTGTCAGTGACAGTGATGGTGTCCCCCTCGTTAATAGTGACAGTAATCTCGTCGCAGAAGCCCGCCAGGGCCTCGTCAATGGAGTTATCGACGATTTCATAGACCAGATGGTGCAGGCCGGACTCGCTGGTAGAGCCGATATACATCCCCGGCCGCTTGCGCACGGCCTCCAGACCCTCCAGGACCTGGATCTCCGAACCGCCATACTCGTGTTCCACCTGGCTGGCGTTCAATTCAGTGAGTTCAATCAAATCAGACATGGGTTGCTTAACCTCCGATCAGGGTGTAGGGGGGCGGATGGATTCCAGCCGCCCGAGCAGCGTAGCGGGGGCCAGCGGCGAGATATATACCCGCTGCCAGCTGCCCCTTGGACAGCAGACGACCAACGATTTGGGCAGGTCGCCGCCGGCGCTGGCAACCATCCCATCCTCCTGTGCGCCCCGCAGGAATTCCCTTGTTGCTCTGGCGGTGGAGGCGTTATCGAGATCGAATATCCCAATGATGTCGTCCGCCGGGACGGAGACATTGTTCCCAAGATGCAAATACATAACTTTCCCGTCCTATTGGGGCTGTCACCCGGCTGTAACAGCCCCGCCGTCCACCCGGAATACCGTCCCCTCCAGAAGGGAGTGGAGCCGGTCCTCCTCGCAGCAGGTAATAAAAACCTGGCCGTTGCCCAGACGGTTGAGGACATACTCCTGCCGCCTGGGGTCCAGCTCACTGAGTACGTCATCCAGCAGCAGGATCGGGTATTCCCCCATGATCTCCCGATGGATCTCCCGGGCGGCCAGCTTCAGGGACAGCGCCGCTGTCCGTGTCTGGCCCTGGGAGGCGTAGGAGCGGGCGCAGCGCCCGTTCAGCTGGACATCCAGGTCGTCCTTGTGGGGCCCGGAGAGGCACTGCCGGCTGGCCATCTCCGCGTGCTGGTGTGCCTGCTGGTGCTCCAGAAGCTGCTCCACCAGGAGAGGATGCTCCCCGAAGGGGTCGGTCACTGTCTTGACAGTCTGGTAAGCCACGGTCAACTGTTCCCGGCCGCCGGAGCACTCGCTGTGGGCTGACGAGGCATATGCCGAGAGCAGCCTGGCAAACCTGGCGCGGTAGTGGATCAGCACCGCCCCCGTCTCTGCCATGCGCAGGTTGAAGTCCGGCAGGGTAGCGACCAGATCCGGCCGCTCCGCGCAGTCCCGCAGGATGCGGGTTTTGTGTTCGTGGAGCCGTTGGTATTCCGCCAGGGCAGTCCCGTAGCGCGGGCGGAGCTGGCACAGGGACGCGTCCAGAAACCGCCGGCGGGCAGCCGGGCCGTCCCGGATCAGCTGGAGGTCCTCCGGGCAAAAGAACACGGTATTGAGGACCTGGCTCAGGTCTGCGGATGTCCTGGCCGGCGCTTTGTTGATGGTGATCCGTTTTTTCCGTCTATAGCCGGCCTCTATGCGGCTGAGGAAATCCCGGTCCCTGGTGTGGATGGACGCCTCCAGCCGGTAGCCCTCCTCCCCGAAGCGGATCAGCTCCCGTTCACTGCGGGTACGGTGGGACTTCCCGCAGGAGAGGCAGACCATGGCCTCCAGCAGGTTCGTCTTCCCCTGGGCATTTTCCCCGCAGATGACGCTGCACACCGGGTCAAAGGTGATCTGCTGGGCGGTATAGTTGCGGAAATTTTCCAGGAAAAGGGTATCAAGACGCATAGGAGATCTGGTATTGCCGCCCCTGGAAGGCAATGATGTCCCCTGGGCGGAGCTTTTTGCCCCGCTGGAGGCAGGTTTCCCCGTTGACCAGGACCTGCCCGTCCTGGATCAGGCACTTGGCCGCGCCCCCGGTGGATGTCAGGCTGCCCAGCTTCATGGCGTCCTGGAGGCGGATAAATTCTGTGGTAATGGCAATTGTTTCCATGGCTAGTGTACCCAAATCAACTGTTTTTTAGGCGGACAGGGAGAACCATATACAGGAAATGTTCCTCCCCCTCCACAGGGGTGATGATACAGGGGGAGATACCGGTGTTTAACTCGATGCGTACCTGCTCTGCCGGGGCGTATTTCAGCGCCTCCATCAGATAGCGGTTGTTGAAGCCAATTTCCAGTTTCCCGCCGTCCCCCTCCACAGGGCAGACATCCTTTGCCTCACCACTGCCAGTTTTTGCGGACATAAACACCTTGTTTTCATCAAACAGGCAGCGGATGGGGCTTTTTTGTTTGTCAGAAATGACGACACTCACCCGGTCGATGGAGTTCATCATTGTTTTGGTCTCCGCAACGACGGTAATGGGATTTGCCCGGGGGATGGCGGCCTTGTAATCCAGGAATTCCCCCTCCAGGCGGCGGCAGATCAGCTGGGTGGGGCCCACTTCAAAGAGGAGGTGGCGGTCGCCCAGGGTAATCGAGGCGGTATCATCGATGTCCTCACAGATTTTTTCCACCTCATTGAGGGCCTGGCCGGGGGCTACGAAGCGGAAAGCGCCGCTGACCTGTTCCAGGGGTTCCCGGCGCAGGGCGAGGCGGAAGCCATCCACACTGACCATTGTTAGGCTGCCATCGCCAATTTCAAAGAGGGAGCCGGTATGGATGGGGCGCACCTCGTCTGTGGACACCGCAAAGGATGTCTCCGCGATCATGGAGCGGAGGGTATTCTGAGGGATCCGGAGGGAATACTGATCCTCAACCTCTGGCAGTTCCGGGTAGTCCTCTGCGGAGAGGGCCAGGATGTGGTAGGAGGCGTCACCGCAGGTGAGGTTGACATTCCAATTTTCATCTGCGGAGAAGACGACGACATCGTCAGGGAGCCGGCGGATGATGTCTCCGAACAGGCGTGCGGAGAGGACCAGGGAGCCCTCCTCCGTGATTTCGGCTTCCAGGCTTCTGCGGATACCTGTTTGCATATTGTAGCCAGAGACCGTCAGGATGTCCTTGGCTTGGAGCAGTACGCCCTCCAAGGCAGGGATAGAGCTTTTGGCTGCAACAGCCCGGGAGGCTGTGTTGACAGCAGCTTGTAGAAGGGCTTTTTCACAGGAAAACTTCATGGCCTTGTTTCCTTTCTATTTTTTCGGCAGGAGGGAATATCTGCCGGTTCAGAAGCATAAGGATAGTTATTTTTAGAAGTAGGGATAGTAGAGCAGAACTTTGTGGATAAGGGGGAAAAACCGTTGAAATTGCTGGAGAATTGAGGGGAATCACATCTGTGGAAATCAGGAGGGGTTGTCCACAGATTTCCACAGGCTGGATGTCAGCCAGATCTTTCCACAGGCGATGTGCAAAGGGTTTTGTTGGTATTGTGGAAAACTTGGGGGAAAATGTTGAAAGAGGTCGGTGGGCAGCCAGCGGCTATTTGGAGGAGTTGATGTTGGTGATGATCGCCTTGACTGTCTCGGCGTAGGTGGGGTCAGTCTTCATCTTTTTCTCCACCTTGTTGATGGAGTTGAGGACTGTGGAGTGGTCGCGTCCGCCAAAGACCTTTCCTGTGTCGTCCAGGGACAGGCTGGTCATGCGGCGGATGAGGTACATAGCAATCTGCCGGGCGTTGAGGGAGTCCCGGCTGCGGGATTGGCCCTTGATCTGTTCCTCCTCCAGGCGGAAGTACCGGCAGATCTCCTTGATGATGCTGTCAGGTGTAATGATGAATTCGTTGGAGCGGCTCATATCCTGGAGAGCCCGGTCTACGGTGGCTGTGTTGATCTCTACGCCGTCCAGATCCTTGAAAGCCTTGATCTTTTTCACTGTGCCCTCCAGCTGGCGGACGTTGGCAGTGATCTTGGTGGCAATGTAGTTGGCAATTTCATCGCTGAGGATGAAACCCAGCTGGGCGGCTTTATTTTTCAGGATGGCTACCCGGGTTTCCAGTACAGGCGGCTGGACATCCGCCATGAGGCCCCACTCGAAGCGGGTGCGCAGGCGGTCGTCCAGCTGGGCCATCTCGTGGGGCGGCCGGTCGGATGTCAGTACGATCTGTTTCTTGCTCTCATAGAGGGTGTTGAAGGTGTGGAAGAATTCGTTCTGTGTTTCGACCTTGCCGGCAACGAACTGGATGTCGTCTACCAGCATTAAATCCGCCTCCCGGTATTTTGTGCGGAAGTCACCCGCTTTACCGGAGCGGACGGATTCGATGAAGTCGTTAATGAATTCGTCGCCTTTGATGTAGAGGATTTTGGATTGTGGGTTCTTGCCCCGGATGACATGGGCAATGGCGTAGAGCAGGTGGGTTTTCCCCAGGCCGGAATCCCCGTAGATAAACAGGGGATTGTAGTGCTGGCCAGGCGCGTCTGCAACAGCGCGGGCGGCGGAGCAGGCCAGGCGGTTGGACGGGCCGATCACGAAGGTTTCAAATGTGAACTCCCCGCTCTCCATCAGGGAAGTGGGCTTCTCTGCCTCGTTGTTCTGATACCGCTTGAGGCTGTCGTCGTCCAGGAGGCGCACCGTCATGTCTGCGGAAAAGATGTCCTTCAGGCTGGCTTCGATGTTGGGGAGGAACCTGTCCTGGATATTGCTGCGCTTAAAGGAGTTGGGGCAGTGCAGCACCAGATTGTTCCCCTCCAGCGCCACCACGGTGGTCTCGTCGAACCAGGTTTTTATGGTGGTTTCGGACAGATCTTCCCGCAGTCTGGTGAGAATCATCGACCAGATATCGGAAACAGATTGCATAGAAGCTCTTCCTTTCTCTGTTAATCTCTCTTGTCTGCTGATCAAAAGATACATAGAGTATTATAACAAAAAATAGTAGAAAAAGCAATATAGATACTTATTCTAAAGGTAACAAAAAAGCAGGGGCCCGGGGCAACCTGCTTGCCATAGGCCCGCTGCTTCCTTGTGTAGGCGGGGGTTATTTTTCTGCCAGGAGCTTTGTCAGCTCTGCCATAAACGTGTGGATGTCCTTGAACTGCCGGTATACGGAGGCAAAGCGGACGTAGGCTACCTCGTCCACCTCCCGCAGCTTCTCCATGACCTGTTCGCCCACCATGTCGGTGGTGATCTCCCGTTCCAGGCTGTTTTGCAGGTTCTGTTCAATTTCCCCGGCCATCTGTTCCAGCCTGGCCAGGGGGACGGTGCGCTTTTCACAGGCCCGCAGCATACTGCCCAGCACCTTGTTCCGGTCAAAGCTCTGTCGGCTGCCATCCTTTTTGATCACCACCATGGGTAGGGACTCCATCGTCTCGTAGGTGGTGAAACGCCGTTCACATGCCAGGCATTCCCGGCGGCGGCGGATGCTGTGCCCCTCGTCGGCGGGGCGGCTGTCAACGACCCTGCTCTCCTTGTAGCCGCAATAGGGACATTTCATTTCTTGGGCCCTCCTTTTCACACAAGTAGAGGAAGACGGCGGGATCCGCCGCTCCTGCTTGCGGACTACTATATCACGGTTTTTTTGAAAAAGATACCCATTCTTTTGAATTTTTATAAAATTTACCTGTGATGAGCTGTTATGGCAGCAGGGGCTCCTCCTCCCGGAAGGTATAGACGATGCACCGCCGTCCCTCCACCTGCTCCACCCGGCCCAGGCAGAACAGGGCCTCCAGGGGGAAGGGCTTGCCCTCCTCCAGGGGCAGAGCCAGGACCAGCAGCGCCCCCTCCCGCCGCCACCAGGCCCGTCCGATTGGCCGCAGGCGGCTTTGCAGGAACCGCTCCTGGAACAGCTGGGCGGGGCAGCAGGTCTCCCGCCAGGTGGCCTGCTGGAAGTGGAAGGAACATCGGGCCTCCCCGCAGCGCAGCGGCCCGAGCCCCGCCAGATCCCTGCTGTAGACCTTCCTGCACAGCCCTAGCCCCGCGCCCTCCGGCGCCAGTACGCCCAGCATCAGCTCCCCGTGCTCTCCCCGCAGGACGGCACGATACAGCCCATCCCCCGGGTCCTCCATGGACGCGCGGATCTCCGTGCGCCCCCCCTCGCTGCGCAGGGTGATCTCCCCCCGGCAGGCGTCCTGGCAGTACAGCTTGAGCCGCTCCATCCCCGCTCACTCCTCTCTGGACATGGTATGCGGCAGGATAGGGCGGCATACGCCCTTTCAGAAAAAAAGCCCCGCCCATTCCGAATGAACAGGCGGGGAAACGGTTTTAGAGGGATCCTTTTGCTGCGGCTGCCAGCTTGGGCTTGCTGCCGGTGGGCTGGGACAGCCTCCGGCAGCAGTGGAAGTAGGCGGGGACCAGGAAGAGGTCCGCCAGGATCCAGGCGGCAGGGGAGGCGAAGCAGGCCATAGGAAAGCCCAGGGTGGGCACCAGAAAGGCCAGGGCGGCCCGCCCGACCATCTCCAGCACACCGGCCAGGGTTGCCAGGGGGGAGAAGCCCATCCCCTGGATCATAAAGCGGAAAATATTGACCAGGGCCAGGGGGAAGAAGAAGGCAGCGCCGGTAATCAGGTACTGCCGGGCCAGGGGCAGCAGGGAGGCGCTGTCCGCGTCCAGAAACAGCATACTCAGCGGCTCAGAGAAGAGCAGCAGGACCCCCAACGCCAGCGCGGAGTAGGCCGCACCCAGGATGACACAGGCCCTCATCCCCTGATGGAGGCGGTCGAACTTGACCGCGCCCACATTCTGCCCGCCATAGGTCGCCATTGTACAGCCCATGGCGTCGAAGGGGCAGCACAGGAACATGGAGACCTTGCTGCCTGCCGTGACGGCGGTGACGTATATGGTCCCCAGGCCGTTGACAGCAGTCTGTATCATCACGCTGCCGATGGCGGTGATGGAGTACTGGAGCCCCATCGGCAGCCCCATCAGGCATAGCTCCCCCATCCGGCGGCTGTCCCAGCGCCAGTCGGCGCGCTCTGTCTGCAGGATCGGATAGCCCCGCATCATCCGCATCAGGCATCCAACACCTGCCAGGGCCTGGGCCAGGACGGTGGCCAGGGCCGCGCCGAAGACGTCCATATGGAACGTGAGGATCAGCACGACATCCAGCACAATGTTGACTACGGAGGAGATAATCAGCCACACCACCGGCGTGCGGCTGTCCCCCAGGGAGCGGAGGACACCGGCGCAGAAGTTGTACAGGAAATAGGCCGGCAGGCCGGCGAAGATGGTGCCGATATAGGCGTGGGCCCGCTGGTAGATATCCGCCGGCGTGTTCATGGCGGTGAGGATGGTGTCGCACAGCAGGACAGTGGAGGCGGTGAGCGCGGCGCCGATAGCCAGGCAGAGCCAGACGCCGCTTGCCACATACCGGCGCAGCTCCTGGTGGTTCTGTGCGCCAAACTGCTGGGCCACGGGGATGGCGAAGCCGCCGCAGGTACCGGCGCAGAAGCCCACCACCAAAAAGTTGATCGACCCGGTGGAGCCGACAGCGGCCAGGGCTGCGCCGCCCAGGGTTTTCCCCACAATCGCAGTATCCACCACATTATAGAGCTGCTGGAACAGATACCCGAACAGCACCGGGATGCCAAAGCTGAGGATCAGCCGCATGGGGCTGCCCTTTGTTAAATCTTTTGTCATGAAAAACACCTCTTTTGCGTTACACAGGTTGCTCTGGAAACTCTAGCTGATTATAGACGGTTCTGTCAGAATTGCAAGCGTCATTTTAGGCAAGCTTACCAATCAGAAAGATAAAACCTTGTGCAAAGTGCAACAAAAGACGCCCAGGAGAGGGATCTCCCGGGCGTCCGTATGTAGGTGCTTACTTCATACCAGCGGTGATAATCGCCATCTTGTAGACCTCCTCGGCGTTGCAGCCGCGGGAGAGGTCGTTGATGGGGGCGTTGAGGCCCTGGAGGATGGGGCCGTAGGCCTCATAGCCGCCCAGGCGCTGGGCGATCTTGTAGCCGATGTTGCCGGCCTCAATGCAGGGGAAGACAAAGGTATTGGCGTACCCGGCCACCTTGCTGCCGGGGAACTTCAGCTGGCCGACCGTGGGGCTGACAGCTGCGTCAAACTGCATCTCACCGTCAATAGCCATCTCGGGGGCCAGCTCCTGGGCCACCTTGGTGGCGGCAGCGGAGAGGCCGACGGTAGCGCCCTTGCCGGAGCCCTTTGTGGAGAAGCTGAGCATAGCGACCTTGGGCTCAATGCCGAAGAACTGGGCGGTCTTGGCGGACTCCACAGCCACCTCCGCCAGCTTCTGGGCGGCGGATACGGTCACATTGCCTTCCTTGTCCACGCTGTCCTCGTAGGAGATGTTGATGGCACAGTCACCCATGCACAGCATCCGCAGGGCATCGTCGCCATCGTCCCGCTTGAGGATGAAGCAGGAGGAGACCAAATGTGCGCCGGGCTTGGTCTTGATGAGCTGGAGGGCGGGGCGGACGGTGTCAGCGGTGGAGTAGGTTGCGCCGCCCAGCAGGGCGTCAGCCTTGCCCAGCTTCACCAGCATGGTGCCAAAGTAGTTGCCCTTCTTCAGCGCCGCGCGGCACTCCTCCTCACTCATCTTGCCCTTGCGCAGCTCTACCATCTTGGCAACCATCCCGTCCATGCCTTCGTAGGTATCCGGATCCAGGATCTCCGCGCCGGACACGTCAAAGCCGTTTTTCTCCGCAGAGGCTTTTACCTCGTCCACCTTGCCCACCAGGATCACATCCATCAGATCCTCCTTCAGCAGGCGCTGGGCGGCCTCCTGGATGCGGGCGTCAGGGCCCTCGGTGAACACGATGGTGCGGCGGTTTTCCTTCAGGTTCTTCAAAAGAGCGGTAAACATAGCTTGCTTCCTCCGTTTTTGTTGTTGCCGGCAGGGCAGCGCCCTGCGCTCAGTATCTCCATTATACACCACCTGAGCGGCTTCCTCAACGATAAAATTGGAATTTTTCCGAAAAAAGTCCCCCGTGCCGCGGCACGAGGGACTGGCTGCTGTTTTCTCAGGGCAGGTAGTTCATGGGGTTCTGGCGCTCGCCATTCTTGCGGACCTCGAAGTGGCAGTGGTTGCCGGTGGACCGGCCTGTGCTGCCCATCTCCGCGATGTGCTCGCCCTTGTAGACCTTATCGCCTACGCTGACCAGCAGCTTGCTGTTATGGCCATAGTAGGTGACATAGCCGTTCTGGTGGTCGATCTGCACCAGGTAGCCATAACCGCTCATCCAGCCGGCGTAGATGACCTCGCCGCCGTCAGCGGCTACGATGTCCGTGCCGTAGGAGTTGGCGATGTCGATACCGCTGTGGAAGGAGCTGCCGCCAAAGATGTTCCGGTAGCCATACCGGGAGGTGATGGTACCGCTGGTGGGCCAGCGGAAGGTGCCTGTGGGCGCCCAGCTGGGCCGCTCCTTGGTACCTCTGGCCTGAACCTCTGTTACAGGCTCGGTGAGCATGGTCTGGGACTCGATAACGCGCTCGATCTCCTCCAGGCCCTGGTAGGTCACTCTGGCCACTGTATCCGCAGTGCCGTACTGGCCCTTGGTGATGGTCCGGGTATCGCCCTCCCACATGGTGTCGTCGTCCACATATTCGATCTCATAGGGGATATCCGCCACGTAGTACTCGTTCTGCACAGCAATGACGGTCAGATAGGGGACAGCGTTGCTGATGAGCAGCTCATCCCCAATTTGCAGCTTGTCGATGTCGTAGCCGGGGTTCAAAGCCAGCAGCTGGTCATTGGTCAGGTTGTGGTCCTGGGCGATGACAGACCATACGTCGCCGCTTTCCACCGTGTAAGTAACCTCACCGGCTTTGGTGCTGTTGAGGAGCAGGGCCACGTTGGCCAGGTTGGTGAAATCCTCCGTGGGCATGTCACACTCCTGGATCTCTACCTCCTCCACGAAATCAATGGAGATGGTATTCTCATTGCGGTAGGGGGCGGCCAGCTGGGTGAGCAGCTCATCCATGGCCCCTTCGGTCTGGGTTGCGCCGATGAACTCGCCGTTCACATAGAGGGCATAGCCGTGCTCCACCACCCGCAGGGTGTCGCTGAGGGCTACCTCCAGATCCCGCTCATCCACCAGGGCGCTGCGGAAGGTCAGGCCCGTGGAGTAGGAGACCTTATCCGCCTCTACAGTGTAGCGGCTGCCCAAAGCGTCGGAGATAGAGCGCTCTACCGAAAGCACGGCAGCGTGGGCCTCCTCCTCGCTGGCGACAGTACCCAGCTCCACGCCGTCAAAGGTGAGAGTGGTAGCGGTGGTGTAAAGTACCTTGTATACAGCGAATACAGTGATCGCCAAGCTGGCGGCCAGGAAGATGGCCGCGTGGACGCGCTTGGGTTCTGTCATGCGCCGCAGGCGGGAGACAAGCTCCGAAACAGAGGAGCGCATCTGGTAGACAATACCAGCCATCTTCTGCCGGAGCATGGGCATACTGCCAGCCAGCAGCAGCTGGAGCTGCCGGGAGGCGCTGTTGGATTCCGGGAACCTCTGCCGGTCCTGATAGCCGGGGATCCGCTTGGTCCTGCCGTCCCGTCCCATGATAACAACACCCCGGGAGGGCGCGGCCTGGGCCGGCGCGTCAACCACCTGCTGATCCTTCTGGGGGGGCTTGGCGGCCATTCGATTTCCTCTTTCTTTATGATCTTTTGTCTTGAGAACCATTGGGCATCCTCCAGGTAGTAACAAATCGGTTCAAAGGGTTACAAAAAGTTACAGGGCTATTTTAACGCATTTCCAGCCGCCAGTCAAGCCCCAGGGCACGATTTCTTTATCCGTTTTTCAGAAAATTTTCCCCTTTTCCAACATGCTGCCCCCTTTGACGGGTGGATGGGGCTGCTCTTTGTCAGGGGGAGGGACTCGAAAAGGGGCGGCAATCCACGATACAGGCCGCTGGCAGCTCATGAGGTAGAGGGGGATGGCCCCTATTCCAATAAGAAATGCACAATAGCGGCAGAATTTGTGGAAAACTATTGTGCGGTAGAGAGCGGCGCGTGGTATGGGACAGCGCACCAGGAGAGGGGGCAATCCCGCTCCTGCTGCTATGGAAGGCAGAAATATGTTATGAAATGTGGTGTTATCTGCAAAAATACAACCTCCGGCTGATTGAGAGGTGCCGGAGGTTGTGGGGCTTCAACAATATGTTCACTGTTTTAGACAGGAAATGTTCATATCGCCGTGTGTTTCCTGCTGCTGCGCAGCAGCTGTTCGTGGGTGGCCGCCATGAGGATCAGGGCGGAAAACAGGACGAGGGGCAGCAGACCGATGGAGGTGTGGGTAGCGGCCAGCCCGAACAGAGGTGGGATCAGGCAGGTACCCAGGTATGCGCTGGCCATCTGGACGCCAATGATCGCTTGGGAGTGCTCCGCACCAAAGCGCTCGGGCGTAGCGTGGATGACGCAGGGATAGATAGGGGCGCATCCCAGGCCAATGAGGATCAGCCCGGCAAGGGCGGCGTAATCGCCCAGCGGCAGCAGGAGGGCGGCAATCCCGGCTGCGGCAGCGGCCAGGCCAAGGCGCACCATCTGCCAGTCGGACAGCTTCAGGGTCAGAAAGCCGCTCAGCGCCCGTCCCACGGTGATGCCTATGAAAAACAGGCTCGCAAAACCCGCAGCCTGCTCTGCCGGGATACCTTTTTGCAGGGTGAGATAGCTGCTGGCCCATAGGCCTGTGGTTTGCTCTAATGCGCAGTAGCAGAAGAAGGTCAGCATAACAGGTTTGGCACCGGGGATGTGGAGGATCTGCCCCAGGGTCAGGGCCTGGGGGATGTTGTCTGCTGTTTGGCCGGCTTCCCTGCCCTTTTTCCACAAAGGTAGGCTTAACACCAGCATGAGGGCCAGCACGGCCTGGAGCAGGGCAACGGAGTGGTAGCCCTTATGCCAGCTGTTTCCGGCTGTCAGCACATGGCCCATGATGTATGGCCCCAAAGAGGCCCCCAGGCCCCACATGCAGTGCAGCCAGCTCATGTGGCGGCTGGCATAGTGGAGGGCTACATAGTTGTTCAGGGCCGCGTCCACACTGCCGGCCCCCAGGCCGTAGGGGAGCGCCCACAGGCACAGCATCCAGAAGGAATTGCTGCTGGAGAAGCCAAACAGAGCCAGGGCTGTCATGCCCACGCTGACAGCTGTCACCCATCCAGCCCCCAGCCTCCGGGTGAGCCGGTCGCTTTGCAGGCTGGAAAGGATGGTTCCGGCGGCAATCAGCATAGAGATGGCGCCTGCATAGGAGACAGGGACTTGGAACTGGCCGTACATGGACGGCCATGCCGCGCCCAGCAGGGAATCCGGCAGGCCGAGGCTGATAAAGGAAAGGTAGATCACAGGCAGAAGAATTGGAAGCATCTTGAGTCCTCCTTTGGTGTATGGTATGGTTTATCGTCCAAAAGCGGGAACAGGCAGGAGAAAGGAGCCGGATCAATAGGACAAAACCGCCAGGAAGGAGGGGATATTTGTCAATACTGGTGCCCGGCACAGCGGCTGGGCGGCGGGCGGCATGGTCTGGCAGTGGTATGTACAGCCGCCTCTCTCGGATACGTCCCAGTCTGGGACCTGCCTGCGCTCCGGCCACCGTGTCCCCTCCCAGGGGACCACGCCGGACAAGGTGATCGGGAATGGGGAGAGGAGCAGGGTGATGCTCCAGTATATTCAGGAGAATGGTGGTGGGGATCTGGTAAAAGCCCCTGTTGCGGGGAGCACCGCAGTCAGCAGGCGGCAGAATGGCTGATGTCTGTAGGGAGGAAGTCCATACCATCCCACTCTTTTCAGAAACCTTCTGCTGGCTGAAAGCACCGGCAACATCGAGAAGCCGGTTTGAAAAAGGGTTCCATAGAACCTGGCATTGCCTTTTTTGGGCGATTCTGCTATACTTATGGGAAGAAAAGAGGTGTTGGATATGCTGACATTTGCGATCCCCTGTCTGTTTGGCCTGGAAGGCCTGGTGGGGGATGAGGTGCGCCGCCTTGGTCTAAAGGAGGTGCGCGTAGACAATGGGCGGGTTTTCTGCCAGGGGACCCTGGCGGACGTGCCCAGGCTGAATATCAACATCCGCTGTGGAGAACGGGTTTTGATTTTGCTGCGTTCCTTCCCGGCCAGGAGCTTTGAGGCCCTTTTCCAGGGGGCATCCGCTGTGGCCTGGGAGGAGCTGATCCCCGCTGACGGACAGTTTCCAGTCAAGGGCCATGCCCTGGATTCCCAGCTCCACTCGGTGCCGGACTGTCAGAAGATCATCAAGCGGGCGGCGGCGGACCGCCTGGGGCGGGCCTACGGCCTGGGGCGGCTGCCGGAGACAGGGGCCAAGTATCAGATCCAGTTTGCCCTGATGAAGGATCAATGTACATTATATATCGATACCACTGGCCCGGGCCTCCACAAGCGGGGATACCGGGCAGTGGGGGTGGAGGCCCCCCTGCGGGAGACCCTGGCTGCCGCGATGGTAACGCTTAGCCGTTTCCGGGGCCGGGATCCCTTCCGGGATCCCTTCTGCGGCTCTGGGACCATCGCCATTGAGGCAGCATTGATCGCCAAGAACCGGGCCCCGGGCCTGGATCGGGCCTTTGACGCCCAGAAATGGGCATGTGTGGACAGCCGCTGCTGGCTGGACGCCGCCGGTGAAGCCATAGACAGGGAGTATGACGGATCCTATGACATCTGGGGCGGGGATATCGATCCCAAGGCAGTGCGCATTGCCAGGGAAAATGC
Source organism: uncultured Oscillospiraceae bacterium (assembly GCA_910583885.1). Taxonomy (GTDB): domain Bacteria; phylum Bacillota; class Clostridia; order Oscillospirales; family Oscillospiraceae; genus Pelethomonas. The sequence goes on along the minus strand of CAJUAC010000002.1, from coordinate 43,536 downwards.
GGTGAAGGCTGGGGTGGAGGAGCTGGTCCGTTTTGAGACAGCGGATGCGGCAAAGCTCTGCTGCCAGGGGGAGTACGGCCAGGTAGTGACAAATCCCCCCTATGGGGAGCGGCTGCTGGAGAAGCAGGAGGCGGAGGAGCTCTACCGCATGTTTGGCCGGGCCTACCGGGAGATCCCACCCAAGTGGCGGGTTCTGGTCATCACCAGCCATCCGGAATTTGAGCGCTTTTTTGGCCGGAAGGCGGATAAGATCAGAAAAGTATACAATGGGATGATAAAATGCGGCCTCTACCAATTCAGCCGTTGAGACCCCGTACAGCGGGAGAAAAGGAGATAAGCCAATGCAAGAAAAGGAATTACTGGCCCTGCTGGAGGAGGTCCGTACCGGCACATTGAATCCGGAGCAGGCGGCGGGCCGTTTAAAGGGGGCGGCCTTTGAGGATTTGGGCTATGCCAAGGTAGACCACCACCGGGCGAAGCGCCAGGGGGCGGCGGAGGTGATCTTCGGCGAGGGGAAGACCCCAGAGCAGATGGATGGCATTGTCCGTTCCATGATGGACAGGGGGGCGGAGAACATCTTGATTACACGCCTCTCCCCGGAGAAGGAGGCGCAGCTCCAGATCCCCCGCCGCTACAGTATCCCCGCCCGGCTGGCGGTGGCAAACCCTGTAGAGATCCCCCATACCGGCGCAATTGCTGTTGTCTCCGCCGGGACCAGTGACCTGCCGGTCTGTGAGGAGGCGGCCCTCACCGCTGAAGCGTTGGGCAGCCGGGTTTTCCGGGTTTATGACGCGGGGGTAGCTGGGCTGCACCGCCTTCTGGCGGAGCTGGAGACTCTGGAACATGCCCGCTGCATCATTGCTGTTGCCGGGATGGAGGGGGCGCTCCCCAGCGTGGTGGGGGGCCTGGTCAGCTGCCCGGTCATTGCCGTGCCCACCAGCATTGGCTATGGCGCCAATCTGGGCGGCCTGGCGGCCCTGTTGGCTATGCTCAACTCCTGCGCCAGCGGTGTGAGCGTGGTTAACATCGACAATGGCTTTGGCGCGGGCTTCCTGGCCCACAGGATCAATCAGATGAAGGGGTTGGAGGAAACATGAGGACATTGTATGTAGAGTGTTCGATGGGGGCAGCGGGCGATATGCTCATGGGCGCCCTTTATGAGCTGTATCAGGAGAAGGAGCGCTTCCTGGAGGAGATGAATGGTCTGCTCCCTGGCGTATCGGTGGAGGCGGAGGCCGTCATCCGCCAGGGCATTGCCGGGACCCATATGCGAGTGCTGGTTCACGGCCAGGAGGAGGGCGGACATCACCATAACCACGGCCATGAGGGACATCACCATCATGAGCACCGCTCCCTGGCAGAGATCCTCGCTATGATTGACGGGTTTCCCCTGCCCCAGGCGGTACGGGAGAACGCAAAAAAAACCTATGGCTTGATTGCTGAAGCGGAGTCCCAGGCCCACGGCGTGCCAGTGGGAGAGGTGCATTTCCATGAGGTGGGGGCCCTGGATGCGGTGATAGATGTTACCGGCGTGTGCTATCTCCTGGATCTCCTGGCTCCGGACGCGGTGATGGCTTCGCCTGTCACGGTGGGCAGCGGGACAGTCCGCACTGCCCATGGCCTCTTGCCGGTGCCCGCCCCTGCCACGGCCCATCTGCTCACTGGCGTCCCCATAGTGGCCGGGGACATCCCGGCGGAGCTCTGTACCCCCACCGGGGCTGCCCTGCTGCGGGCCTTTGCAGGGGGATTTGGCCCCATGCCTGCCGGGACATCCCATGGCTGCGGCTATGGCTGCGGAACAAAGGAGTTCCCCCGGGCCAACTGCCTGCGGGCATTTTTGCTGGAGACGGCGGATGATGCCGCTGGGCCCAACGACCAGGTGACGGAGCTGAAGGCCAATATGGACGACATGACCGGTGAGGAGCTGGGATATGCCATGGAGCGGCTGCTGGAGGCGGGGGCACTGGATGTGTCCTATCTGCCCATCCAGATGAAGAAGAACCGTCCCGGCGTACTGCTGCTCTGCCTCTGCCGCCCGGCGGATGCAAACCGCTTAGCCCGGGAGATCCTGCTTCATACGACAACCTTTGGTGTCCGCCGCACGGATTGCCAGCGGTATGCGATGGAGATCACCCGGGAGCAGATGGATACAGCCTTTGGCCCGTTGACGTGGAAGACGGGGGCAGGCTTCGGTTTGACAAAGGGCAAACCGGAGTACCAGGAGTTGGCTGCTGTGGCCAAGGCACAGGGCTGTCCCCTGGCTGCGGTGCGGGAGAAGATGAAACAAGCATAGACCTGGAAGCCATCCAGATTTTACCGGAGTGTTTCACGTGAAACACTCCGGTTTTTGCTTGTAAAAAAGGGCGGTACAGGTGATACTTTGTTGGCTTTTGGTATGTAGGGCGGTGAGAAGCTTCATAATTTTTGCAAAAATTTTTTTGATGCTATGTTGAAATACGAAAGTTTTGTGCTATACTAAACCATATACTAGAAAAATAGGGGCTTCTGCCCCTCTCCCGGAGGTGTTCAGTGAGCAAAATCGTTGCGATTGTCAATCAAAAGGGCGGCGTGGGCAAAACCACCACCTGTGTCAGCCTCACCGCTGCCCTGCGGGAGAAGGGAAAACGGGTGCTTTTGTGTGATTTTGACCCCCAAGCCAACGCTACATCGGGGATGGGGGTGGATAAATCCCTCTCCCAGGGGATCTACGATGTCCTGCTCAACGATGTGGAGCCTCAAAAACGGGTTGTCACAACCCGTTATGGGGATGTACTCCCCTCCTCCAAGGGGTTGGCGGGTGCGGGTGTGGAGCTGGTGGGCATCCAGGACCGGGAGCATCTGCTGCGGCGGGCCCTGGAGAAGCTTGCGCCCAGCTATGACTACATATTCATTGACTGCCCTCCCTCCCTGGAGCTGCTGACCCTCAATGGGCTGTGTGCGGCGGACAGTACGTTGGTACCGGTGCAGAGTGAATATTTTGCCCTGGAGGGTCTCAGCGATTTGATGTATACCATCCGGGCTGTCCGGCGCTCCCTGAACCCCAACCTGGAGCTGGAGGGGGTGCTGTTGACGATGTACGACAGCCGTACAAACCTGGCTCTTCAGGTATCGGAGGAGGTCAAACGCTTTTTCCCCGGCAAGGTATACAGTACAGTGATCCCCCGGAATGTGCGCCTGAGCGAAGCGCCCAGCCATGGGAAGCCCATTTGCGCCTATGACCGCGCTTCACGAGGGTGCGAGGCATATGCGGCCCTGGCGGAGGAGTTTTTGAAGAAGAATAAGAGTTGACCGGTCGGAAGGAGAACGATCCCTATGGCACAGAAAGAAAAGGGCATGGGCAAGGGCTTGAGCGCGCTGTTGGGAGATGATTTCTCCGCTGATTTTACCGCGCCCTCCTCTACAATTCCCCTGTCCCAGATTGAGAGCTGCCGGAACCAGCCCCGTAAGAACTTTGACCAGGAGAAGCTGGAGGAGTTGGCGGAGTCCATCCGGCAGCACGGCGTCATCCAGCCGCTGACCGTGCGGAAGCTGGCGTCCGGATATTACCAGATCATCGCAGGCGAGAGGCGGTGGCGGGCAGCCCGGCTGGCGGAGCTGACAGAGATCCCGGCCGTGGTCATTGAGGCCGATGACCGCAAGGCGATGGAGCTGGCCATGATTGAAAACCTCCAGCGGGAGGATTTGAACCCGATGGAGGAGGCACAGGGCTACCGCACCCTGGTGGAGACCTACGGAATGACCCAGGAGCAGGCGGCCCAGCGGGTGGGGAAATCCCGCAGCGCAGTAGCCAATGCCATGCGGCTGCTGGATCTCTCCGATGCGATCCAAGGGTTGGTGGAGGATGGAAAGCTCTCCGCTGGACATGCACGGGCCATCCTCCCCCTCTCCCCTGCTGTGCGGATGGAGGCGGTAAAGACAGTGCTTGCCTCCGGGCTCAGTGTCCGGCAGACAGAGCAGCTGGTCAAGCGCCTGCTGGCCCGGGATGAGGAGGAGGAAAAACAGAGCCCCCCTGTTCCCGCTGTGGACTATGTGGCGGAGGCGGAGCGGTCGCTGTCCGCCCGGCTGGGGCGGGCCTGCCGCATTGCCCAGGGTAAGAAAAAGGGAAAGATTGAGATTGAGTATTACGGTGTGGATGATCTCAATGATCTCCTGGAGGCCCTGGAGCAGCTGGGGAATTAGAACCCGTATTCACGGGAATTAGAACCCGTATTCACAGGTGTTGAACGCTGTCTGGACAGATATTTTTCTGTCCTGCTGCGTTAAAAGATCTTGAAATGCACAAAATATTCCTGCGATTTTTTGCCTTACAGGGCGAAAAATCCCCTTGCCTATCCAGGATCCCCTACCTATGATAAAGGTTCTTGGCAGTGTTTCACGTGAAACACTGCCAAGCGGCGGAGGAAAGAGCCGGAGCGAAGCCAAATTCTTACAATTCTTATAAATTAAAAAGGAACCGCCGGCCGGTTGGCCAGCGGCACAGAGAAGGAGTAACTATGCTGGACATCAAATTTATCCGGGAAAACCCGGATGCAGTACGGGAAAACATGCGGAAAAAGTTCCAGGAGGAGAAGCTTCCTCTGGTGGACAAGGTTTTGGCGCTGGACAGTGAGAACCGGGCCGCCATTACAGAGGCCAGCGAACTGCGGGCGCAGCGCAACACCCTGAGTAAGCAGGTGGGGATGCTGATGGGCCAGGCGAAGAAGGACCCCTCCAAGCTGGAGGAGGCCGAGGCGGTCAAGGCCCAGGTCAAGGCCAATGCCGAGCGGCTGGCCCAGCTGGAGCAGGAGGAGGCGCGCCTGGAGGCGGAGATCCACAGGATGATGCTGGTGATCCCCAATATCATTGACCCCTCCGTGCCCATTGGCCCGGACGACAGCGGCAATATCGAGGTGGAGCGGTTTGGGGATCCAGTGGTTCCCTCCTTCCCGATCCCCTATCATACGGAGATTATGGAGCGCTTTGATGGCGTGGATATGGACGCCGCCGGGCGGGTCTCCGGCAACGGCTTCTACTATCTGATGGGGGATATTGCCCAGCTCCATGAGGCAGTGCTGGCCTACGCAAGGGATTTCATGATTGAAAAGGGCTTCATCTTCTGCATTCCCCCCTTTATGATCCATGGCAATGTGGTGGAGGGCGTCATGAGCCAGACAGATATGGACGCCATGATGTATAAAATCGAGGGGGAGGATCTATACCTGATTGGTACCAGTGAGCACTCCATGATCGGGAAGTTTATTGACCAGATCCTGCCGGAGTCCTCCCTGCCCCAGACGCTGACCTCCTACTCCCCCTGCTTCCGGAAGGAGAAGGGCGCCCACGGCATTGAGGAGCGGGGCGTATACCGTATCCACCAGTTTGAGAAGCAGGAGATGATCGTGGTCTGTCAGCCCGAGGAGTCCATGGGCTGGTACGAGAAGATGTGGCGGTACAGTGTGGAGCTGTTCCGGAGCCTGGACATCCCTGTGCGGCAGCTGGAGTGCTGCTCCGGCGACCTGGCAGATTTAAAGGTGAAATCCTGTGATATTGAGGCATGGAGCCCCCGGCAGGGAAAATATTTTGAGGTCTGCTCCTGCTCCAACCTGGGGGATGCCCAGGCCCGGCGGCTAAAGATCCGCGTCAAGGGCGAGGATGGCAAAAACTATCTGCCCCACACCCTGAACAACACCGTAGTAGCCCCGCCGCGGATGCTGATTGCCTTCCTGGAGAACAATTTGCAGGAGGATGGCAGTGTGCGCATCCCGGAGGTTCTGCGCAGGTATATGGGCGGCAAGGAGTGCCTGGTTCCAAAGCACTGATGCAGGCTTTGGCCTGTTGATGATAGAGAGGAGACCATTTTCCAGCGAACCACGAAATTATGAATAAAGGAGTACTGCGTAATGAACAAGATCTGGAAAGTCCTTGGAGTGGCCGCCCTGGCCGTAGGCCTCACCCCCTACCATGTGGAAAAGGACGAGGAAACTGGCGAGAAGAAGGTACAGGCCCTCCTCTGGCAGATGACCCGCAAGCCCATGGAGGAGGAAAAGGAGGAGGTCTCCATCAGCTTTGGTTTTAACCGGCCCTCCCGCAAGGAGAGTGAAGCCCACCTGTTCAGCGACGATTTGAACGTGGAGTATACCGGCAGCGGGGAGCAGGTTATCGAGGTAACAGAGGTTCCGAAGGAGGAGCCTGCGGCGGCAGAGGAGGAAATCCCGGAGGCAGCCGTGGAAGAAGCTGTGGAAAAGGAGGATCCCGCCAACGGAGAAGAGGCAGTCTCTACGGCGGAGGCATAAGGCGTTTTCCACAAAAGATGAGGAAACTGTGTATATGAAGAAGTTCTTAGAGGAATTTAAAACCTTTGCAATGCGTGGGAATGTGATGGATTTGGCGGTGGGCGTCATTGTCGGCGGCGCCTTCAGCTCCATTACAACCTCCCTGATTAACGATATCATCATGCCCATTGTAGGGATTTTCGTGGGGGAGGCCAGCTTTGCAGACCTACAGATCCATGCTGGCGGTGCGGTTATCACCTACGGGAATTTCATCCAGGCGGTCCTGAACTTCCTGATCCTGGCGTTTGTGGTATTCTGCATGGTAAAAGCGGTCAACCGCATCACGCATAAGAAGGCGGCCCCTCCCCCTGCCCCGCCGGCCCCTTCTGCTGAGGAGAAGCTGCTGGCAGAGATCCGGGATCTCCTGAAGGAAAAGCAATGAGGGAGACCTTGAGCCAAGGGCTCCCTGCCCTGGGGCTGGGGACGGACGCCGTCCCCGCCCTGGAGGCCTTCAGCGCCCTGCTGCTGGAGCGGAACCAGGTTATGAACCTGACAGCCATTACAGAACCGAGGGACGTGGCGGCCCTCCATCTGCTGGACAGCCTGGCGCTGGTGAGTCTGGCGGGGCTGGAGCGGCAGAGTGTAGTCGATGTAGGCACCGGGGCCGGGTTCCCGGGCGTGCCGCTGGCAATTGCTGTGCCGGGGCTCCATGTCACGCTGCTGGACAGCCTGGGAAAGCGTGTGGATTTCTTACAGGAGAGCTGTGGCGCCCTGGGGCTGGGGAATGTCCGGTGCGTCCACGGCCGGGCGGAGGAATTTGCCCTAAAGCACCGGGAGGGATTTGATGTAGCTGTGAGCCGGGCTGTAGCGGCGCTGCCTGTGTTGTGTGAGCTGTGCCTGCCTATGGTAAAGGTAGGCGGGCGGTTCCTGGCCATGAAATCCAGCCATACGGAGGAGGAGATCAGCCAGGCCAAGGAGGGGATTTCCCTGCTGGGCGGGCGTATCACGGCAGTGAAGGATTATGGGATTCCCACTACGGATGTTACCCACCGGCTGATCGTTGTGGAAAAGCTCTCCCCTACCCCGCGAAAATATCCCAGAAGGTTTGCGCAGATAAAGAAACAGCCGCTAGGAACATGAGGCCCCGGCCCTTCCCGCCCGATGGGAAAGGGATCGTGTGCTTTGGTGTTGAAAGAAAGGGCATTTTGGAAATCCGAAAAGGAGGTGTCTCCGATGGGGCAGGTAATCGCCGTGGTGTCCGGTAAGGGCGGCACGGGGAAGACCTCATTTGTCGCCAATGTTGGCATGGCTCTGGCACAGATGGGGCATTCCACACTGTGCCTGGACTGCGATGTAGGATTGCGGAATTTGGATATCGCGATGGCGATGACAGACCGGGCAATGATGGATTTCACCGATGTCATGGCGGAAAACTGCACCTTAGAGGAGGGTGCGGCGGTCCATCCGAGACAGAAAAACCTCTATCTGCTGACCGCCCCGGCCAGGATTGGCGCTGTCAATATTGATTTAGAGCGGTTCCGGGAGCTGTTCCCAGAGGTCCGTAAGCGCTTCGACTATTGCCTGGTGGATGCTCCAGCGGGGCTGGGAGCGGGTTTCCAGCTGGCAATTTCCGGCGCAGACCGGGCAGTGGTGGTGAGCACTACGGATGCCAGCAGCCTCCGGGATGCCCAGCGCACGGTGATGGAGCTGGAGAACCTGCCCAAGGAGCGGGTTCACCTGGTGGTCAACCGGTGCAGGAAAAAGCTGATGAAATCCCTCCACCAGACGATTGATGATGCTATTGATACAGCCGGGCTGCCTCTGCTGGGAGTTATCCCGGAGGATGAGACGATCCCCCTTTACGCCGGGCGCAGCACGCCCCTGCTGCTGACGACGAACGACTGTGCCGCCCGGGCCTACCGCAATATTGCCCGCCGGGTCCTTGGACAGCGGATGCCGCTTATGAAAATCAGATGATCCCTAGAACCCCTGCGTTTATAGAGAGACATCAACAGAAAGGAAACAACAAGCCATGTATATTGCTCTGATGTCCCACGATAATAAAAAGGACCTGATGGTTCAGTTCTGTACGGCTTATGCCGGTGTCCTCTCCCGGCACAATCTCTGCGCCACCAGCACCACCGGCCAGATGGTGGCAGACGCCACCGGCCTCCATGTCCACCGCTTCCTGACCTGCCAGCACGGCGGCAGCCAGCAGATTGGCGCGCGGATTGCCTACAATGAGATGGATATGGTGCTGTTTTTCGTAGATCCCAACGACTCCTCCATGGAGAAGGAGCTCCTATATATCTCCCGGCTGTGCGACCAGAATAACATCCCCTTTGCTTCCAACGTGGCAACAGCGGAAATGCTGGTGCTGGGCATGGACCGTGGCGACCTGGATTGGCGGAATATTGTCAACCCGAAGCATAAATATCTCCGCGATATGGCCCGTCCCCATTGACTTTTTGAGAAGGAATGGGCTATAATAGCTGACATGGCATTGACCGCGCGGATGGCGACAGAGTACCCGCGCCCACCGGACAGAGAGGGCCGCCGCTTGGCTGGAAGCGGCCCACGGGGACAGGGCGGGGGGAATGACAGCGCCGGAGCGGGGACGGAGACGTCCGCGGCAGGTCCCGCCGCAGCCAAAAGGGACGGAAAGGGCTCTGTGCGCCGCGGCGCACGCCGAATGTGGGTGGCACCACGAAGTATGACCGGATTGTCATGCTCTCGTCCCGCTAAGACAGGGGACGGGAGCATTGTTTTATTAAAAGGAGAACACTGCAATGAAGATTCAGCCAAGGACCCTCTCCGGGTTTATGGAGCTGCTGCCCCGGCAGCAGATGTTAATGGAATCCATTATGGGGACACTGCGGGAGACCTACGCGCTCTACGGCTTCACCCCGCTGGATACGCCTCTCATTGAGGCCAGCGAGGTCCTGCTGGCCAAGGGGGGCGGCGAGACAGAGAAGCAGATCTACCGCTTTACCAAGGGCGAGAGCGACTTGAGCCTGCGCTTTGACTTGACGGTGCCACTGGCCAAGTATGTGGCCCTGCACTATGGGGAATTGGCGTTCCCCTTCCGCCGCTACCAGATTGGGAAGGTCTACCGGGGCGAACGGGCCCAGCGGGGGCGCTTCCGGGAATTCTATCAGGCGGATATTGATATCATTGGGGATGGGAAGCTGGATATTGCCAATGAGGCCGAGATCCCTGCCATCATCTACCAGACCTTCAACAGGCTGGGGCTGCGGCGGTTCCAGATCCGGGTCAACAACCGGAAGATTCTGAACGGCTTCTATGAGATATTGGGGCTGACAAAGCAGGCCGGGGAGATCATGCGCACCGTGGACAAGCTGGCGAAAATCGGCCCGGACAAGGTGAACGCCCTGCTGACCGGCGAGCTGGGTCTGAGCAGCGAGCAGGCCGGGGAGATTTTGCGGTTCATTGGCATCACCGGCACCAATGGGGAGGTTCTGGAGGCGCTGGAGGGCTACCGGGGACGGTGTGACTTGTTTGACGCGGGGCTGGACGAGCTGGGTACGGTAGTGAAATACCTGGCCGCTTTTGGGGTGCCGGAGGAACATTTTGCCGTAGACCTGACCATCGCCCGGGGCTTGGATTACTACACCGGGACCGTCTATGAGACCTTTATGACCAGCCATCCGGAGATCGGTTCCATCTGCTCCGGCGGCCGGTATGACAACTTAGCGGAATATTATACGGATAAAATACTTCCTGGTGTTGGAATTTCGATTGGCCTGACCCGGTTGTTCTATGTTTTGAACGAGCAGGGAATGCTGAACACGGCGATGCCCGCCGCACCGGCGGACGTGCTGCTGTTGCCCATGACGGACGACCTCTCCCCTGCCATCGCGCTGGCGACCCAGCTGCGGGGCGCAGGCATTCGGGTGCAGCTGTACACGGAGCAGAAGAAGTTCAAAGCAAAGATGGGCTATGCGGACAAGACCGGCGTACCCTACGTTGTTTTTTTGGGCGAGGACGAGATCAAGGAGAGCGTGGTGGCCTGCAAGGACATGACGACTGGCGAGCAGACCAAGCTGGACTTTGCCCGGACACTGGCGCGTATCCAGGACGGGCTTGCAAAACGGAGGGACGGCGCTGTCATTCTGGAGTAGGCCCTCCCCTGCCCTGCCGGATAGAAGGGAGTAAACGTATGAGTAAAAAATGGAAAATTGTACTGGGTGTGCTGATGGTGATCGTGATTTTCTGTTTTTGGTATACCCGGCCCAGAAGCCTGGATGCGCTGGTTGGAGAGGGAAAGATCACATCCATTACCCTGCTGGCGCAGGTCGGAAGAGTGGGAGACGACGGAAAGGCGTTCATCGATACTTGGCAGGTGGAAAGCAACGGGGAGCGCGGCTATGTCAACAGCGGCCTGGAGGAAATTTTCAAGAGCTGCCAATACCGGATGTCGCTCCGGAGCCTGTTCCCCTTCCCCTCCCACGACAAAATCTATGGGAAGGAGGGTGCGCCGGTCCTCCTGGTTTCAGCGGCCATAGAGAACGGACCCGGTTTCACCGCAGTCTGCCGCGGGCCGGTTGTCAAATTTACCATTGGAGGGCGAACGATACTCACCCAGGCGGAGGATGATGAGATTGGAGAGAAGCTGCTGGCGTATACCCAGGAATTTGGATGGGAAACGTAATACAAATTGTTGTTTAATTTTTAAAATATACAAATATTGATAAAGAAAGGTGCTTTACAATGACACAGAATCGTACGCATACCTGCAACGAGCTCCGGCTGGAGCATGTGGGGCAGAAGGTCAAGCTCTCCGGCTGGATGGAGAATGTGCGGGAGGTTGGGCAGAATTTCGCCTTTGTGATCCTGCGTGACTTCTACGGGACGACCCAGGTGGTGGTAGAGACCGAGGAGATGATGGGTATGATCCACGGCCTGAACAAGGAGACCACCATCTCTGTGGAGGGGACTGTCCGGGAGCGGAGCAGCAAGAATACTGCCCTTCCCACCGGGGAGATTGAGGTGGTGCCGGAGAAAATTGAGGTCCTGGGTCGCTGCCAGTACAACGAGCTCCCCTTCCAGATCAACCGGAGCCGGGAGGCGGATGAGACCCTGCGGCTGAAATACCGCTATCTTGACCTGCGCAACCCGGCGGTAAAGAAAAACATTGTCCTGCGCTGCAATGTGATCTCCGCCCTGCGCGCAGCCATGGCCCAGCACGATTTCCTGGAGATCACCACCCCCATCCTGACCGCATCCTCCCCCGAGGGCGCGCGGGACTACCTGGTCCCGGCCCGGAAGCACCCGGGCAAGTTCTATGCCCTCCCCCAGGCCCCCCAGCAGTTCAAGCAGCTGCTCATGACCGCCGGGTTTGACCGGTACTTCCAGATCGCCCCCTGTTTCCGGGACGAGGATGCCCGGGGCGACCGCTCCCCTGGCGAGTTCTACCAGCTGGATATGGAGATGAGCTTTGCCACCCAGGACGACGTGTTTGCCGTGCTGGAGGACGTGTTTCCCCCCATCTTTGCCAAGTATGGCGCGTATAACCGGGCGTCTGCCGCGCCGTTTACACGCATCAGCTTCACAGACGCGATGGAGACCTACGGCTCGGACAAGCCGGACCTGCGCATTGACCTGACAGTCCAGGATGTGACAGAGCTGATGGAGGGCTGCGGCTTCGGGCCCTTTGAGGGGAACACGGTCAAGGCCATTGTGGTCACAGACTTCACCGCCGCGAGAAAGCAGATTGATAAGCTCTGTACCGACGTGGAGGTCCAGGCGGGCAGCAAGCCCTACTGGTTTAAGGTGGACGAGAAGGGCGAGCTGGGCGGCGGTATCGCCAAATTCCTGGCAGACCGGAAGGAGCGCGTAGTGGAGGCGCTGGGCCTGAAGCCGAATACCTTTGTGGGCCTCACCAGCGGGAAGAAGGGCGCGGCCCAGAAGACCGCCGGTGTGCTGCGCAGCAAGCTGGGCGCGCTGTGCCCCAACCATATGGACAAGGAGCAGTACGCATTCTGCTGGATTGTGGATTTCCCCATGTATGAGATCGGCGAGGAGAGCGGCCAGCTGGAGTTCTGCCACAATCCCTTCTCCATGCCCAACGGCGGGGCAGAGATCCTGGAGAAGGCCATCCGGGGCGAGGTAGACCCCCTGACCATCACAGCATTCCAGTATGACCTGGTGTGCAACGGCGTGGAGCTGAGCTCCGGCGCGGTGCGCAACCATGACCCGGAAATCATGATTAAGGCGTTCCAGCTGGTGCGGCTGGGCGAGGAGGACGTGAAGGCCAAGTTCCCGGCCATGTACAACGCCTTCTGTTACGGTGCGCCCCCCCATGCGGGCATTGCCCCGGGCGTGGACCGGATCGTCATGCTGCTGGCTGGCGAGGAGTCCATCCGGGAGATTATCCCCTTCCCCATGAACAAGAACGCACAGGATCTCATGATGGGCGCACCCTCCTTTGTGGAGCAAAAGCAGCTGGATGAGCTGCATATTGTGGTGACAGAAAAGGAAGAGGAATAAGTGCGCAGGAGGTGTTCATTCTTTTTTCTTAGAAGAAAAAAGAATCAAAAAAGAATTTTATACAATTTGGAATTACTTTTCGTGCTGGCAATGGGGATATTTCTGTGCGGGTGCGGGGCGGAGGCCGAACCGCCGCCCGCACAGGAGGTTCTCACCGCCGTGGAGACACCGGAGCCGGCAACAGAGCCAGAGCCTGCCCCTGAGCCGGAACCGGAGCCAGTACCGGAGCCGGACCCAAAGAAAGAGGCAGTGGAGAGGGTCCTGGCCGGGATGAGCCTGGAGGAAAAGGTGGGGCAGATGTTCTTTGTGCGGTGCCCGGACCGGGGCGCTGTGAAAAAGGTCGGGCAATACCACCTGGGCGGTTACCTGCTCTTCACCCGGGACTTTAAGGACAGCGCCGGGGGATGGCTGACAGAGCAGGCATTCACAGACCAGATTACAGGGTATCAGGCGGCCTCCAGGATTCCCCTGCTCATTGGCGTGGATGAGGAGGGCGGCACAGTGGCCCGGGCCAGCCGCAATCCCAACCTGTTTCCATCGAAGTTCCAGTCCCCGCAGGAGCTGTTTGCGAAGGGCTCCTGGGAGGCCGTTGAACGGGATGCTGTGGATAAAAATAGTGGCCTTCTCGCCTATGGGATCAACGTCAACTTTGCCCCGGTAGCGGATGTGTCCACCGACCCGGCGGACTTTATCTATGACCGTGCCTTCGGGCAGGACGCCCAGGCCACGGCGGACTATGTGCAAACTGTGGTAAAAGCGGCCGGGAACGTCTTCTTCAGCGACGGGGAAACCTGCTATAAAATAGGCTCTGTGCTCAAGCATTTCCCGGGATATGGGAACAATGTGGACACCCACACAGGGATTGCTGTTGACGAGAGGTCTTACGGGCAGTTTGAGGAGGGGGATTTCCTCCCCTTCCAGGCCGGGATTGAGGCCGGGGCTGGGGCGGTGCTGGTCAGCCACAATATAATAAAATGTATGGACGAAGGTCTGCCTGCCTCCCTGTCCCCGGAGGTCCACTGTGTCCTGCGGGAGGAGCTGGGCTTCGAGGGCGTGATTTTGACCGACGATCTGGCCATGGACGCCGTGGAGGCGTATGCCCAGGACGGGTCCGTGGCAGTGCTGGCGGCCCTGGCGGGGAACGATATGATTGTCACTACGGATTTTGAAGTACAGATCCCACTGGTGATCGACGCGGTGCGTACCGGCATCCTCCCGGAGGAGACTGTGGATAACGCCGTCCGGCGGGTACTGGCCTGGAAAGTTGATCTGGGGTTGCTGGAATGAGAGGAGCGGAGTATGAGCGAGGAATGTTTGATCTGCGGTTCGCCGCTGGAATATCTGGACAGGGATGAATCCATGGAGTGCGCGGTCTGCCACAAGAAGGAAGGCAGCAAGACCCGCTGTGTCAACGGCCACTATGTGTGCAATGCGTGCCACACCCAAGGGATGGACGCTGTCATCGGCCTGTGTCTGGGGGAGCAGTCAAAAAACCCCATTGCCATCCTGGAGCGGATGATGGCCCTGCCCTTCTGCCACATGCACGGCCCGGAGCACCATGTGCTGGTGGGGGCGGCGCTGCTGACGGCGTACAGGAACGCGGGCGGGGAGCTGGATCTGCCCGCCGCCCTTCAGGAGATGTACAGCCGGGGGAAGGATGTGCCCGGCGGGGCCTGCGGTTTCTGGGGGGCCTGCGGTGCGGGCATCAGCGCGGGGATATTTGCCTCTATTGTCTCCAAGGCGACGCCCCTTGCGGAGGAGTCCTTCGGCCTGGCCCATCGGATGACATCGCGGGCATTGGAGTCCATTGGGAGAGTGGGCGGGCCGCGGTGCTGCAAGCGGGATTCCTACTTCTCCATCCTGACTGCCATTGATTTTGCGGCGGAGAACTGGGGGGTGGTGATGGAGAGGCCGGAGATTGTCTGCCAACACGCCGCCCAGAATAACCAGTGCATTGGGAAGCGGTGCCCCTTTTCGGCGGCAAGGCATGGGAAGGGCGCGGCAGTGGAGACGGAAAAGCTCTACTATGCCGACCCCTTCCTGAAGGCATTCACCGCCCAGGTCCTCTCCTGTGAGGAGGCGAAGGATGGGTGGATGGTTGTCCTGGATGCGACAGCCTTTTACCCCGAGGGCGGCGGCCAGCCCGCTGACCATGGGACGCTCAATGGGATTGCCGTCACCGATGTGCGGGAGCGGGACGGGGTCATCCGCCATCTGTGCGCCGCCCCCCTCCCCGCCGGGGAGATGGCGGAGGGCCGCATCGATTTTGACCGGCGCTTTGACTTCATGCAGCAGCACAGCGGCGAGCATATTGTCAGCGGCATTCTCTGCGGGAGACACCACTGCGACAATGTGGGCTTTCACATTGGCCGGGATCTGGTGACGATTGATTTCAATGCGGTCCTGAGCGAGGAGGACGTGCGGGAGGTGGAGCGCATGGCCAACCGCTATATCTGGGAGGACCACGCGCTTGAGGTCTCCTACCCCTCCCCGGACCAGCTGGCCCAGCTGGAATACCGGAGCAAAAAGGAGCTGTCCGGCCAGGTGCGGATTGTGGCATGGCCGGGAGCGGATTGCTGCGCCTGCTGCGGCACCCATGTCCAGCGCAGCGGGCAGGTGGGGATGGTGAAGCTCCTCTCCTGCCAGAAGTTCCGGGACGGCGTGCGGATTGAGATGGCCGCCGGGGGCCGCGCCCTGGGGCAGTTTACCACCCTTTGCGGGCAGAATACCCAGATCTCCCAGCTCCTCTCCGCCAAGGCGGAGGCCACTGCTGCCGCAGTGGAGCGGCTCCAGCGGGAGGCCTATGAGCTCCGGGGCCGGATAGCGGCACTGGAGGAGGGCGACTTTGCCCGGAAGGCAGCGCAGTATGCCGGGGCCGGGGATGTGCTCCTCATCGAGGGGGCCATGTCCAGCGAGTCGGTGCGGAAGCTGTGTGGTGCGGTGCAGGAGAGCTGCGGTGGGCGGTGTGTGGTCTTTGCCGGGGAGGATGGGCGCTATCAGTATGCGGCCAGCCACCCGGAGGGGGATCTGCGGCCGCTGGCGAAAGCGCTCAACGGCGCGCTGGATGGGCGGGGCGGCGGCAAACCGGCCTTTGTCCAGGGCAGCGTCCAAGCCAGTGCGGAGGCCATCCGTGCGTTTTGGGACTCCCAATGTTCTGAAGGACACAGCCGTGGGGAATAGGGGCAGCTGATATGAAGTATTTACATCAGGCGGTGCTGCTGGCCGCCATCACCTTTGCCGCGGAGCTGGTCAAGTATGTTGTCCCGCTGCCGGTACCAGCGAGTATTTACGGGCTGATCCTGCTGTTCTGCCTGCTCCAGAGCAAACTTGTCAAGCTGGAGCAGGTAGAGGATGTGGGCGGCCTGCTGCTGGAGCTGATGCCGGTACTGCTGGTACCGGCGTCGGTCAGCTTCCTGACAGTGATGGACACCATCCAGGAGATGCTGCTGCCGGTGCTGCTGATGGGATTTGTGGGGACGCTGGCGGTCATGTTTGTTACGGGCCGGGTGTCCCAATGGATGATCCGGAGGAAAGGGGGCGCAGGGCATGAGTGAGCTGTTTGCCTCTACGGCCTATTTTGGGATGTTTTTGACCCTGGGGCTCTACCAGCTGGCACGGGTTATCAACCGGCGGGCCGGCCGGGAGATCTGTAACCCCCTGCTGTTCGCCACATTGCTGTGCTGTGCAGTGCTGCTGCTGACAAAGACAGAGTATTCTGTTTACTACGGGAGCGGGGCCAGTGTGCTGGAGCTGCTGCTGACCCCAGCCACTATCTGCCTGGCCATCCCCCTGTACCGGCAGTTTGCGCTGCTAAAGAAAAACGCCCTTGCGGTAGCGGCCGGATGTGTGGCCGGTGTGGCCGCCCATATGCTGGGGTGTGTGCTGATGCTGGCCCTGTTCCAGCTGGATCCGGCGGAGTATGCCACCCTGCTGCCGAAATCCATCACAACTGCCATCGGCAAGGGCCTCAGCGAGGAGCTGGGGGGCTACCCCGCCATTACGATGGTCACAATTATGATTACGGGCCTCTTTGGTGCGGTAGCAGCGCCTGCGCTGCTGCGCCTGATGGGTGTCACAGAGCCCCTGGCCCAGGGCCTTGCCATCGGCACCTCCTCCCACGCCGCCGGGACCTCCCGTGCCGTGGAGCTGGGCGAGGTGCAGGGTGCGGCCAGCAGCCTGGCAATCGTTGTCACAGGTCTTCTCACAGTTGTGGCAGCACCGCTGTTCGCGATGCTGGCATGATATAAAAGGCACCGGCAGAGGGATTTCCCTCTGCCGGTGCCTTATTGTTGATCCAGTGATTGGACAGGTGGCTGCCCGCCTACCCCAGCAGGCCGGGGACGATTGCCGCCAGCCGCTCCGCCAGCTGGGCATGGCCTTTGCGGGTGAGGTGCATACAGTCGATCTGATTGAACTCACAGCCCCTGGCATCCATGAAGTGGGCTCCCACCAGCTTGGCGGTCTTTTCATAGAAGGGGGCCAGCTCCTCGCTCTTCTCGATACAGCCCCGCCCCATCGGCAGCCCGCACTCGTTCTGTTCCATCCCCTTCCCGATGGGGGGTGGGCAGACAATGAGGATATTCGGCTCGTGGCTGCCCCAGCAGTCCACGCTCTGGGCCTTGCGCACCAGGCGCTCCATGCCGATGGCGATACAGGCGGCGTTAGCACTCAGGCGCTCCTTGACATCGTTGGTGCCCAGCATGATAATTAATAGGTCGATTACCTCGTGGCTCTTGAGCAGGGCGTATGCACAGCCCAGCGCGTCCATGCTTTCGTGGAGCGGGTCGGGGAAGACAGTTGTCCGGCCGGACAGACCCTCCTCTGTCACCAGGTAGCTCTCCCCCAGTGCCTTTTGCAGAAGGCATGTCCAGCGCTCATCCTCATTGAAGCGGATGCCGCCGTCTGCACAGTCGGCGGGGTCTGCGCAGTAGCCGTGGGTATTGGAATCCCCCAGGCAAAGGATATGTTTTTTCAATTTCCTTCCTCCTATCATACTATCATAATTTTTTCGATATTTTCTTACTAGATTAACAGCTTTTTTTCATTTGTCAAGGCGGAAAGCCTTGGTTTTCAGGGAAACAGCGGGGTTCAAAACGCCGAAAAACCGAAAAAATTTTTGTGTAATCCAATGAAAATGGGAATTGCATAAAAAGATTATGAATCGCTATTGACAAATTCTCTCACCTCTTGTACAATTTTAACAGCATTGCCCTATTCTACCGGCAATTTTTTGCTTTGTGAAGGAGGATACCAAATGAAGAAGTTACTTGCCCTGCTGTTGGCCATGACCATGGTCATGGCTCTGGTTGCCTGCGGAGGCAACAGCAACCAGAAGCCTGCTGAAGACACACCCCCCGCTCCTGCGGAAAACCAGGAGCCCGCTGCTCCCGCTGAGAATGAGCCCGCAGCTCCTGCGGCCACCAGCGAGATCACCCTGTGGACCTACCCCATCGGCGACTGGGGTGACGAGGCGACTGTCAAGAAGCTGACCGATGCCTTTACCGCTGAGACCGGCATTGCCGTGAAGGTGGAGTACCTGGCCTACGCCGATGGCGACGACAAGGTCAATACCGCCATCACCGCCAAGGGCACCCCCGACCTCATCATGGAAGGTCCCGAGCGCCTGGTTGCCAACTGGGGTGCCAACGGCTACCTGGTTGACCTCAAGGACATGTTCGATGACACCGACATGAGCGAGATCAACGCGGTGAACGAGGGCGTCATGAACGCCTGCACCCACACCAACGGGGCCATTTATGAGTACCCCCTGGTCATGACCGCCCATTGCATGGCTGTCAACGTCAACGCCTTCAAGGAGGCGGGTGCTGACCAGTACCTGCACCTGGATACCCACACCTGGACCACCGACGAGTTTATTAACGCTGTCGCGGCTCTGTATGCCCACTACAACGACACCGTCGGCGCTGTCTACTGCGCTGGCCAGGGCGGCGACCAGGGCACCCGCGCGCTGGTGAACAACCTCTACGGCGGCACCTTCACCAACGCTGAGCACACCCAGTACACCTGGGACGATCCCCTGAACATCCAGGCCCTGGAGCAGCTCAAGAGCATGGACGGCATCGCCTTTGACGCCTCCCTGGCTGGCGGCGACGAGATCGCCAAGTTCTACCAGGGCGCGCTGAAGATGGCTTTCTGCTGGAACATTGCCCAGCAGCTCGACCCCAACGGCGCCAAGACCGGTGCGGAGAAGACCGTCACCGGTGAGGACATCGCTTTCATGAGTTTCCCCTCCCAGGATGGCAATTCCAAGCTCCAGGGTGGTATTTGGGGCTTCGGCATCTTTGATAACGGCGACCAGGCCCGCATCGATGCTGCCAAGCAGTTCATCAAGTACATGTGCGACAGCGCCAACACTGTGGATGCCGTCAAGGCTGCCCGCTACTTCGCCGTGCGTACCACTGCTGAGGGTACCGACCTGAGCGGTATCTGGGCTGACAACGCCATCATGAACGAGTATACGAAGCTGATGCCCTACCTGGGTGACTACTACCAGGTCACTACCGGCTGGGCCGGCGCCCGTACCGAGTGGTGGAACATGCTCCAGGAGGTTGGCGCAGGCCAGGATATCACCGCTTCCGTGGCTGCCCACGCCGCTACCGCTAACTCCGCCGCAGGCTAAGCTACGACTGCGCAGTTCCAGCGATCTGTAAGGGTACGCGCCCCCTCCCCGCGATGCGCGGGGTGGGGGCGCGCTTTTTTCCTATGCGGACATCGCATAGGAGCGAATGGGAAAAGAAAACAACTGTAACACTGAGAGTTTGATCGAGAAAGGGGTGTCCCACCTTGGCTAATCCGTCTAAGACGCCCATGAGCCGGGCCCTCCAGCGGCGGGAAAACGTCGCGGGCTACTTGTTCATGCTACCCAGCCTGATCTTCTTTTTGGGGTTTGTCATTATCCCCATGTTTATCTGCATCATCACCAGCCTGACCGAAACCAACATGACCGACCCGGGTTTGTTCGGACAATTCATTGGGCTGCGTAATTTCGGCAACCTCTTCCAGGATGAAATCTTCCTCAAGGGGCTGAAAAACACCTTCTTAATTGTTATCGTCAGCGTGCCCGCAGTGTGCGGCTTCTCCCTGTGGGTGTCCTCCGCAATCTATAAGCTGAAGGGGCCTGTCCTCTCCGCTTTCCGCTGCATCTTCTACCTGCCCGTCGTCACCGGTTCTGTAGCCGTGACGGTGGTGTGGAAGTGGATGTATGACAACTATACCGGTATCCTCAACGGCGTGCTTAAGAGCACGGGCCTGGTGGAAAAGGGCATCAACTGGCTGGGCGACCCGAAGACCGCTATTTGGTGTATCATCCTCATCCTCTTCACCACCTCCGTGGGCCAGCCCATCGTACTGTATGTCTCCGCCCTGGGCAATGTGGACCAGACCCTGGTGGAGGCCGCCCAGGTGGACGGCGCAACGGATCTCCAGGTCTTCTGGAAGATCAAGTGGGCGCAGATGATGCCTACCACGCTGTACATCCTGGTCATCACCACCATCAACTCCTTCCAGTGCTTTGCCCTGATCCAGCTGCTGACCCAGGGTGGTCCGAACCACTCCACGGATACGGTGATGTACTATATCTACTACACCGCATTCAAGCTCACTGAGCAGGTTGGCCACTTCGGCTACGCCAACGCCATGGGCGTCGTGCTGGCAATCTTCATCGGGGCCCTGTCCGCTGTCCAGTTCAAGCTGGCGAAAGAAAAGTAAGGGGGTGCGAGCATGAAAATGGAAAATCCGCGCAGCCGCGCTTATAAGATCATTTCGCTTATTATCCTGGTCATCCTGGCGTTCCTGTTTTTGTTCCCGCTGTACTGGATTGCCACTGGCGCATTTAAGCCAGCCGCAGATATCTATGCCCAAAAGCCCGTCTGGTGGCCCACGGAGTGGGTGAGCAACAACTTCCAGAACCTCTTCACCAAGCGCAGCGCACCTCTCTACCAGATCGGCTCCCTGGAGGGCCCCACTGCCCCCGCGGCCTTCCGGTGGCTCATTAACACGGTCTTCATGTCCGTTATGGCCATGCTGATTACCTGCCTCACTGCGGCCATGGCGGGGTATGCCCTGGCAAAGAAACGGTTTATGGGCCGGGGGATCCTGTTCTCCCTCATCGTCTGCGCCATGGCCCTGCCCAAGCAGGTGATCCTCATCCCCCTGCTTAAGGAGATGTCCGCCCTGGGCCTGTACGATACCCTGTGGGCGGTGATCTTCCCCACCGTAGGCTGGCCCTTTGGCGTGTTCCTGATGAAACAGTTCTCTGAGGGCATCCCGGGTGAAATCCTGGAGGCAACCCGCATCGATGGCGCCAGCGAGCTGAAGACCTTCTCCACGGTCGTGCTGCCCATGGTCAAGCCGGGCGTCGGCGCTTTGGCCATCTTTACCTTCATCAACTCCTGGAACGACTACTTCATGCAGCTGGTTATGCTGCCCAGCGGCAACAACTTCACGATGCCCCTTGGTATCGCTTCCCTCCAGGCGGAGACTTCGATCGATATGGGCCTGCTGATGGCGGGTGCTGCCCTGGCGTCCGTGCCGATCATCATCGTATTCCTGCTCTTCCAGAAGTACTTCACCCAGGGGATCACCATGGGCGCGGTTAAGGGGTAAGGGGTTTTGCTATGATTTATGCGAAAAATTCCGACGCGCTTACTTACCGGGGCATCCATCCGAATCTGGATATGGCCTTGGAGCGGATTACGGAGGAGTTTTTGTCCTCCGTGGGAGAGGAACGGGTAGAGATCAAGGGCAGCGATGTGTACGCTACCCGCTTCACCTATGAGACCATCCCAGAGGAGGAGAGCTTCTTCGAGGCACATAAAAATTATTTGGACATCCATCTGATGCTGGAGGGGTCTGAGCGGGTAGAGATCGCCCCGCCGGAAACCCTGACTGAATTTAATCGGGTGGAGGCCAACGATTTCTATGCCTACCGGGGCGAGGGGCAATACCGGCTGGTCCTCTCCCCTGGGGATTTCCTGGTGGTGTTTCCTAACGATGCCCATAAAATTAAAATGCGCGTAGATGGACCGGAAACTGTGACAAAGGCTGTCTTCAAAGTCAGAATTAAGTAAAATTGGAGGGAACAAAATGAAAGACATTTCCAAGTATCAGGGGATTTTCCCCGCGTTTTACGCCTGCTATGACAAGGAGGGCCAGGTCAGCCCCCAGGCGGTCCGCGCCCTGGCCAAGTATCTGCTGGACAAGGGCGTCAAGGGGCTGTATGTGGGTGGCTCCTCCGGCGAATGCATCTATCAGAGCGTAAATGAGCGGAAAATCACCCTGGAGAATGTGATGGCCGAGGTGGGCGGCAAGATGACCATCATTGCCCACGTGGCCTGCAACAACACTGCCGACAGCTGTGAGCTGGCGGCCCACGCCGAGAGCCTGGGGGTGGATGCGATTGCGGCGATCCCGCCCATCTACTTCCACCTGCCGCCCAAGGCGATTGCCAAGTATTGGAACGATATCTCCAATGCGGCCCCCAACACGGACTTTGTGATCTACAACATCCCCCAGCTGGCAGGCGTGGCGCTGAGCGTGCCCCTGCTCCAGGAGATGCTGAAGAACCCCCGCGTCATTGGCGTGAAAAATTCCTCCATGCCTGTCCAGGATATCCAGATGTGGAAGGATGAAGGGGCCATCGTGTTCAACGGGCCCGACGAGCAGCTGCTCTCCGGCCTGGCCGCCGGGGCTGTGAGCGGGATTGGCGGTACCTACGCCGCGATGCCAGAGCTCTATATGGAGATTGCCCGCTGTTTCCAGGCCGGTGAGATGGAGAAGGGCCGGGAGGTCCAGAACGAGTGCTGCCGCATCATCTACAAGATGTGCTCCA
The DNA here is from genome assembly GCA_910583885.1 of uncultured Oscillospiraceae bacterium. GTDB lineage: Bacteria > Bacillota > Clostridia > Oscillospirales > Oscillospiraceae > Pelethomonas. The sequence goes on along the minus strand of CAJUAC010000002.1, from coordinate 20,925 downwards.
CCCAGGGCAACATGTACGCGACAATCAAGGAGATTATCCGTCTCCAGGGCGGCCCCGATGTGGGCGGCGTGCGCGCTCCCCTGCTGAACCTGGCGGAGGGTGACGGGGCTGTTACTGCCCAGGCCGCCCAGATGATCGCGGACGCGATCAAGAAGTACTGCTGAAGCAGCCATGCTTTTTCTTAGAAAGAAAAAGCATCAAAAAGAACATTTGCCGCAAAGCTGCGCTTTGCTTATGGTATGTTTCCGACAGGTTTCGGGAAAACCATAGGCGAAGCGCGGCGCGGCGGTGTCTATAGAATTCACAGTCAGGCGGGCATGTGTTGGCTGGAAATTTAAGAATTTCTTAAGACCTGCCCCGTTGTACTCCGATTTAGGAAGTGGTAAAATCTCCATACATCCCCTCTGGGGAAAAAGTATAACATGAGGAGGACCCTACTGTGAACAACCTGTTGAGACGCTTTCTGGCGTTGGCCCTGGTCTGTATCCTGGCTGTCGGCACAATGCCTGCGGCGCTGGCATCGGACGAGGCGCTGACCCGTGCCGAGGCCGCGGAGATGCTGACGGCGGCGGGAGATGATTACGGTTCCGCCAGCGAGCCCGTATTGTCAGGCGGCCGGGAGGACGAGGCCGTCACCCGGGCGGAGGCCCTGGTGATGCTCTCCCGTGCCTTTGGCGAACTGCCCGCCCCCAAGGGTGACAGCGCCCGCTGGGCAGTGGACAGCTCTGCCTTTACCGACGTGCCCAACTGGGTAAAGACCCAGCTGAAAAACGTCCTGGATGCGGGGATCATCACCCCCAATGCCGAAGGGAATTTTGGCCCCCGGGATACGGTCAGCCGCCAGGAGCTGGAGACCCTGATCCAGCGCGTCTATGCCCTGGAGGGTTCCAACCTGAAGGACGATTTCTATGCCAATGTCAACAAGGAGTGGCTGGAAACCACCTCCATCCCCGCCGGCAGCTCTTTCACCGGCACTCTCTATGAGGTGGCGGATTCCACTGATAAGCAGGTGGCTGCGCTCATCAAGGAGATTGCTGCCAGCAGCCCCAAGGCCGGCTCTGCGGAGGAGAAAATTAAGAACCTGTATGAAAATATCCTCAACTGGGACGCCCGGAATGCGGCGGGGATTGAACCGATCCAGCCCTACCTGGACGCCATCGACAGCGCGGAGGATCTGAACGCGCTGATGGAGGTCAACAACCAGATGCTGGCGGAGGCCAGTATGGGCCTGCTTGCCTTTGGCACCACCCAGAGTGTGGAGAATAGCGAAGAGAAGGTGCTGGGCTTTGTCAGCCTCAGCTCCAGTATCACCCGTGATTTCTACGCCATGGAGGGTGTCCGGGAGATTTTCGGTACCTATGTCGCTACCCTGTTCTTGCTGGGCGGAGCGGATGAGGTCGAGGCGGTGGCCATGGCCGACGCCTACCTGAAGATGGACGAGGATCTGGCCAATGCCCGGATGTCCAATGAGGAACAGGCGGACATTTCTAAGATTTTTAACTTTGTTGATGCTGACGAGGTGAAGGAGACCTTCGCCAACGTGGACCTGGAGGCTGTTCTGGCCGCTGAGGGGCTTCACGATGAGGACCGCTATGTGGTCAGCGATGTGGGCCTGATGAAGAAGTCCGCAGAGTACTTCAATGACGAGCATCTGGAGGAGCTGAAACTCTATTTGCGCCTGAGTGTCCTTGCCCAGCTGGGCCCGATGCTCAACCGGGAGTTCTCTGAGGCAAAGGAAGCGTACAATGCCGCCCTGCTGGGGATTGAAGGCAGCCTGACGGATGAGGAGGATGCCGCTGCTACAGTACAGCAGCTTCTCTCCGACTATCTGGGCCAGATCTATGTGGAAAAATATTTCTCCCCGGAGGCCAAGGCCGATGTGGAGGCCATGATTGACGAGATGCTGAATGTCTACGGCCAGCGCATCCAGGCCCTGGATTGGATGAGCGACACCACCAAGGCAAAGGCCCTGGAGAAGCTGGAGGCCATCACGGTCAACGTGGGCTATCCGGACAAGTGGGACGACATCTATGATGATGTGGAGATCCTCTCCGTGGAACAGGGTGGGTCCTACTATGAGAATATGATTGCTATGATCCAGGCATCTATGGCAAAGATGGCGGAGGAGCAGGATGAGCCGGTGGATCGTGGTACCTGGGCGATGAGTGTCTACACGGTCAACGCCTACTACTCCCCCCAGAATAACTCCATCAATTTCCCTGCTGGGATTTTGCAGGCCCCCCTCTACGATGTGGAGGCGGACCATACCGAGAACCTGGGCGGCATCGGCTATGTGATTGCCCACGAGATCTCCCACGCCTTTGACAACAACGGCGCCACCTTCGACGCTCAGGGCAACCAGAGCAGCTGGTGGACAGAGGCGGATTATGAGGCATTCCAGGGCCTGTGCCAGCAGGTGATTGATTTCTATGACGGCGTAGAGGCGGCCCCTGGTATCACCTGCAACGGCACACTGACCCTCAGCGAGAATGTGGCCGACCTGGGGGCGCTGGCCTGCATCACCCAGATTGAGGGCCAGGAGGAGACGCCTGACTATCAGACCCTCTACCGTACCGCCGCACGCTCCTGGCGGGGCACTGCCAGCCGGGAGACCCGCTCCTATCTGAGCACGGCAGACGTCCACGCCCCTGACAAGCTGCGGGGCAGCCGCGCCCTCCAGAGCCTGGACGAGTTCTACGAGGCTTTTGACATCCAGCCCGGTGACGGGATGTACCTCGACCCTGCGGACAGAGTCCAGATTTGGTAAAAAATAACTGCGCCCAAAGGCGCAGAGAGGAGATTGATCAATTATGAGAATCATTGCTACTGAGAATTACGAGGCTATGAGCCACCAGGCTGCCAACATCGTTGCCAGCCAGATCACCCTGAAGCCGGACAGCGTGCTGGGCCTGGCTACCGGGTCCTCCCCCATCGGCCTGTACAAGGAGCTCATTGCCCGCTATGAGAAGGGCGATCTGGACTTCTCCAAGATCAAGTCCGTGAACCTGGACGAGTATGTGGGCCTGGCTACCACCCACGACCAGAGCTACCGCTACTTCATGCAGGATAACCTGTTTAACCACGTCAACATCGATGTAGCGAACACCTATGTGCCCAACGGCATGGCTGCTGATCCCGAGGCTGAGTGCAAGCGCTATGACGAGGTGATCCAGAGCATGGGCGGCGTGGATATCCAGGTACTGGGCCTGGGCCACAACGGCCACATCGGCTTTAACGAGCCCAGCGATGTCTTCCATCTGGGGACCTATCTGGTGAACCTCAAGGAGGGCACCATTGACGCGAACGCCCGCTTCTTTGCCTCCCGGGACGATGTGCCCCGTCAGGCTTTGACCATGGGTATCCAGTCCATCATGCTGGCCCGCCAGATCCTGGTCGTTGTCAGCGGTGAGGATAAGGCAAACGCAGTCAAGGCATGCTTTGGCGGCCCCGTTACCCCCAACGTTCCCGGCTCTGTCCTCCAGCTGCACCCCAATGTCATCCTTGTAGCCGATAAGGCAGCACTGAGCAAGCTGTAAGGGTAAAATCTCCTGCCAGTATTCTAAATGCGGGCCCCGGATAAAAATCCGGGGCCCGCTGCCGTATCTGGGAAAAGAGGGTTGTGTGGTCAGCAGGGGCGCAGGAGGAAGTTCACAAAGGAGGTTGGATGTGGCTATTGAAATTGAAAAGGCGCGGCCAGAGGATGCACAAGCGATCATTGCCTATATGAACGTAGTAGGCTGCGAGACAGAGAATTTATCATTTGGCAATGAAGGGTATCCAGTTTCAGAGGCAGAGGAAGAGGAGATCATACGGGAGAAAAATCAATCCTCCCGAAATGCCCTGTTTCTGGCAAGGAAAAATGGGGAAATCGTTGGGAGTGCCAGCATAGAGGCATTCTCCTACCGGAAGGCGCATCGGGCAGAGTTTGGGATCTCCGTTGTGAAAGCAGCGTGGGGACAAGGAATTGGCAGTAAATTGTTGGAAAAGGTGATTCAGCACGCAAAAGAACAGCAGATTGCAATTATTGAATGCCAGGTGCGGAGTGATAATGAACGTGCAATCCGGCTGTATCAAAAATATGGTTTTATAAAAATTGGCACCTATCCAGGTTATTTTAGGATCGGGGACACCGATATTGATTTCGACTTGATGAACCTGTATATACAACCAGAATAGGGAGCGCATAACAGGGGGCTCTTTCATATGCGCGCAATTGTATGGGAGGTGCATACTGACTTGCACACCAGCACAAAAAAGAGGGGAACGAGTTCCCCCGTTCCCCTGATCTGTGATATCTCCGCTCAGTCCAGGATCTCCATCAGCCTGCCGCAGCAGACGGGGATGGGATCGCCAGCCTTGATATGCTCAGTGCGGTTGCAGATATAGCAGTACACATCGGTGTCATAGGGCGCCAGCACGGTGGGCTGGGCCTTGACTTCCTCAGCGGTCAGCCCCTCAATGTGGAACTTGGCCGACTTGTCCTCGCTCTTCATATAGGTCCCCATGGGCTCCAGGCGCTTGGTACCGCCAGTGCAGTTGCCCATCTTGATCCAGAGGGCCTCCAGCTCCGCAGCCTCGGCAGCGTGCTCGGGGATGATCTCAACGATATCCTTGTCAATACGGATTTTCATAGTGCAATCCCCTGCGTATTCTTACTTGAAATACCGCTCCAGCAGGCCCTTGAACGCCTTGCCGTGGCGGGCCTCGTCGCGGGCCATCTCGTGGACAGTGTCGTGGATAGCATCCAGGCCCAGCTCCTTGGCCTTCTTGGCGATGGCCATCTTGCCGGCGGTAGCGCCATTCTCGGCCTCAACGCGCATCTCCAGGTTCTTCTTGGTGCTGTCGGTAACAACCTCGCCCAGGAGCTCGGCGAACTTGGCAGCGTGCTCGGCCTCCTCGTAGGCAGCCTTCTCCCAGTACAGGCCGATCTCGGGATAGCCCTCGCGATGGGCAACCCGGGCCATAGCCAGATACATACCGACCTCGGTGCACTCACCGGCGAAGTTGGCGCGCAGGCCCTCCAGGATTTCCGCATCCACACCGGCGGCCACGCCGACCACGTGCTCGGCGGCCCAGTTCATCTCAGCCTTCTGCTCGGTGAACTTGGAACCGGCCACGCCGCACTGGGGGCACTTCTCCGGGGGAACATCGCCCTCATGGACGTAACCGCAAACAGGGCAAACCCACTTTTTCATAATCAATGTCTCCTTATATCCTGAATAAATTTTATTGACGCCTTTCGGCGCTCATAACATAGTGAACAGAGTGCTGACGGCAGGCGGGGCAGACCCCCCGGTAAACCACCGTATAAGCCTCTAGTAAAAATCCGCCGGTATCCTGCGGTGCTTCCACCTCCACGGGTGGGATATCCACCACTGCGCCGCAGATGCGGCACCGGGCATGGCCGTGGGGATGGAGCTGTCCATCATAGCGGCTCTCGCCTCCAGCCAACTCCAAGCGCAGAGCCTTCCCCTCCTCCGTCATCCGGGCCAACACGCGGTACACCGTGGAACGGCTGATAGTAGGATGCTCCACATGCACATATTCATACACCATAGCTGCGGTGGGGTGCCCCCCCATTTCACACAGTGAGCGGTGGATGATTTCCTTTTGCACGGTATTTCTATCCGCCATGGGTCTAACTCCTTATTAGGATTAAATCCTGATAAAGAATATATCATGAAGTCCAAGCAATGTCAAGCGCAATTTTAGGGTGGACTGGGAATTGGAACCCCCGATAGGCCTGGCCGGCATCAGAGGCAGTTGATTGCGTTCCAAAAAGAAAAGACCGCCCAAGGCGGTCCTTTCTTTTGCTTATGATACAGCTTACCGCTGGCCCTTGTCGTAGGGGATGCCCTCCGCCTTGGGGGCGCGGGATTTTTTCGAGGTAAAGGCCAGCACCACCAGCGTAATCACATAGGGCAGCATATTATACACATAGGTGCTCACCCCGATCTGTGCCAGCAGGTAGACCCCGTCGCCGTTGATATCCAGGGTACCGGAGCTGGCGGATACGCATTTGAGCAGGCCGAACAGGAATCCCACAATAGCGATGTTCAGCGGCTTCCAGTTGCCGAAGATCATCACCGCCAGGGCCAGGAAGCCGAATCCGGCCACATCGCCGTTGGCAGCGCCGTTAGAGGTGGTCAGCGCATAGATGAAGCCGCCCATGCCTGCCAGTGCGCCGCTGATAGAGGTGCCCAGATAGCGCATCCGGTAGACGTTGATGCCTACGGAGTCGGCAGCCTGGGGGTGCTCGCCGCAGGCCCGCAGCCGCAGGCCAAAGCGGGTCTTGTACAGGATGATGGCCAGCACCACATAGATCAGCAGGCCCAGATAGGTGGTCAGGTAGGTCTTATTGAGCAGCAGATCCCCAATCAAGCCCAGCTTTGCTTTCCGCTCGAAGCCGAAATCCGTCTGGAACAGCATGAACCAGCTGGGCGCGTCGTAGCGAAGGTTCAGGGTGTTCTGCTGGAAGACAATATTGACCATGAACAGCACCAGGGCTGGTGCCAGCAGGTTCAGCGCTGTCCCGCCGATGGTCTGGTCAGCCTTCATCTTCACCGCCGAGAAGCTCAGCAGCAGGGAGAACAGGGCCCCCGCCGCCGCTGTAATCAGCAGGGTCAGGAGGAGAAGCCACTGGGCCGCATTTTCGTTCCAGCCGCCCTCCTGCATGGTGCGCACGAACCAAGCCCCGACGAAGGCGCCAATGATCATGATACCCTCCAGGGCCAGGTTGATGATGCCGCTGCGCTCGGCGAACACGCCAGCCAACGCAACCAGGATCAGCGGCACCGTGTAGATCAGCGTCTGCTGTAATAGGAATGTCATGGCTTCTTCGTCCCCTTTCCTGCCGTTTCCGCCGCCGGAGCGGCCGTATCCCCGCCCGTGGGGGCCTTCTTCTTGGCATCCATCAGGCCCTTGAAGAACAGGGTGAAGGCGCTCAGGTAGACGATTACCGCGATGATGATATTGGCAATGTACTCATTATAGGCTGTGAAGGTACTCAGCTGGCTGCCGGAGATGGTCAGGTAGGCCATGAACATGCCGGAGAACACACAGCCGATGGGGCTGCAGCTGGCCAGCAGGGCGACCGGGATGCCGTTGAAGCCGGTGGCAGGGAGGGTCATGGAGGTGTGCCAATAGAATTCCACATCCCCCTGGAGGAAGTAGAGGGCTGCGCCTGCGGCGGAGAGCCCGCCGGCGATAGCCATGGAGAGTACGATGTTGCGCTTTTCGTTCATGCCAGCGTATCTGGCAGCGTTTTTATTGCTGCCGCAGGCCCGCAGTTCATAGCCGAAGGTGGTCTTATTGATGACCACATAGGTGACGGCGGCAAACACAATAGCAATCAGGAAGCCTGCGTTGGCATTCCCCCCGCCGAAGTCCAGCCCCATCTTGGCAGTTGCCACACCATTGGTGGAGGTTTTAAGGGTGTAGCCGGTTTTGCCGAAATCCACATTGTTGATAAACTGGCTGCCGTCGAAGAGGAGCGTCACCAGATTGGCGGCAATCCAGTTTGTCATGATGGAGGTAATCACCTCGTTGACGTTGAGGTAGGCCTTGAACGCACCAGGGATACAGCCCCACAGGGCCCCGGCGGCGATGGCGGCTACAAATGCCAGGAGCCACACCAGGAAGGCCGGGACAACGGTGGTATCCAGGCTCAGGGCTACGATGATTGCCATAGCAGTGCCCATCAGGTACTGGCCCGGCGCGCCGATGTTAAAGAGGCCTGTCTTATAGGCCAGGGCCACAGAGAGGCCCGTCATAATCAGGGGCGTGGCCCGGAAGAGCATATCGCCGATGAGCCGCGCGTTGATACCGAAGGTGAGGGCGCTGCCCGCATCATAGTTGCGGCCTGTATTGAACACGCCGCCCAGCACGATTCGGAAGCCCTCCCAGGCCGAGGAGAGGGGCATGTGCAGGCACAGGGCCACCACAAACAGCAGTACCCCGCCGAACACCACGCCCATCAGGATTGAGAGCAGGGAGGCGGCAACAGTTTTTGTCCCGTCGTTCCACAGGCTTTTCTCCTTTTTCATGACGCTGCGCCCTCCTTTCTGCCCACATTGCGCTTTGCACCAGCCATATACAGGCCCAGCTCCTCCACAGTGGTCTGCTTCGGGTCAAGCTCGCCCACGATCTCCCCTTCATACATGACCAGGATGCGGTCGGACAGGTTCATTACCTCGTCCAGCTCCAAGCTCACCAGCAGCACCGCCTTGCCCAGATCCCGCTGCTGGACGATCTGGCTGTGGATGTACTCAATTGCGCCCACGTCCAGGCCCCGCGTGGGCTGGACCGCCACCAGCAGATCCGCATTCAGGTCGATCTCCCGGGCAATAATGGCCTTTTGCTGGTTGCCGCCGGACATGCTGCGCACAGGTGTGACCGGACCCTGGCCGGAGCGGATGTCAAATTTCCCGATCATCTCCTCCGCGTAGGCCCGGATGGGCTCGCGCTGGATGAATCCGCTCTTCTGGAACCGGGGCTCCATGTACCGCTGGAGCACCAGGTTGTCCTCCAGGGGGAAGTCCAGCACCAGGCCGTGCTTGTGCCGGTCCTCCGGGATGTGGCTCATGCCGGCCCTGCTGCGCTGGCGGACCGAGCTGTGGGTGACATCCTTACCGCACAGCTCAATTTTACCCGCACTGGCCTTTTCCAGGCCCGAGAGGGCATAGACAAACTCGGTCTGCCCGTTGCCGTCAATACCGGCGATGCAGACGATCTCCCCCCGGCGGACCTCGAAGCTGACGTCCTTGACAGCGTTGTTGTGGTGGACCTTGCTGGGCACCGTCAGCCCGGAGACCTTCAGCACGGTTTCACCGGGCTGGGCAGGGGCCTTGTCCACAGCAAATTTCACATCCCTGCCCACCATCATGCGGCTGAGCTCCTCCTTGGTGGTGCCGGCGATGTCTACAGTGCCGATGTATTTTCCCTTGCGCAGCACGCTGCACCGGTCGCACACCTCCATGATCTCGTTGAGCTTGTGGGTGATAAAGAGGATGGACTTGCCCTCTGCGGCCAGGTTCTTCATAATCTGCATCAGTTCGCCGATCTCCTGGGGTGTGAGCACGGCGGTGGGTTCATCGAAGATCAGGATTTCATTTTCCCGGTAGAGCATTTTCAGGATCTCTGTGCGCTGCTGCATCCCCACGGTGATGTCCTCCACAAGCGCGTCCGGGTCCACCAGCAGGCCGTACTTCTCCGAGAGCGCAACCACCTTTTTCCGGGCCTCCTTCTTCTGGAGGAAGCCCAGCTTGTTGGGTTCCACGCCCAGGATGATGTTGTCAAGCACGGTAAAGCACTCCACCAGCTTGAAATGCTGGTGGACCATACCGATGTGCAGTGCATTGGCGTCGTTGGGGTCCCGGATTTCCACACGCTTCCCGTCCATGTGGATCTCGCCCCCCTCGGGCTGGTAAAGGCCGAACAGCACGCTCATCAGGGTGGATTTCCCTGCGCCGTTTTCCCCCAGCAGGGCGTGGATCTCGCCCCGCCGGAGCTGGAGCGTGATGTTGTCATTGGCTACGATGCCGGGGAACACCTTGGTGATGTTCAGCATTTCCACTACATAGTTTTCCGCCACGCGTCTATTTCCCCCTTTCTTTCCCTCCATCCAAAAAGTAGGATAGGAATTTATTATATATGATTTCTGCCCGGCTTGCAAGGGCTTTGTCAGAAAATGACGGGAAAGGCAGGCGTTAATATTAGGTTACACAAGGTCAAGCGACCAAGTGTAACCTAATTTTTTTATACATACAACCGCCAAAACGTGCGAGGAGGGCCTGAAAAATGAAAGTTACCAGTATTAGAGACGCCTGGGCAGAGGTGCAAAAGATTTTCCCCACCCGTTATGAGCATGACACCAGCCGCAGCGAGCGGGCAGGCTACCCAATTTATTACAGCACTTCCGCCGGCGTGAACGCCTGGATCAGTGACCTGGGCAACCGCCTGGAGGTCAACCTGCCGGACGGCAAGAGCGTCAACATCTGGATCCAGGCCCCGGCGGAGGCCGCCACCAGCGACAGCACCAAGGACACCGAGGACGATGGGAGCGCCACCAGGGAGGAGCGGCGGGAAACTGCAAAGCGGATCCAGCGCCTCACATACTGCTACACCAAGGAATATGTCCATGAGATGGACAACAAAAAGCGCGAGGACGCCGCCGTGAAAGAAATGCAGGCCGCCGCAACAGAGGGCGGGGAAATCAAGTGCATGGTGCTGACCGCCGAAAACAACGCCCGCGTTATGATGGGCTGCATTACGGACTGTATCGCGGCGGTGGACATTCTGGTGAACATGGAGGAGGACGTGGACGACTGGATGATCGCCGGGATCAATGCCATGCTGGATAAGGTACGGGTGACGCAGGGGATCCCGTTTGATCTTTCCACCGCCATCTGTGGAGTGCTGGGCGCACAGTACCGATAAACCAAAAGCCCGCCCCGGAGGTTACGAGGGCAAGAAAGGGGAACGTATGAAACGCGGAATTGAAATGTCGTGGGTCTACGACTACAAGGAGCGCCTGGCCCTGCAGATAGAAAAGAAACGCGGCAAGCTGACACTGGACGAAATCGAGGACCTGTTGCGGTATGAGGACGGCCAGAAATGGTGTGGACACTATGCCATCCTGCTGAATTGCAGCGAGGCGACCGTGGACGGCGGCCTGTATCTGGAGGAGGGCCAGAAAGGCGACGTTGTGGTCCTGTATCAGATCGAGGAGGGGGAAACCTGCCCGGTGTGCGGCAAGTACACGCCGCCATTTGAGTATTGCCCCAACTGCGGGACGGCCTGGAAAGACATGGACCAGAACGTGGAAAAGCTGATTGCCGCAATGCGGGCGGAGGCGGAACGCGCAATCCGGTCCGAAAATGATAATCAGACGCGGGACGGCAGGCTGGCGTGGTATTGGTCCTATATCGGGGCGCTGGATATGGCCCAACAGCTGGGAACGATCACGGACAAGCGCCGCCAGGAACTTTATAAGGAAGTCGAGGACCTGAAAAAACTGGCAAATGGAAAGGGGTGAAAATATGGCTGATTATGCTTTTCGGACCCTGGAGGACCGCCAGAAAATTGAAAAACTGTGGGAGGATGGGCGGACGCCTAAAGAAATTTCCGAAACCACGGGCGTGTCTGTCCATGTGGTTTACAAGGAAATGACCAGGGGGCAGGACGGGACCCGCCTGCCGGACCAGCGCCTGCGGTACAGCGCGGACGTGGCCCAGCGCCGGGTGCAGGCGTCGCTGGAGCGCCGGGGCAAGCGGACCGGGCAGCCCACCAACATGGGCGCGGCGGTGGACGGCGGAACCGCCAACAGATAGGAGGACACCATGGCGAAACAGAGAGAAATCAAGTTCCGGGATCGTGGCTATGTGCTGGAGGGACAGCGTGGAAACCTGACCTTTGCCCTCTATAACGACAACAGCAAGGAGGCCCTGGAGGAACAGACCTATTATGTGGTGGTCCGCCACAAGGAAATTGAAAGCCTGGGATTTACCACTGCCGGCTATCGCCATTTCACGCTGGCCGCCGCCAAAGAGTTCTGCCAGAAGATCGCCGCCAGAGAAATCGACCCGGAGGCGCTGCTGGTGGAGTTTGCGGCGGAGGATATGGCAAAGGAACAGGCCGCCATACGGGAAGTGACCGAGCGGGCCAAGCAATTCCAAAAGCGCCTGGACGCCAAGGGCCTGAAATACACGGACCTGCTGGAATTGGAGGTCCTGGCGCACAGCCTGGGAGACATGGGCCACCATATCCTGCTGGGGTATGAGCGCGGGGAGGGGTGGCCAAGTGGGACCTGAAAACAGCGGCGGCCCTTTTGTGGCCTACATAGACGGCCAACCTATTGAAATCCGGGGGCCGCTGCCAGAGTTTACTATTTACGATATTTCGAAAGATATGAAAACCGCCAGGGAAATTCTGGAGGCGTGGGTGGACATTCGCATAACCACGGAAGTGGCGGCGGAGGGAATACGGGAGTTTTTCCACACCATGGAACTGGACACCGCCGTACGCCTGGCGCGGATATTCGAACCGGACCTGGCCCGACAGTATATCCACACAAAGAAAAAGCGGACCCGCAAAAAGTACGAAAAGCGGATCCTGGCCTGGTTTCGGGAGGTGTTCCGGTAATGTTCAGACTGAAAGCAAACAAAACCAGCCTTTACAAGCTGGTGGGCACCTATGAGGACCTGCCGCCCATGCGCCAGGTGACGATCACCAAAGCATACCGGGCACCGGACTGGTGGCTGAAATGGACAGACGCGGACGGCCTGCTGTGCGTGGCGTTTTTCTCCACTTGCCTGGGAAAGCCACTGCTGGCCATTGAAAAAAAGGAGTTCGGCGGGCCGCAGGTTTCCCGCGTGGTCCACGATCTGGACGCCAAGGACATGCTGGAGCGGGGCATGGTGGAGGAGTTCACCACGGCGGCGGAGCGCCGCCAGGCGGAGAGGAGGGCGGCCTGTGGCACGGTGTAAATTTTGCGGCCAGGAAATCGACTGGATCACCAGCCTGGAGGGCAAGCAGGTCCCGGTGGACCCGGATCCCGTTTTCGTGATCGAGAACGACGGCCCGGACACGTTCCTGGACGATATGGGGGCCGCCATCACCGGGCGGCAGGCCGAGCCGGAGGAGGAGCGTCGGGACCTTCCCGTGGCTTTTGTGCCACACCGGCGGACCTGCCCATGGGCAGACAAACCGGCCCAGCGCCGGGTGGAAAGGGGTTGCAGCTATGGCGGACTTGCACCAGCTACATGACCACCTGGACAGCGTGGACACGTCAAGGGTGAAACCGTGTGACTTCCGGATCACGGCGCAAGCAGCGGAGGAGTGGCGGCGGGAATTTGAGGCCGCCATGGACCGGATCGAGGAGGTGGCCAAGCTGCTGGGCGCGGACGCCGAAGAAATGGAGCGGGAGGCCACCCTGCTGGCGGCGTCCACTACAATGGACCGCGCCACCGCGTTACACCATGTTGCAAATGAGCGGTTGAGCGCGGCCCTAAAGGAAGGGGGTGCCCTCCATGGCTGAAATTATGCCACTGCCTGATCGGCGGTACAGCGTGATCTATGCGGATCCCCCGTGGGCATACCGCCAATGTGGAGCCACGGCAAAGAGCCGGGGCAACGCGGCGAAACACTACCAGACCATGGACACCGCCGCGATCTGCGCCATGCCGGTCCCCTCCATCTGTGCGGAGGGCGCGGCCTGTTTCATGTGGGCCACGTTCCCAAATATTGCGGAGGCCATCAAGGTCATGGAGGCGTGGGGGTTTCGGTATGTAACCGCCGCCTTTGTATGGGTGAAAAAGAACCGCAAAAACGGCGGGAACTTTTGGGGCATGGGCGCCTATACCCGCGCCAATGTGGAGGTGTGCCTGCTGGGGATCGCTCCAGGATTTAAGGCAAAGGAGCGGATCCAAAGTCACCGGGTCCACCAGGTCATTGAGGCCCCTTTTGAGGGGCACAGCAAAAAGCCGGACGAAACACGGAGGCGGATCGTGGAACTGCTGGGCGACGTGCCCCGCATTGAACTATTTGCCCGCCAGCGGGCGGACGGCTGGGACGCCTGGGGCAACGAGGCCCCGGAGGAATAGGAGGTAAACATGGACAGAGAACCGGGGAAACTGCCAGGCCTGACTTTTGAGGAGGCAACGGAGAACGTAAAAAGGAACCTGGAGGCATTGAGCAAATCAAGCCAGGAAGAACGCGCAAAACGGGACTTTTTGCAGGTGTATAGAAACACCATAGGCCGGAACGGAAAGACGGCCCTGGTGGAATGGCTGGAAAATGAAACGGACTTTTTCATGGCCCCGGCCTCCACAAATAAGCATCTAGCGCAGCCGGGCGGCCTGGTGATCCATAGCCTGAACGTCTACAAGCGCCTGCTGGAGATTACAATGCGGGACACACCAAAGGGGATATTGGTGGAGGACACAACGGAAACCGTGGCGATCCTGGGCCTGTTGCATGATGTTTGCAAGGCGGGGGTGTATCACCAGGAAACCAAACGCCGCAAGAACCCGGACACGGGGAAATGGGAAGATTACCTGGGCTATACGTTCCGGGACCCGTTCCCGCTGGGCCACGGGGAAAAAAGCCTGTTTCTGATCACCCGCCACATGGTGCTGACCGAGGAGGAGGCACTGGCCATCCGGTGGCACATGGGGACCTATGACGACGCGGTGCAAGGCGGGTCCCGCTCCATGACGGAGGCCATGAACCTGACCCCGTGGGTGTGGCGTCTGCAGGAGGCGGATATGTGCGCCGCCTGGATTGACGAAAGGAGCGCGGCGGAGTGAAAAAACTGCTGTGTAAGCCCTGCGCCGTGGCCCTGGAGGCCAGGGGTAAGACCGTGAAACCCGCCGGCGGGCGGTGTGAGAAAATCACCTGTGTGGAATGTGGACGCCGCCGGTTTGGGATCCAGTACGATGTGACCGGCTGGCCCACCCGCAGGAAAAAGGAGGACAAGCAGACATGAGCGGGAGAACCGGAAAACGAATTGCAACCATGGAGCCGCTGGAAAAAATCCGACAGGCGGCCCCGGTGATCGCGCTGGTGCTGGCCATTGTGGCGCTGATCGTGGCCAACGTGGCCATGGACACCAGCAAGACGGCCAAAGAGGCGGCGAAAGCGGAACGGCCCGCCGTGATCTTTGCCGTGGCGCAGGAACCGGAGGCCACCCTGCTGGTGGGCGACGCCTGGGAATTTGCGGCCTTGTACCGGGCAGCGGAGGATCCGGAGGAAAAACAGCGGATCGGGGAGGCGCTGGAGGCCCAGGGCTATTTTTCGGCGGCGGTGCCCCTGTCCTGGGAATACCAGGACTACATACGGACCTATTGCCACCTGTATGGGTGCCCCTATCCCCTGGCCCTGGCCGTGGCAGACTGGGAAACCCGTGGACAGTTCAACATGGACGCCATAGGACCGGCTGGAGAGGTGGGGATCTTCCAGCTGAACCCAGGACCCAATGGGACATACCACGCGGAACTGGAGGCCACCACCGGCCTGGACCCCACCAACCCGGAGGGCAACATAGCCGGCGGGTGCTACAAGCTGGGGAAATACCTGGCGGAATATGGGGACGCAGCCATGGTGGCCATGGCCTACAACATGGGGCAAACTGGAGCGCGGAGAGCCTGGGACGCTGGCGTAACCTCCACCGAGTACACGGACGCCGTGCTGGAGGCCATGGAACGCTGGGAGTGTACGGTGAACGCATGGGCCGGGGAATAGACCCGGCGGAACGCGCCCGCATACTGACAGACGCGGAAAAGCGGGCCAGGGAACACCGCTGGAACGTGCCGGGGCGGTCCAGGGTAAGCCACCCGGCCCATGGCACCGTGGTGGTCCCCCATTCCTCCAACCTGGCCGCCATATTGAACGCGGCGGAGGTGTGGCGGTGCGACTGGACGGAGATCACGGACGCCCAGGTGTGGGCGGCGGAGCCGGGGGACATTCCGGCGAAAATGCCATACATCATATGAAAAGAGGGTGAAAAAATGCTGATCAATGAGGCCGGGGCGGTCCGGGCCATCAAGCGGGCCTATAAGGGCGGCGGGTACACCGTCAACAGCCGGGGCGGGATCATGTCCATCTATACACAGTCCTGGTATATCCAGGCCCGCCGGGAGGTCATGCCGCGCAAGGTCCTGGCCACCATCGTGGAACACGCCGGAATGATACCGGGCGAGAACGAACCCACCAACATCATGAAAGGCCTGAACCCGCAGCTGGTCATACCGGAGAACGCCAACGCGGAAATGAACAACTGGCGAATTGGTGAGCGCGGGGATGATGTTGACATGGTGCCGGTGATCATGCAGGGGTTTCAGATTTTCCAGACGGCGGAGGGCGCCGGGGCCTGCTGGGGGATCCCGCTGTCCTACCTGGGCATGGTGGAGCGGGACGCGGCGGAGCATGACGGCGCCATTGTGGTGGACAACTGCCGCCTGCTGTGGGACGACGGCACCGAGGCCATAGCGGTGGAGGCTGTGCGGAAAGCAAAATCCGGGTGGGCAAAAGCCTGGGAGCGGGCCGTGTGGGAGGCCCTGGAGGGTGTGGACCTCCACAAAGAGGAGGAATAGCTGTGGAAAGGTTGACTATAAGGGAATTTAACTTTGATCGTGACTTTGTGGCCTCCAACCTGCAAAGCTGGCCAATAGCGCAGGCCCTAAAGAAACTGCAGGAAATTGAGGACGCCATGGAGGACCGGGAACTGCGCCCCACATATTTTGACAAGATCACCGCCTCCCCTGCTGCCCTGGCGGAGTTCCTGGCCGCCATTCCCACATTAGAAACCCCGTGGGATGAAGTTTTCCAGCGGACCTATTGCACCGCCTGCCAGGCGGAGAACTGCGACGCGGAAAACTGCCCACACCAGGCGGAACGGAACAGCCCGGCGTGGTTTTTGGCCCAGGAGGTGGCGGACGATGGAAACGATCCTTTGCGGTGACGCGCTGGAACAGCTGCGGACACTGGAGCCGGAGAGCGTCCACACCTGCGTGACCTCCCCGCCTTATTACAACCTGCGGGACTATGGGGCCGCCGGACAGATCGGCATGGAGGACACCCCGGAGGAGTACATGGACAAGCTGGTGGACGTGTTCCGGGAGGTCAGGCGGGTCCTGCGCCCGGACGGGACCCTGTGGGTCAATATCGGGGACAGCTACGCCACTAGATCGGGAGCGCAGCCACCGACGAACACCAGGAACGCACACGGCCACACGGCAAAGCACCCGCCGGGCGGGTACAAATACAAGGACCTGATTGGGATCCCGTGGCTTTTAGCTTTTGCCCTGCGGGCTGATGGGTGGTATTTACGGCAGGATATTGTATGGCACAAGACCAACGCTATGCCGGAGAGCGTCCGGGACCGTTGCGCCAAAGCCCATGAATATATTTTCCTGCTGTCAAAATCAGAACGCTACTATTTCGACGCGGCGGCCATCCGGGAGCCGTGCGGGACCAAAGGGAACGCCAGGACGTTCCGGGGCGGCGGAGCCTATACGGGCGGTCAATCATTCCAGAACAGCGCCCGCGTGGCGCGGGAAAGCCATGGGAACACCGCAAACAGAACCGGGAGCCGGAACAAACGGAGTGTGTGGAACATAGCAACGGGACAGTTTAAGGCAGCCCATTATGCCACATTCCCGGAGCGCCTGGTGGAGCCGTGCATATTGGCCGGGTGCCCGGAGGGTGGGACCGTTCTGGATCCGTTCGCGGGGAGCGGGACCACCGGAGTGGTGGCCAAGCGTCTGCGGCGGGATTTTGTGGGCGTGGAGATTAACCGGAAATATTGGAAAATGGCCACGGACAGGATCGCCGCCACAACGGTGCAATTTGACCAGATCACAATGGAGGAGGTGGAACCATGAAAAAAGAGGTGATCGGACCGGCCGCCGTGTACTGTGGGGATTGTATGGAAGAAATGCAGGAAATACCGGACATGACGGTGGACATGGTGCTGTGCGATCCGCCGTATTCGTCCGGTGGCCTATTTGCAGGGGACCGCAAAAAGAGTACACGCGAAAAGTATTGTGATGATGATTATAAGGGCGCCGCCAGGTTTCAAAATTTCAGCGGGGACAACATGGACCAGCGCAGTTTTACGGAGTTCATGCGCATGGTTTTGAGTAAGTGCCGCCAAAAGGCAAAGCAAGAAAGCGTGTGTGCCGTTTTTGTGGACTGGCGCAACCTGCCAGCCATGACGGACGCATTACAGGCCGCCGGGTGGATATATCGCGGCATTGTTGTATGGGATAAAGGGACAAGCAGACCGATCCCAAACCGTTTTAGAAATGACTGTGAATATATCGTATGGGGAACAAACGGGCAAAGGAAAACGGAATACAAAAGTGGGGTTTTTATCGGTGCTGGATGTTTCCGAGTTCCAAGTGTGCCGTCAAAAAATAAAGACCACCAAACCCAAAAGCCGGTGGAACTGCTGGAAAGACTGATTGAAATTTGCCCAAAGGGCGGGATCGTATTTGACCCATTCATGGGGAGTGGATCCACCGGGGTGGCCTGCGCAAAAACGGGGCGGGCATTTATCGGCATAGAACTGGACAGGGGATATTTTGAAACAGCCAAGGAACGGATCGCAACGGAAACCGCCCAACTGTCTATTTTTGCGCGGGGGGGGGGGGGGTAGCCCTGAAAACCATATTTAGCCGGCTGGCCGCCATGGCCCGCCGGAAAGGGAAAGTGACAGAATGAGCGACAAATTGAGAACCACGCTAAAGGGCGGCGGGCGGATCATTATTTCGATTGACCGATGGGCAAACGGTGACTTTCACCTGTGTGTCACAGAGGACTGGGCAAGGCTGACCAGCATAGAGCGGGCCACCGTTTCGGCGGAGGACGTGGGCGCGGCAGAGTGCCCGGACAGCCTGATCGGCGCAGAGATCGCCAAGTTGGTGGCGGCGGCCCATATCAACTATGAGGCAAAAGAGAAACCACCCGCGCCCGGTGCTGACAACGCGGCGCAGGTGGTGAAGTGAACGGCGGGAACCGTCCAACTGTCTATATTATAGCAACGCGCCGGACGGTTTGCAAGCCGGAAAAAGGAGTGCAGCCTGTGAAAATTTACATAGCCGGGAAGATCACTGGCGACAACAATTATAGAGCAAAGTTTCAAGAGGCCGCCGAAAAACTGGAGGTGCTGGGCCATGTAGTCCTGAACCCGGCCATTTTACCGGCGGGCCTGGAGGAACCGGACTATATGCAGATCACGCTTGCCATGCTGAACGCTGCGGACCTGGCCGTGTTCCTGCCGGACTACCAGGAAAGCGCAGGCGCCATGATTGAATGGGCGTGGTGTAAGCGGACCGGGAAAGACCGCGCCCTGTATATGGAGATAAAGGGAGGCGGGACACTGTGAGCCGCGGACAAATAAACCTGCTGGATGAAATCATAGTGGACAATTTCGCCGGCGGCGGCGGGGCCTCCACGGGGATCGAACTGGCCACGGGCCGCGTGGTGGACATAGCCATAAACCATGACCCGGACGCCATCCTAATGCACCGGACCAACCACCCCCACACTATACACTACCAAGCCAGCGTATGGGACGTGGACCCGGTGGAGGTATGCGGAGGCCGCCCGGTGGGGCTGGCCTGGTTTTCCCCGGACTGTAAGCATTTCAGCAAGGCAAAGGGCGGAAAGCCCGTGGACAAGAATATAAGGGGCCTTGCCTGGATCGTCCTGCGGTGGGCTGGGACCGTCCGCCCCCGCGTGATCATCCTGGAGAATGTGGAGGAGTTCCAGACCTGGGGGCCTGTTCGGCGGGGCCATCCCGTCAAATCAAAGGCTGGCCAGACATTCCGCCAATGGCTGGGCCAGCTGGAGGCCCTGGGCTATGTGGTGGAGTGGCGGGAACTGGTGGCGGCGGACTATGGAGCGCCTACCACAAGAAAGCGGTTTTTTCTGATTGCCCGCAGCGACGGGCGGCCCATTGTGTGGCCAGAGCCGACCCACGCGCCGGCGGACAGCCAGGAGGTCAAGGCGGGGACCAAAAAGCCGTGGCGCAGCGCGGCGGAGATCATAGACTGGAGCCTGCCCACCCCCTCTATTTTTGCGACAAAGGAGGAAATCAGGGAACGGTACGGCGTGGCGGCGGTCCGTCCGCTGGCCAGGAATACCATGCGCCGAGTGGCCCGTGGGGTGGACAAGTTCGTGATCCGGTCCGCCTCCCCGTTCCTGGTGATCGTGAACCATTCCGGGGACTTCCGGGGGCAAGGGATGGGGGATCCACTCCAGACTATCACCGCAAAACACGGGTATGGCATAGCCAGCCCGGTCATGGCGCCGCTGACCATGCACAACAACCAGAACGCGGTGGGCACCGCCATCACAGACCCGGTGAACACGATAACGGGAACGGGCGCCGGCGGCCATCAAATGGTGATCACCCCAACGCTGGCGGCCATTGGCCAGACGGGCGGCGGGGATCGCTGCCGGCGCGCGGAGGAGCCAACACACACCCAAGTTTCAAAGGCGGAGGAGTGCGTGGTGTGCCCAGCCATGATCCAATATCACACCGAGCGAACCGAGCGGGTCCGGGGCCAGGGGGTGACAGATCCCATTATGACCATTGACGCCTCCAACCGTTACGGCCTGGCGGCGGCGACATTGACAAAATATTATAGCGGAGATCACAACCAGGACGTGGCGGACCCGCTCCACACGGTAACAACGCGGGACCGGGAGGGCCTGACGGTGGCGAACCTGTCCAAGTATTACGGTGGAGTGGTGGGAGCGGCGGCGTCTGCCCCACTTCCCACTGTGACAGCGGTGGACCACAATGCCCTCCAGACCGCCCACATGGTCAAGCTAAAAGGCACAAACCTGGGCGGACAAGCCCAGGATCCACTCCAGACAATCACCGCCGGCGGAGGCCATCATGGCGTGATAACGACTAGGATCGCCAAAGCGGAGCCGGGGGCAGACCTGGGAAACTGGCCGAAAATCCGGGCGGCGCTGAATGAGTTTTGCGGCTACACCATGGAGGACACCGAGGTGATTCTGTTCCTGATCGGCGGGGTATGGTATTTCATGGCGGACATTGGCCTGCGTATGCTGACACCCCGCGAACTGTACCGGGCCAACGGTTTCCCGGACGACTACAAAATAGATCGGGACTACACCGGAAGGGAGTACGGGAAAACAAAGCAGGTGGCCAGGTGCGGAAACGCGGTCCCGCCTCCCTTTGCCACGGCTCTGGTGCGGGCCAACCTGCCGGAGTGGTGCGGGGAGGAGATCACCACCATGGAGCAGCTGGAAAAGGCGGTGACGGCTTGAAAATTGGCCTGATCGACGTGGACGGCCACAACTACCCAAACCTGGCACTTATGAAAATATCCGCCTGGCATAAGGCCAGAGGCGACACGGTGGAATGGTGGTGGTCCGATTTATTCCACT
>CAJUAC010000001.1 GCA_910583885.1 uncultured Oscillospiraceae bacterium | reverse complement strand
CCATGACCTTGCTGTTGGCGCCGCCGTGGCGGGGGCCCTTCAGGGAGGCCATGGCAGCGGCGACGGCGGAGTAGGTATCCGTGCCGGAGGAGGTGACGACGTGGTTGGTAAAGGTGGAGTTATTGCCGCCGCCGTGGTCCGCGTGGAGCACCAGGGCGACGTCCAAGGTGCGGGCCTCCAGCTCCGTGTAGCGCCGGTCCTCCCGCAGCATGTACAGGAAGTTCTCCGCTGTGGACATATCCGGCTGGGGCACATGGATGAACAGGCTCTCCCCCTGGCTGTACCGCCAGGCCTGGTAGGCGTAGATCGCCAGCACCGGCATGTTGCTGAGCAGCTGGAGGCATTGGCGCAGCACGTTCTCCAGGCCGATGTCATTGGCCTTGTCGTCATAGCAGTACAGTGTCAGGATTGCCCGCTGCATGGTGTTCATCAGGTCCTTGGGCGGGGCCTTCATGATGATGTCCCGGAAGAAATTGGTGGGCAGGGTGCGGTAGGAGGCCAGCTGGCCGCAGAAGTCCTGGAGCTGGTATTGGTTGGGCAGCTCGCCGAACAGCAGCAGGTAGGCTGCCTCCTCAAAGGCAAAGCGCCCCCGCGCCTCCGAGCCCCGTACCAGATCCCGGCAGTCGATGCCCCGGTAGTAGAGGATGCCGTCCGCAGGCTGGATGTGCTCATCCCGGGTGACGGTGTAGGACTGGATCTCCGCCACGCGGGTCAGGCCCGTCAGCACCCCGCGCCCATCCTCGTCCCGGAGGCCGCGCTTGACGTTATACTCCTTGTAGAGCCTGGGGTCGATGTAGTTCTCCTTTTCCCACTGCTCCTTCAGCGCCAGGATGGCCGGGGTGATCTCACAGTAGGCATTCTCGCGGTTTTCATTCCAGATCATGGGCACCGCTCCTTTCCAACACATTGTTTTTGCAAGTATATCATATTTGTCCTTCATATTCAATAGAAAATAATCTAAAATTTCCAGAGCAGCTAAAAAATATTGCATCAATCCGACGACTGTTATGCAAGTCCGAGGCGCTGCGGCTGCCTGTGGGGCGGGCAGCCATCCCCTGCCGGGGGATGAAAATTTTCTGTGAAAGCGCCGGAAAAGGCTATACAAGCCCGCCGCTTTTTGGTATATTAAGGGATAGTATCCCCCGGGACACCAATTTTACAGGAGGTTGTTTTGATATGAGCGCGTTAACTGATCTGATCTATGCCGGTTCCAATGCTGTTGCAGGCCTGACTGAGGGGGCCGTCAACGAAGCGATTGCCAAGCACGGCGCCGACACCCCTGTTGCCTTTCCCGATACCGCCTACTTTTTCCCCACCATCTACGCCGCCACCGGCGTGAAGGTGAAGACCCTGGGCGACCTGCCCGCCTGCGTGGGCGTCCTCAAGAGCCTCATCACCAATCAGGACGATATCGGCCAGGCGCTGAACGCCGGCCTTGCCACCGCTGTGGGCGCGGAGATCATCGAGGGCCTGAAGTACGCAGGCGGCGGCGACCCCTACGCAGAGGACTCCGGCATCGGCTTTGTCCCTGACCCCATCATCCGCTCCCTGGGCGTGCCCCTGGTCACTGGCGATATCCCCGGCGTGGCCGTGGTCATCGGCAAGGCGGACAGCGCCGCCAGTGTGGCCAAGGTGGTCAAGGACTACCAGTCCAAGGGCATCCTCACCTTCATGATCGGCGACTGCATTGAGCAGGCGGCCGGCGAGGGGGTAAAGATGGGCCTGGAGCTGCGCGTGGTGCCCCTGGGCCACGATGTCACCAGCGTGATCCACGTTGTCACCGTCGCCATCCGTGCCGCGCTGATCTTCGGCAACATCCAGGCCGGCGACCTGGCTGGCCTGCTCAAGTACACCAAGGAGCGCGTCCCCGCCTTTGTCAACACCTTCGGGCCCCTCAACGAGGTAGTCGTCTCCGCTGGCGCTGGCGCCATCGCCCTGGGCTTCCCCGTTATTGTGGACCAGGATATCGGTGAGCTCCAGGTCCCCGGCGCGCTGGAGGCTGTCCTGCACCACGAGGAGACCGTCAAGCACTCCCTGGCCCTGCGCAATATCAAGATCAAGGTCAAGGAGCTGCCCATCCCTGTGGCCTTTGCCGCCGCCTTCGAGGGCGAGATCATCCGCAAGGCGGATATGAAGGTGGAGTTCTGGTCCAGCAAGAATACCACCTGTGAGCTGGTCACAACGCGGGGCATGGAGGAGGTGGAAGATCACAAGATCACCATCGACGGCCCGGACATCGACAGCGGCGAGACCGAGTATGCCCTGGCTACCTACATCGAGGTCGCCGGAGCGAAGATGCAGAAGGATTTCGAGTCCGTCATTGAGCGGAAAATCCACGCCTGGTTCAACTACATGGAGGGTGTGATGCACACCGGCCAGCGCAACCAGTTCCGCATCCGTATCTCCAACGACGCCTATGACAAGGGCCTGCGCATGAAGCATTTCGGCGAGGTGCTCTACCATATGATTATGGATGAGTTCGACGCGGTGGTGGATAAGTGCCAGGTCACACTGGTCACAGATCCTGAAAAGGCCGCCCGTATCCTCAACGAGGAGGCCATGCCCGCCTACAATGCCCGGGACGACCGCCTCAGCTCCATGACAGATGAGAGCGTGGAAAAGTTCTACACCTGCATCCTCTGCCAGTCCTTCGCCCCCAGCCACTGCTGTGTGGTCACGCCGGAGCGGCTGGGCCTGTGCGGCGCGGTGAGCTGGCTGGACGCCAAGGCCACCAAGGAGCTCAACGACGCCGGCCCCTGCCAGCCCATCAGCAAGGAGGGCTGCACCGACGAGAAGAAGGGCTATTACCCCGACGTGGACCGCATGGTCCATGCCGCCACCCAGGGCGCGGTGGAGCACGTGAGCCTCTATTCCATCATGGAGGACCCCATGACCAGCTGCGGCTGCTTCGAGTGCATCTGCGGCATTGAGCCCATCTCCAACGGCCTGGTGATCTGCAACCGCGAATACAAGGGCATGACCCCCACCGGCATGACCTTCGGTGAGCTGGCCTCCATGACTGGCGGCGGTGTCCAGACCCCCGGCTTCATGGGCCACGGCCGCCACTTCATCGCCAGCAAGAAGTTCGCCGCCGCCGAGGGCGGCATTGCCCGCATCGTCTGGATGCCCAAGGAGCTCAAGGATGACGTGGCGGTGCGGCTGAATGCCACCGCCAAGGAGCTGCTGGGGATTGACAATTTCTGTGACATGGTCGGCGATGAGACCATCACCTCCGACCCCGAGGAGCTGATGAACTTCATTACCGAGAAGGGGCACCCGGTGCTGAACCTGGATCCGCTGATGTAATTTTGCCTGAAAATGTTGGAAAAAGGCCCGCACGCTGCTGCGTGCGGGCCTTTTTGCGGCTTATCGGGCAGCGGAAATGTCCTTGCGCATTTCCCGACATCCTTTTCCGGCATCCCCTGCTACAATGATCCGCAAGACCATGGAAAGAAGGGGACAAGCTATGAAAATTGCCGGCATCACCTCAGCACGGCCAGATAGGGCCCTGCTGGCCCGCCTGGCAGGCTACACTGCGGCGGGCTTCCTGGCCTCCGGGTGCTGCCTGGACGGCCGCGCACCGCTGGCGGCGGGGCTTTTGGCCGCCTGCCGCCCAGGGAAAAGCGCCCTGGCCGCCCTCTGCGGAGCGGCGGCGGGCGCCTTCATCTTTCTGCCCTTTGGCCCAGCACTGCGCTGCTGCGGTATCCTGGTGCTGGTATACGCGGTCCTCTCCGCCTTCCAGGAAACCCGCTGGTACCAGCACGCCTTGTTCCGGCCGGTCACAGCCGCAGGGGCAACCCTGGCAGTGGAGCTGGCCTACACCCTGCAAATGGGGCTGAACCGGGAGGGGCTGCTGCGGATGGCGGCCTGTACCGCCCTGGCCGGGCTCCTGTGCCACTACTGCGCCCTGCTGCTGCGGGAGACGGCCATCCCCAGGCGGAAGGCCATCCGGGAGCCCGACGGACTGCGGCAGCGACTGCGGCTGAGTGCCGAGGCCCTGCGCTCGCTGTGCGAGAGCTTCGCCGTCCCGCCGGCCAAGAAGGAGGAGAACCCGGCGGTGATCTTTGACCGCGCCGCCGAGGTGGTCTGCCGGGGCTGCGCCCTGCGGGACGTGTGCTGGAGCAAGGAGTATGTGTCCACCTTCAACGCCTTCAATGACGCCACCCCGTCCCTGCTGGAGCGGGGCCGGGCGGAGCCGTCGGACTTCGCTGTCCACTTTGCCAGCCGCTGTATCCATTTCCCCCAGCTCATCTCCGCCATCAACACCGAGGTGACGGCCCTGCTGCTGCGGCGGCAGTACCGCAGGCAGCTGGAGCAGGAGCGCCAGCGGGCCCGCGGGCAGTACGCCCAGCTCAGCGAGCTGGTGGCCCAGGCTATGGCCGCCCCGGAGGCCCCCGCCGTCCTGGGGAAGGAGATGACCCACGACGTGGCCCTGGGCTGC
The DNA here is from genome assembly GCA_910583885.1 of uncultured Oscillospiraceae bacterium. Lineage (GTDB taxonomy): Bacteria > Bacillota > Clostridia > Oscillospirales > Oscillospiraceae > Pelethomonas. Next base: position 93,458 of record CAJUAC010000001.1, on the reverse strand, counting down.
ACGCCCAAGGAGGGCCAGCGGGTGTGCGGCGACAGCCTGACCTATTTCCGCGGCGGCGGGAACACGCTCTATCTCCTGCTCAGTGATGGCATGGGCAGCGGCCGGGAGGCCCAGCGGGAGAGCCAGATGACCCTGCGCTTTACAGAGCAGTTCCTCAAGGCCGGTATAGAGGCAGAGAGCGCCCTCAAAACCCTCAATGCAGCCCTGAACATCCGCAGCGACGACCAGGGCAGCTTCACAACCATCGACCTGCTGGCGGTAGACCTGGCAGGCCGCCAGGCGACATTGTACAAGTACGGCGCAGCCCCTACATATATCAAGCGCCAGGGCTCTGTCCGGCGGCTGACGGGCAGCGCCCTCCCCGCTGGGCTCCATGACATCGGTACAGCCCCCTGGTCGCTCAGCTTCCCTCTGGAGGAGAACCTGTTCCTGCTCATGATCAGCGACGGCGTGGCTGACAGCGGTGACGACCAGTGGCTGCAAGATCTGCTGGCCGGCTGGCAGGGGGAGGATCCCAATGTGCTGGTCTCCCTGGTGCTGCGGGAGGCCGCCCAGCGCCGCCAGGGCAGCGACGATTGCAGCGCCATGTGCCTGTACCTCCCAGCCCAGGAGCGGGGGAAGCGGGAGGTGTAGGGGCGTCAGGGACGGTGCGCTTTCGCCGCCGCGATCAGTTCCCGGAACAGGGGATGGGCCCGGTTGGGCCGGCTCTTCAGCTCCGGATGGAACTGTACCCCAACAAACCAGGGATGGCCCTTCAGCTCCACGATCTCCACCAGCTGCCCGTCCGGCGACAGGCCGGAGAACACCATCCCTGCCTCTGCCAGGGCTGGGCGGTAGTCGTTGTTGAACTCATACCGGTGGCGGTGGCGCTCGTCGATGCGTTCGCTGCCGTAGGCGGCGGCCGCCCGGCTGCCCGGATCCAGCAGGCAGGGGTAGCTCCCCAGGCGCATGGTACCGCCCTTGTCCGTTATGCCCACCTGTTCCGGCATCAGGTCGATGACCGGGAACTTGGTGCGGGGGGCCAGCTCGCTGGAGTGTGCCCCCTCCAGCCCCGCCTGGTGGCGGGCCAGCTCGACCACTGCCATCTGCATCCCCAGACAGATGCCCAGGAAGGGCACATTCTGCTCCCTGGCATAGCGGATGGCGCTGATTTTCCCCTCAATGCCCCGGTCGCCAAAGCCGCCGGGCACCAAGATGCCGGAGCATCCAGCCAGCTGCGCCGCCGCGTTCCCATCCGTCACGCCCTCACTGTCCACCCATCGGATTTTCACCCGCACACCGTTGGCGATGCCCGCGTGGGTCAGGGCCTCTGCTACAGAGAGGTAGGCGTCGTGGAGGGCGACATACTTCCCTACCAGGGCGATCTCGACCTCCCCGTCCGGATGCTTGGCCCGGTGGACCATGGTGGCCCACTCCGTCAGGTCCGGCATGTGGCAGATGAGCCCCAGCCGCCGCACCACCACGTCCGCCAGGCCCTCCCGTTCCAGCATCAGCGGCACCTCATACAGCAGCTCCGCCGTCAGGTTGGGGATGGCGTTCTCCACGGGGATGCTGCAAAACAGGGCAATTTTTTCTAAAATTTCCTGGGGGATCTTCTCGTCACAGCGGCAGAGGATGACATCCGGCTGGATGCCCAGGGAGAGCAGCTCCTTGGCTGAGTGCTGGGTGGGCTTGGACTTCAGCTCCCCTGTGCCGGGGATGGAGACAATGAGGGAGACATGGATAAACAGGACATTGTGCCGCCCCCGCTCCGCCGCCACTTGGCGGATGGACTCCAGGAAGGGCTGGGATTCGATGTCCCCCACTGTGCCGCCGATCTCCACAATGGCCACGTCCGTCTCCGGTGTGTCCAGGGCGTAGATGCGCCGCTTGATTTCCCCGGTGATGTGGGGGATGATCTGTACGGTACCGCCCAGGAAATCCCCACGGCGCTCCCGGTTGAGCACCTCCCAGTAGACCTTGCCGGAGGATACGGAGGAGTTTACGTCCAGGTTTTCGTCAATAAAGCGCTCGTAGTGGCCCAGGTCCAGATCGGTCTCCGCGCCGTCGTCGGTAACGAACACCTCCCCGTGCTGATAAGGGCTCATGGTGCCAGGGTCGACGTTCAGGTAGGGATCCAGCTTCTGGACCTTTACCCGCAGCCCCCGCTGCTTGAGCAGCCGCCCGAGGGAGGCGGCTGCAATCCCCTTGCCCAGGCCGGAGACCACGCCACCCGTTACAAAAATATACTTTGCTGCCATAGCAACCCCTCCTCCGCATGACCCCGATAGAGAAGCAGGCAGCCGGCCCTGCCAGGGCCGGCAGACGCGGCTTCTCCCGGTCTGCAACACTGTAGTTTTGATTGATGTGATAGGTGAAAGCCGTCTGATCGCTTTTCATGAGCCTCTATAGGAGGCAGCATGAAGATGGCTTTTAGATGAGGGTATTATACTCCCGTCCGGCGAAATCAGCAAGGACAAGATACGCTCTGTAACCGGGGCAATCACACGGCTATTTGCAGGGATGGGCCGGATAACAGCAGGCGGCGTTTCTCACCCCCGGGCTGATACAGAGGAAACCGCCCCAGATTGTGCAGCGGCACAGTCTGGGGCGGTCCATCATTCCATAGCGAGGGCCCTTGCAGGCTTATAGCTTGTTGACAGCGGGTATGACCATGGGGCTGCGCTTGGTATGCTTGAAGAGGTAGCCGCTGACAGCGGATTTTACCGCGCTGCGCAGCTCGCCCATATCCCGGCTCTTTTTGCCGATGGCGGCCAGGGCGGCGGACCCGGCAACCTCCTTCAGCTCCCGCATCAGATCCTCGGATTCCTTGACGTAGATAAAGCCGCGGGTGATGATCTCCGGCTCGCCCAGGAGCTGGCCGTGCTGGAGATTGAGGATCACCACCACCATGCCGTCCTCTGCCAGGATCTTCCGGTCCCGCAGTACCACCGCACCCACGTCGCCTACGCCGCTGCCGTCCACCAGCACAGAGCCGGAGGGGGCGGGCGCCTCGGCGATTTTGATGGTCTTGGTCGTCAGCTCAATGACGCTGCCAATGTCGGGCAGGACAATATTTTTCCGGTCCATTCCCATCTCCATCGCCAGGTTGACATGGCGGCGGAGCATTCGCTGCTCCCCGTGGAGGGGGATGAAGAACCTGGGGCGGGTGAGGGCATGGATGATCTTCAGCTCCTCCTGGCAGGCGTGGCCGGAGACATGGAGGGGGTCGGACTTGTCATAGATCACATCCACTCCCTTGCGGAACAGCTCGTTGATGACCCGGCCAATGGTCTTTTCATTGCCGGGGATCGCACTGGCGGAGATGATGACCCGGTCGCCGGGCCCCACATCGATCTGCCGGTGCTGGGAGAAGGCCATGCGGTAGAGGGCGCTCATCTCCTCGCCCTGGCTGCCTGTTGTGACCAGGACCTGCTTATCCAGGGGCATGGACTTGATCTTGTTGAGATCCACCAGCGTGTTCTTGGGCAGCTTCATATAGCCCAGCTCAGTGGCAACACGCATGATGTTCTCCATGCTGCGCCCGGAGACAGCCACCTTGCGCCCGCAGTTGGCGGCCGCATCGATCACCTGCTGGATCCGGTGGACGTTGGAGGCGAAGGTGGTGACGATGATACGCTGCTTGCAGCCGTTGAAGAGCCGGTCGAAGGTCCGGCCGACAATGGATTCGCTCATGGTGTAGCCAGGCCGCTCCACATTGGTGGAGTCCGCCAGCAGGGCCAGTACGCCCTCCCGGCCCAGCTCACCAAAGCGCCCCAGGTCGATCACATCGCCATCAATGGGGGTGGAGTCAATCTTGAAGTCGCCGGTGTGGATGAGCACACCCATGCTGGTGTGGATAGCGAAAGCCACGGAGTCGGCGATGGAGTGGTTGACGTGGATGAACTCCACATAGAACTTGCCCACCCGGATCATTTCGCCGGCCTCCACCGTAATGAGCTTGGTCTGCTTGAGCAGGCCGTGCTCCTCCAGCTTCAGCTTGATGAGGCCCGCAGTCAGGCGGGTGCAGTACACCGGCATGTTGACCTGGCGCAGGATATAGGGGATGGCGCCGATGTGGTCCTCATGGCCGTGGGTGATGAACAGGCCGCGGATCCGGGCCTTGTTTTTTACCAGGTATGTGACATCGGGGATCACCAGGTCAATGCCGTACATGTCCCCGTCCGGGAAGCCCATGCCGCAGTCCACCACGATGATCTCGCCGCCGTGTTCGTAAACCGTCATATTCTTGCCAACCTCGTTGAGGCCGCCCAAGGGGATAATCTTCATTTTTTCTGCCAATTTTTGCACTCCTTTTTGTTGCATCAGTCGAATTTACAGGGAGAAAAGCGCAACACAAACAGACGGGAAGGCGTCCCGGAAACCGCACCTCTCATCGTGGGTTGCCGGAGGACGCCGCCCGCTATGTAGTCAGGATGGCTCTTCGCGCCGTATGCCGCCTGCGGCGCATACGGCAAAATATTTTATACAGGCCCGCCCGCAGCTGCCTGCAAAAAACAATCGGAAACCGCCCCCGCAGCAGGGGGACGGCCAGCGGGCCGGATTGCCGGCCTGCGCTCATTCAAAACTAGTATACCACGCTTTTTCCTAAATGTATACATATTTTTTTGGACAATTCCACTTTTATGTCCCGGCCTGGAGTAACACAAGGCCGCCGGCACAAAAAAGCCGGCGGCCTGCCCGTTGAGCATCAGCGCTTGTTCTGGTTCTCGTTCTGATTCTGGTTCTGGTTGTTCTGGTTCTGATTGCTGTTCTGGTTCCGGTTGTTGTTCTGGCTGTTCTGATTGTTGTTCTGAGAGTTCTTCATAGCAGGAAGGCCTCCTTTCTCAAGCGGTACGGGCCTATTGTGCCCGCAGCGGGCGGGCATTATACACCGCTTCAGGGGGAATAAAAGAAAAATTTTGGAAAACACTAGGGGCATCCACATCATGAAAGGAGAATTCCTATGGAACTGCGAGAGAGCACCACAAAGGAGAACCTTCTGCGCGCATTTGCCGGGGAGAGCCAGGCCAGAAACCGCTACACCTTTGCGGCAGGTATCTGCCAGCAGAACAAATTACAGCTGTTGGAGGCCATCTTCCTCTACACGGCCGGGCAGGAGAAGGAGCACGCGGAGGTGTTTTATAACCACCTCAAGCAGGCGGGCTGTGAGAATGTGACCATCACCGCCAATTACCCGGTTGACCTGCCTGACCAGCCCCAGAAGCTCCTGGAGCTGGCCCGGCAGCACGAGATGGACGAGTTTGGCGATATCTACCCCGCCTTTGCGGACCAGGCCCAGGAGGAGGGGTTTGCAGAAATTGCCCGCCATTTCCGCCAGATTGCGGAGATCGAGAAGGTCCACGCAGAGCGGTTTGAGCGCTTTGCCAAATATATGCGGGAGAATAAGCTGTTTGTCAGCGACGTGGAAACCGGCTGGATGTGCCTCAACTGCGGCCATGTCCTCACTGGCAAGCAGGCCCCGGCCAAGTGCCCTGTCTGCTCCCACGACCAGGGCTACTTCATCCGCCTGGAGCTGTCGCCCCACGAGCGGTAAAGAAGAGGCTGCGCATCCGCGGATGCGCAGCCTCTCTGCGTACATATGCGGCCCGGGCCTACCGCCGCTCCCTCTGGGGCGGCAGCTGGCGCAGGTCGAAGGGGGTGGTCTGGTAGACGAAGTAGTTCAGCCAGTTGCTGTAGAGCAGGTTGGCGCTGGAGCGCCAGGTGACTTTGGGCGGCTGGGTGTCGTCGTCGCCGGGGTAATAATTTTTCGGCATGTCAATGGGCTTGCCCTGGCCCTTGTCCCGCAGGTACTCCTGCTCCAGGGTGCCCGCGTCGTACTCGCTGTGGCCGGTGATGAAAATCTGCCGGCCGCTCTCGGTGGACAGGGCGTAGATCCCCGCCTCCGGCGAGGTGGCCAGGATCTTCAGCTCCGGCACCCGCTCCACGTCCTCCCGGCGGATGGTGGTATGCCGGGAGTGGGGGACCATGAAGACATCGTCGCTGCCCCGGAAGAGCATGTTGCTCCGCCGCTCCACCACATGGGGGAAGACGCCGAAGAGCTTCTTTTCCAGGGGGTATTTCTCAATGCCGTAGTGGTAGTACAGCCCCGCCTGGGCCCCCCAGCAGATGTGGAAGGTGCTGTGGACATGGAGCCTGCTCCACTCCATGATCTCGCACAGCTCCGGCCAGTAGGACACCTCCTCAAAGGGCAGGTGCTCCACCGGCGCGCCAGTGATGACCATGCCGTCGTAGTTGAAGTCCTTCACGTCCGCGAAGTGGCGGTAAAAGGCCAACATGTGTTCCTGGGGCGTATTCTTGGGGATGTGGCCCTGGGGGCAGATCAGCTCCAGCTCCACCTGGAGGGGCGTGTTGGACAGCAGGCGGCTGAGCTGGGTCTCTGTGGCGATCTTGGTGGGCATCAGGTTCAGCAGTAAAATTTTCAGCGGGCGGATGTCCTGGGTCATGGCCCGCTGCTCGGTCATGACAAAGATATTTTCTTCCGTCAGGGTCTTGACGGCAGGCAGTTCATTGGGGATACGGATGGGCATGGGTTCCTCCTCTTTCCTCTTACACAGCGTCCAGCGCCTGGGCCAGATCCGCCAGCAGGTCCTCCCGGCTCTCCAGGCCGACGCTCAGCCGGACCAGGTCCGGCGACACACCGGCGGCAGCCAGCTCCGCGTCGTTCATCTGCCGGTGGGTGGTGCTGGCCGGGTGGAGGCAGCAGGTGCGGGCGTCGGCCACATGGGTGGCGATGGCCCCCAGACGCAGGCGCTCCATAAAGGAGGCCGCCGCGCTGCGGCCCCCCTTCACCCCAAAGCTGACCACGCCGCAGGAGCCGTGGGGCAGGTACTTCTCCGCCAGGGCGTGGTAGGGGTCGCCGGGCAGTCCGCTGTACCGCACCCAGCTGATTTTGGGATGGCCGCTGAGGAACTCCGCCACGGCCTGGGCGTTTTCGCAGTGGCGGGCCATGCGGACATGGAGGCTCTCCAGGCCCAGGTTCAGCAGGAAGGCGCTCTGAGGGGACATGGCAGAGCCAAAATCCCGCATAAGCTGGGCGGTAGCCTTGTGGATAAAGGCCCCCTCCATCCCGAATTTCTCCGCGTAGGTGACGCCATGGTAGCTGTCGTCCGGGGTACACAGCCCGGGGAACTTGTCCGCGTGGGCCATCCAGTCGAAGCGGCCGCCGTCCACAATGCACCCGCCCAGGGCGGCGGCATGGCCGTCCATATACTTGGTGGTGGAGTGGACCACAATGTCCGCCCCCCAGCGGATGGGCTGGCAGTTGATGGGGGTGGCGAAGGTGTTGTCCACGATCAGGGGCACGCCGTGGCGGTGGGCGGCCTGGGCGAACTTCTCAATATCCAGCACTGTCAGGGCAGGGTTGGCGATGGTCTCGCCGAAGACAGCCTTGGTGTTGGGGCGGAACGCCCCGTCCAGCTCCTGGGCGGTGCAGTCCGGGGAGACGAAGGTGAACTCGACGCCCATGCGCTTCATGGTCACGGCAAAGAGGTTGTAGGTGCCGCCGTAGATGGAACTGCTGGCGACCACATGGTCGCCGCAGGAGGCGATGTTGAACACCGCATAGAAGTTGGCGGCCTGGCCGGAGGAGGTGAGCATGGCCGACGTGCCCCCCTCCAGCTGGGCGATTTTAGCGGCCACGTGGTCGCAGGTGGGGTTCTGGAGGCGGCTGTAGAAGTAGCCTTCCGCCTCCAGGTCGAAGAGCTTGCCCATCTCCTCGCTGGAGTCGTACTTAAAAGTGGTGGACTGGATAATCGGGATTTGCCGGGGCTCGCCGCTGCCGGGGCGGTAGCCGCCCTGGACGCAGATGGTCTCCAAATGGTCGGTCATGGTCTGGCGCTCCTTCCGTGTTGGTAAACATCCTTTTTCTTTTACAAAAGAAAAAGGATCAAAAAGAAAACTTTACTCCTATCATACCACAAAAGGAATCCGGTTGAAAGTTTTTCTTTTGAGCCTTTTCCGTATTCACAGGGAAAAGAGGAGGAGGCGTGCTCAGGTGTTCCACTCCAGGCGCTTCACCAGGCCCTCGCCGGTCATGTTGTCCGTGACATTGAACCGGCCCAGCAGCCGCAGGGAGCGGGGGTTGCCCCGGAACAGGTGATTGGCGTGCTCGTCGATGGTAAAGGTGACGGAGATGCCCTGCTCCGCCAGCAGGTCATCCGCCTCCAGGCAGTAATAGCCAAAGGGGAAGGCCAGCGCCAGCAGCGGGGTGGACACCCGGCCCTCCCTGCGTGCCCGGAACCGGCCAAGGTCATCCAGGAGGGCGGCCCGGTAGTCCCCGTCTGCCTCGCCCTCCATAGGCAGCATCCCGTCCCGGTCGCTGTAGCCATAGGAGGCCAGCTGGTGCAGGTCGAAGGTGTGGCTCTGCACATCCAGCACCCCCTTTTCCACCCAGGGCGCCGCCTCCTCATAGCTGAACCGCGGCGGAGTGAGGGGACCGCCGGAGTGGACGTAGATCTCCTCCCCCTCGTTCACGCCGATGACAAACACCGTCGCGCACATGCCTAATTCCTCCAGGATGGGGGCCGCGTCAGCCAGATTGCTGGTGTAGCCGTCGTCCATGGTAATCAGCACCGGCTTGTCCGGCATGGGGCCGCCGTTCTCCACATAGTCCACCAGCTGGGAGAGGGTCACGGTATGGAACCCCGCGTCCCGCAGGGCCGTCATCTGCTCCCGGAAGCGGGCTACCGATACGACTGTGCCAATCGTGCTCTCCGGGGCGAAGTGGTGGTACATTAAAACCGGCAGCGGGCAGCTGCCGCCCCACTGCGTCACATATAAAATATCCGCCGCCTCCAGCAGCAGGAGCAGGGCCAGTATGGCCGCTGCCCATCTTTTCCAAGTCCGTCTCATGATGATCCCTCCGCCGTGCGCCTGTATTATCCAAAAATTTCCAGGAGCGGGATGGAACCCTGCTCCTGGAGTAGAGTATAACATTTTGATTTACAAATGTCAACCCATCTGGCGGGGCCGTCCAAAAGGGAGTGTCCGCCTTGCACGGACAAGCAGCCGCCGCTGCCGGCAGAGGGACAAAAAGGGGACAAAAATCAGAAAATGGGAAAATTGGGAACCTAAGAAACGGGAAAACGGTTGAATTGGATCAGATTGATGGATTTTCTGCCTGTGCGTCTTGCTGGCCGGGAGCCGGTAATCTTTGGTATTTTCTCCAGTCAATGGGCACTTTCAACAAGAGATCGCGGAAAAATACTTGACAGACTGTGACAAGGATGGTAAATTATTGGTAGCAAATAAAGCAGAAGCTCCCTGGAACCACAAATGGCTCCGGAGCCATTTTGTTCCCGCACAGCCGTGCGGGAACAATGGGCATTACCGCCGGCCAGCTCCGGCGGTTCAGCCCGCGGCTCCCAGCGGGGGCTTCGCTTTGTTTGACAATTATGTGAGGAGTGACAACCACGATGAAGAGAAAGGCAACCCGTATCCTGGCGCTGCTGCTGACCGCTATGCTGGTACTTACCGCGTGCGGCAATAATGGCGGCAGCCAGAATACCCCCCCTGCTGATAGCAGCAACAACGGCGACACTGGCAGCGGCACCCCCGCTCCCGCCCCCAGCAATGGCGGCGAGCCCCTCAAGGACCTGATTACCTGGGAGAGCACCGGCACCCGTGAGCTGGAGGGCTTTTTCATCCTGAACACCGAGAAGTCCGCGGACCTGAACGTCCTTTGTAACGCCTACTCCCCCCTGCTGGAGATCGACAACTACGGCAAGCTCAACCCCGCCGTGGCCAAGGACTGGAGCACCCAGGACGGCGGCAAGACCTGGCACTTTGAGCTCCGTGACGACGTGACCTGGGTTGACGTCAACGGCAATGAGAAGGCCAAGTGCACCGCTCAGGACTGGGTCACTGCTATGGAGTGGATCCTCAACTATGAGAAGAACGGCGCCAACAACACCTCCATGCTCGTCACCCTGGTGGAGGGCGCCCAGGAGTACTATGACTACACCAAGAACCTGGCTGAGACCAACCCCGGCGCTGCGAAGGCCCTGACCACCGAGAACAACCCCGAGTTCGACAAGGTCGGCATCAAGGCCCCCGATGATTACACTCTGGACTACACCTGCGTGTCCAACTGCCCCTACTTCGACACCCTGTGCACCTCCGCCGCCCTGTACCCCGTTTCCCAGGCGGAGATCGATGAGAAGGGCGTTGACAACATGATCGGCATGAGCAACGAGACCATGTGGTACAACGGCCCCTACACCATCACCTCCTACATCATGAACAACGAGAAGGTCCTGACCAAGAACCCCTCTTACTGGGATAAGGACTGCACCCTGTTCGACACCGTCACCATCGTCATGATCGACGACGGCACCAAGGACGACCAGCTCTATCAGACCGGCGAGGTCCACAACTGCGAGCTGAACGAGGCCACCCTGAAGACCATCACCGACAACCCCAGCAACGAGTACTACAACCAGCTGGTGGAGACCCGCCTGCGCAAGTTCTCCTACCAGTATCAGCTCAACTTCGCCAAGCGGAACCCCGACGGCAGCATGGACACCAACTGGAACACCGCCGTGGCCAACGAGGCGTTCCGTAAGTCCCTGTACTACGGCCTGGATCTGACCACCACCTGGGCCCGTGCCAACCGCATCAACCCCCTGAGCCTGGAGAACCTGTGCTTCACCATGCAGGGCCTGCTGTACTTCTCCGACGGCACTGAGTACACCCAGCGCGTCATTGAGAAGCTGGAGAACATCGCCCCCGCCGGCGGCGACACCCCCCGCCGCTTCAACGCTGACCTGGCTCTCCAGTATAAGGAGCAGGCCATGAAGGAGCTGGAGGGCAAGGTGACCTTCCCTGTCCAGATCGACTACTACATCCAGTCCGGCAGTTCCACCGCCCTGGACGGCGCTACCATCCTGAAGGAGAACTTCGAGCGCACCCTGGGCAGCGACTATGTCCAGCTGCACATCTGCGAGTACGTCACCAGCGTGACCCAGGAGGTCGTCAATCCCAAGCTCCAGAGCTTCCAGGGCAACGGCTGGGGTGCTGACTACGGCGACGTCGAGAACTTCCTCGACCAGATCGTCTACGGCGATGACAGCGCCTACTATGCCATGAAGTACACCAACATCAACGAGCTGACCGATCCCGACACCATCGCCCTCTTCGAGGAGTTCACCCGTCTGGAGCGCGAGGCCAAGAACACCTTTGACGACATGGACGCCCGTTATGAGAAGTTCGCCGAGGCTGAGGCGTTCCTGCTCAACCACGCCCTGTCCATCCCCTCCAACTACGAGAACGCATGGCAGCTGACCCAGATCAACGACTACTCCAAGATGTACGCCCTGTATGGCTGCCAGACCTACACCTATAAGAACTGGGAGACCTCCACGGTACCCTATACCGCTGAGGATTACGCCCGGTTCGTCGAAGAGTATAACGCCAACGCTTCGTAATGTTTAAGTACACGGTCAAGCGGCTGCTGCAATCTCTGCTGACGGTTCTGATCGTTGTCTCCATTGTCTTTGTGCTCATGCGTTGCCTCCCCACCGACTATTTCTTCACGGATGAGCAGCAGATCAAGTTCAGCGATGAGCAGAAGCACGACATCCTGCAGGCTGCGGGACTTCTCGACCCAATTCCGACACAGCTGTTCCGGTTCTATAGGGGCCTCCTCCATATGGACTTCGGTGAGTCGCGGAGGATTCGGACCGGCGTTGGCGTGTGGGAGATTGTGGCCGACAAGTTCACGGTTTCCATGCGTATGGGCGTCACGGCCATGGCCATTTCACTGGCTGTAGGCGTGGTGCTGGGCGTACTGCAGGCCCGGCAAAAGGACCGCCTCATGGATCATATCGGCACAGTCTACACAGTCTTTATCAACTCTGTCCCAACGCTGGTGTCCTACTCCCTTGTGCTGGTATTCGGCGCACGGGTGCTGGGGCTGCCCAGCCTGTATTCCAACCGCAACCCCGGACAGTCCAGCATCCTGCCCATCGCGTGCCTGGCGCTTACGTCCATTGCGCACTATGCGCTTTGGACCCGCCGGTACATGGTGGACGAGTCCACAAAGGATTACATCAAGCTGGCCCGGATCAAGGGCATGTCCAACCAGAGCATCATGGTCAAGCACGTGCTGAAAAACGCTTTCGTGCCCCTGGCCCAGTACATCCCCGCGTCCCTGCTGCTCACCCTGGCCGGCTCCCTGCTGGTGGAACGGTTCTTCTCCGTGCCCGGTATGGGTACCCTGATGACCGAGGCTATCCAGCGTTACGACACCAACGTGGTGCAGGGGTGCGTGTTCCTCTATGCGGGCCTGGGCGTGGTCGGCGTGTTCCTGGGCGATGTCCTGATGATGATTCTTGATCCGCGCATCAAGCTGGCGGGAGGAGGCGAAACCCGGTAATGAGTGACAACAAGAAACTGAAACAAGATGAGCTGTTCCGGGTGGTGGAGTATTCCGCTGACGCCGCTGAGCGCATCGGCTACTCCAACTACTCCTACTGGCGCAGCGTATGGCAGAACTTCCTGAAGAACAAGCCCGCCGTGATTATGGGCACTGTGTTCATCTTCCTGGTGATCTTCTCTTTCATCGCCCTGGCAATCGGAAAGTACCAGTATTCCGAGCTGCTGAGCGATCAGAACCAGAGCTTCCTGGGGCCCTCGGCGGAGTACTGGTTCGGCACAGACAACCTGGGCCGTGACTACTGGTGCCAGGTGTGGTATGCCGCCCAAATCTCCATCAAGCTTTCCCTGGTGGTTGCCATCGGCGAGGCCATTATCGGCGTGGCAATCGGGTGCCTGTGGGGCTATGTGCGCTGGCTGGACCGGCCGCTGACCGAGCTGTACAATGTTATCAACAATATCCCGACGATTATCTACATGATGCTCGTCGCCCTGATGGTAGGCCAGGGCTTTGGTATCATGGCTACGGCCATGATTGCCACGGGCTGGCTGATTATGGCACGAAATGTGCGAAATCTGGTGTTGATGTACCGGGACCGGGAATATAACCTGGCCTCCCGCTGCCTGGGCACGCCGGTGTGGCGTGTGCTGGTGAAGAACATCTTCCCCTACCTGATCAGCGTCGTCATCCTGCGTCTGGCCCTGTCGATTCCGGGCACCATCGCCCTGGAATCCACCCTGAGCTATCTGGGGCTGGGCATGGGCGTGGAGACGCCTTCCCTGGGCCTGCTGCTGCGCAACGCCCGGAACTTCTTCCTGGATTACCCCCACCTGCTGATCTTCCCCGCAGTCATCGTTTCCATGATTACGATCAGCTTCTATCTGATGGGCAACGCGGTCTCCGACGCCGCCGACCCCAGAAACCACGTATAAGGGAGGGGAGGATTTGATGGCTAAAGAACCGATTCTGTCCGCAAGGGATATTGAAATTCAGTTTACCTTGCGCGGCAAGGTCCTCAAGGCAATCCGCAAGTGCTCCCTGGACCTCTACGAGGGGGAGACGCTGGCAATTGTCGGCGAGTCCGGCTCTGGCAAGAGCGTGTTTACCAAGTCCTTCCTGGGGATGCTGGACGCCAACGGCAGCATCGTTGGCGGGTCGATCATGTACAACGGGACAGATATCTCCAAGTACAAGACCGAGAAGGAATGGATGACCATCCGGGGCAAGAAGATCTCCATGGTTATGCAGGACCCCATGACCAGCCTGAACCCCCTGAAGAAGATCGGCAAGCAGATCCAGGAGAGCATTGAGCTCAACCAGGGGATCAAGGGTGAGCAGGCAAAGAAGCTGGCCATTGAGATGCTGGCAAAGGTCGGCATCCCTGACCCGGAGCGTCGGGCCAACCAGTATCCCCACGAGTTCTCCGGCGGTATGCGCCAGCGCGTGGTCATCGCCATCGCGGTGGCCTGCCGTCCCCAGATCCTCGTCTGCGACGAGCCGACGACCGCCCTGGACGTGACGATCCAGGCCCAGATCCTGGACCTGATCCGTTCCCTCCAGCGGGAGCTGAACATGACCGTTATCTACATCACCCACGACCTGGGGGTGGTGGCCAACGTGGCTGACCGCGTGGCTGTCATGTACGCCGGCCAGATCGTGGAGTACGGCATGGTGGATGAGATCTTCTACAACCCCTGGCATCCGTACACGTGGGCCCTGCTGTCCTCCCTGCCCCAGCTGGGCGTGAAGGGCGAGGATCTGCCCACCATCGACGGTACGCCGCCGAACCTGTTCTACGAGGTGAAGGGCGACGCGTTTGCGCCCCGGAACCAGCAGGCATTGGCCATTGATTTTGAGGAGGAGCCGCCCTTCTTTGAGGTGACTGCCACCCATAAGGCCAAGACCTGGTACTTAGACCCCAGGGCCCCCAAGATCGAGCAGCCGAAGTCCATCAAGAAGCTGCGTGAACAGATGCAGAAGTAAGGGAGGGAATTTGCTGTGCCAGAGCGTGAAAAGCTGATAGAGATTAAGGACCTGCAGATTACCTTCGGAAGCGGCAGGAAGGCGTTCGTCGCCGTTGACCACGTCAACTTCGACATCTACAAGGGGGAGACCTTCTCCCTGGTGGGCGAGTCCGGCTCGGGCAAGACCACTATTGGCCGTGCCATCACCCGCATCAACCCGGTGTCTGCCGGGGAGATCCTGTTCAAGGGCCAGCGCATCAGCGGGAAGATCAGCAAGGAGCTGGATAAGCAGGTCATCAAGAAGTGCCAGATGATCTTCCAGGACCCCATGGCTTCCCTGAATGAGCGGGCCAAGGTGGACTACATTGTCTCCGAGGGCCTGATCAACCACCATCTGTATAAGGACGAGGACGACCGGAAACGGAAGGTGGAGTATGCCCTGCGCGAGGTGGGCCTGCTGCCGGAGTTTGCCTCCCGGTTCCCCCACGAGTTCTCCGGCGGCCAGCGCCAGCGTATCGGTATTGCCCGTGCGCTGATTATGGAGCCTGAGTTCGTGGTGGCTGACGAGCCGATTTCCGCGCTGGACGTGTCAATCCGCGCCCAGGTGCTGAACCTGCTCAACCGCCTGAAGGCGAGCCGCGGGCTGACCTACCTGTTCATTGCCCACGACCTGTCGGTGGTCCGGTTCATTTCGGACCGTATCGCGGTCATCCACAAGGGCCGTATTGTGGAGCTGGCGGAGGCGGAGGAGCTGTTCCTCCACCCGCTGCACCCCTATACCAAGGCGCTTCTGTCCGCTGTCCCCATCCCCGACCCGGAGCTGGAGAAGAAGAAGAAGCTGCTGGTATACGACCCGTCGATCCACGATTACAGTAGTGACAAGCCAATTTGGGAGGAGATCCTGCCCGGCCACTTCATCTATGGCAACAAGAAGGAGCTGGAGCAGTACCGCAGGGAGATCAAGGCTTAATCAAACCCACAAAAGGAGGCCGGCCCATGGGCCGGCCTCTTTATTTATCCCGTAGAAACAGGGAAAGGAGCCGATAGGATGAAAAAGATTCGGTCACTATTATCGTCAGAGCTGATCCGGCCCACAATCTACAGGAGTGTAACCAGATGCGCTATTGCGCTGGTACTGCTGCTGCTCTGGGACCGGTATATCAACAAGGCAGGGATGCTGGCGGTTTGGGACGGCTGCTTTGTGGTGGCAATGACCTTTCTGGGGCTGGCGTGGATGGCCTACCTGCGTCTGGACGGGGTACGTGTCCGCTACATGACAGAGGAAGAGCGGAAGGAGCAGCGGGAGCGGAAGAAAAAGCGTAAGCGGATAACCGGGGATATCATGGATTATGCGGATGAGCATATTGTCCCCTTCGATGAGCTGGGCGAGGAGGAGCAGATGCTGTGTACCTTGCTCTCTAATCTGCTGTCCGGCGTAGTGTATCTGGTCCCGGCACTGGTTAGCCTGGCCCGCTGAGTGTGGAAAAGAGGTACTGGCGGGGGCAAATATCCCCCGCCAGTACCTCTTTTAAGGATGATTACCGTTACATCTTCTCCGGCGCGTCCACACCCAGGAGCTTCAGGCCATTTTTCAGCACCATACGTGACGCATCCGCCAGCTTCAGACGTGCCGCCAGGAGTGTGGGTTCCTCGCCCTTGATCCGGCAGGCGGTGTAGAACCGGTGGAAACAGCCCGCCAGATCCACCAGATAGCGGTTGATGTGGCTGGGGTCGTAGTCCCGGGCGGCCAGGCGCAGCTCCTCACAGAAAAGGGAAATCTGCTTAATGAGGGCAATTTCCGCCTCGCCGGACAGCAGCGAGGCATCTACCCCATCCATGGCCGGGACAGCGTAGCCCTCCCCCGCCAGGTTCCGCAGCAGGCTGCAAATCCTGGCATGGGCGTATTCCACATAGTAAATGGGGTTCTCGCTGTCCTCTCGGACAGCCAGGCCCAGGTCGAAATCCATCTGAGTGTCCGGCTTGGCGTTGAAGAACCAGCGGGCTGCATCCACTGGCACCTCGTCGAGGAGGTCGGTCAGGGAGATGGCCTTGCCGGTGCGCTTGGACATGCGCACAACCTCGCCGTCCCGCAGCAGCTTCACCAGCTGCATGAGCACAATGTCCAGCCGGTTTGTGCCGTCCAGGCCCAGCGCGTCCATGGCGCCCTTGAGGCGCGCTACATGGCCGTGGTGGTCCGCACCCCAGATGTTGATGACCCGGTCAAAGCCCCGCTCCTCAAATTTATTGCGGTGGTAGGCGATATCAGCGGCGAAATAGGTGTAGAAGCCGTTGGCCCGGCGCAGGACATCGTCCTTCAAATCCAGCTTGGCGATTTCCTTTTCACTCTTGCCGGCCTTCCGGTAGTTCTCCTCCAGGATGCGGCTGGTGGCCAGCCACAGGGCCCCCTCCTTCTCGTAGGTGTAGCCCCGGTCCGTCAGCTTCTGGACAGTCTCCGCCACATAGCCGCTCTCATGGAGCCCGGACTCAAAGAACCACTGGTCGTAGGAGATCTTGTAGCGCAGCAGGTCACTCTTCATCTTCGGGATGTTCCGCTCCAGGCCGAAAGCGGCCAGGGCCGCGTGCCGTTCCTCAGTGGGGGTGTCCCGGAAGCTGTCGCCGTGGGTCTCATAGAAGGACTGGGCCAGCTCTTTGATATCGTCGCCGTGATAGCCGTCCTCCGGGAAGGCAACCGCGTCCTCCCCCAGGAGGATTTGCAGGTAGCGGGCCTCCAGGGAGGTGGCAAACTTTTCAATCTGGTTGCCTGCGTCGTTGACGTAGAACTCCCGCCACACGTCAGCCCCGGCAGCCTCCAGTACGGAAGCCAGGGTGTCCCCCAGCACGCCGCCCCGGGCATTGCCCATGTGCATGGGGCCGGTGGGATTGGCGGAGACAAACTCGACCATAACCTTCTGCCCGGCCAGGGCGCTGGAGCGCCCATAGGCCTCCTTCTCGCTGTCCACGGCGGCCAGCACCCCGGTAAACCAGGCGGGGGCCAGGCGGAAGTTCAGGAACCCTGCCCCGGCGATCTCAGCGGAGGCAAAATAGCTGCCAGTGAGATCAATGTGCTCCAGCAGGATCCCGGCAATCTCCCGGGGGCTTTTGCGCATGGCCTTGGCTGCGGCCAGGGCAAAGGTGGTGGTGTAGTCGCCGTTGGCGGGATCCTTGGGGATCTCCACGCCTGCGCGGACCTCCACCCCGCCGGGCAGCTGCCCGGCAGCGGCGGCCAGGCTATAGGCCGTATTGGTCAGGGCAAGGACCTGATCCTTGGCATCTTGAATCATATTCATCATAGCGTTCTACCTCGCACTCTCTCGTACACGTATTTTAAACTGGTTCCGGCCTGTGACCTGATGGTCCACGGCGATATTGAACTGGATTTCCAAGATCCCTCCGTGGCTATCCAGCCGGTGGGCCAGCTTGATGGTGGAGACATCCACCACCATCATCCCCCAGGGCGTCTCATACAGGGAGCTGTGCAGCCGGCCCTGCTGGAATACCATCTGGGAGCTGATGCCGCCGGTACGGCTGAGGACCACCATGCCATCCTGGATGGTAAAGCTGGTAGTGGTACCCTCCATGCCCGTCAGCTCGGTCTCCTGGTAGGACAGGGAGATCTCGCCGTTATCGGCAATGGCCATGATACCCTCCGTCATCAGCTCTGTAACATCCGGCTCCAGCCCGTCAAAGGACTGCTCACCCCGGACAAAAAGGATTACCTGTTTTTCTATCATGTTCAGTAACCTGTAATATCAATCTGTTGGACCTGGCCGGCATCGTCCCCGCCCAAAAACAGGGCGGCCAGACGCTGGAAATTCCCGGCCCGGTCGCTGGTGTAGTAGCTGGCGGCACCCTCCGGCCGGTTGGCCAGGGCGTCACAGCGCGTCAGGAGATCCCGGCAGGCCCGTGCCGACTCCGCCCCCGCGTCCACCAGAGCCACACCAGGGCCCATAGTATTGCCAATGACGTCGGCCAGGAGGGGATAGTGGGTACAGCCCAGCACCAGGGTGTCGATCCCCCGCTCCCGCAGGGGGGACAGGTACTCCTCCGCTACCGTCTCAATGACAGTATCCCCGGGGCGGCAGCGGCCCTCCTCCACCAGGGGTACAAACAGCGGGCAGGCTAGGCTGCAAACTGACAGAGCGGGGTCAAGCTGGCGGAAGGCGCGCTCATATGCGCCGCTGTCCACGGAAGCCCGGGTAGCCACCAGGCCCACCCGCCGGGCCTGGGAGAGGGCTGCCGCCTGCTGCACAGCCGGTTCTACCACGCCGATGATAGGGATGTCACTCTCTGCTTGCAGCTCCTCCAGGCAGTTGCTGCTGACCGTGCCGCAGGCCACCACCACCGCCTTGAGGTCGAAGCTGCGCAGGAAGGCGAGATCCTGCCGGGCGTATTTCAGGAGGGTCTCCCTGCCCCGGTTGCCGTAGGGGACACGGGCAGTATCGCCAAAGTATATAATGTTCTCAGAGGGCATCAGCCGCCGGAGCTGGCGCACCGCGGTCAGGCCCCCCAGGCCGGAGTCAAAGACGCCGATGGGACGCTGGTTCAAGGGGCAGGCCTCCTTCTCCCCGCCATGGGGCGGGGACATGAATGGGGTTTTACTGGGAAAGGGTATAGCTCCATTATTGTACTATGATTTATCCGTGATAACAAGTAAAAATTTGGGCTTTTTGCCCTGTATTTTCTGTGGAATTTTTCGCGGGATTCTGCTATACTGTGACTGCTAGCTACTGGATGCCGACGGGATGCCGAGAGGAGGTTCGTCATGGAGCTGCATCTGACTGGGAAACAATACCGCCGTCTGCTGGATTTGGTCTACATAGGCAACTGGGTGCTCAATTCCACCCGGGGGGACGACCGGATCAGCGACTATGACCAGGTGGAGAGCCTGGTCTTCTCCCACTGCTTGGATCATGGCATGGCTGCCCTGGTGGAGCTGTTCAACGGCGAGATTATCCCCTCCCGGGCCTTCGCGGAGGGGGGGATCCACGAGGCGATCATGGCCTACGAGGACATGACCTTTTTTGAGATTTTAGCTGAGGAGCTGGCTTTGCGCGATTTGGACGCAGAGCGGGCCACGGCGGAGAACTACGACGAGGTGATGGAGCGGATGGAGCAGTACATGGGAGAATTTGAGGCCCATGGGACTGACCATATCAACGTGGACTTGGAGTGATGGCTGTGGACCGTGCGCTGCTGGAGGGGCAGATGAGAGAGCTGCCCATAGTGCAATATGAATTTTTTGACACCCGGGAGTTGACCTTTTCCTCCCGGGTGCGCACGGTTTGCGAGATGGACTGTGCGCGCTATGGCATGAGCTGGGCCTGCCCGCCTGCTGTAGGGACGGTCGAGGCCTGCCGGGAGCGCTGCCTGCGCTATCCCCATGCCCTGCTGCTGGCCACCATGAACGAGGTGGAGGATCTTGCGGATATGGAGGGGACCCTGGCCACCCGGATGGGCCACGAGGAGATTACCCGCCAGGTGAATAGCCTTCTGCGCGGCCAGGGGGCGGAGACCTACCCCCTCTCCACCGAGTCCTGCGCCATTTGCGGCCAATGCACCTACCCGGATGCGCCCTGCCGTTTTCCGGAGCGGATGTTCCCCTGCGTAGAGAGCCACGGCATCCTGGTGCTGGATATTGCTGAACGCTTCGGCATGGATTTCCAGCCCCAGGGGAATGTTGTGACCTGGTTCAGCCTGATCCTGTATCGCGGGTAGTATACGTCATTTAATCAATAGTGTAAGCAATCTGGCAGGAAACAAATTGGAAAGAGGCCGGGCTCTGATGGGCCCGGCCTCCATATTTTATACAGTGTAGACGTACTCGCCGTTTTTCTCGTTGATGCCGTAGAAATCAGCAAAGGTCAGCCGGAAGATCCGGTCCTCCTTGCCCCTCACATCAATGCCATTTTTGATGAGGTGCAGGTACAGGCCGCTGTTGGAGATATCCCCCAGGGAGAGGTAGCCGGTGAGCTTACCGTCCTTGATGATGGCCTTTTTGTACTCCTTGGGCGTTTTATGCACCAGGATTTCCGCCCCATCCGTCAGATCCAGCCTGCCGACAGACAGCATGGTGACGCCGAAAAAGTTACTGGTATTCTTGAAGGGGTACGGCTTCTCATAGACCTCGTCCACGCCCGCCATATTCAGCGCCGCCGCCTTGCCCTGGGCCATGGCGTCCGGCCATACGCCGCTCAGGCCCGTGCAGTCCCCGGCGGCGTAGACATCCGGCGCGGAGGTACGCAGGTGGTCGTCCACCTGGATAGCCCGCTCGGCGGTGATGCCGCTGTCCAGGGCGATCTGGATGCGGGGACGGACACCGGCGGCCATAATGATGAAATCACAGGGCACATGCTCCCCGGTGGAGAGGATCACCTCGGTGATATTCCCTTCCCCGTCCACCACAGCGTCTGTGGCCCCGATGCCCAGCAGGAACCGGCACCCGCGCTCCTCAAAGACCTTCTGATAGACGGAGGCGGCATAGTCGTCCGTTTGCAGGGGCATGACCCGGGGGGCCATCTCGGCGATGGTGATCTCTGCGCCCCGCTCGCACAGGGCGGAGGCGGCGTCCAGGCCCACTAGGCCAGAGCCTACGATAAACACCCGCTTGCCCTTGGCAAAGGCGTCGTCGATCTTCAGTGCGTCGCTGAGATCCCGGAAACCGAAGACATTGGGGGCCTCCCGGAAATGGGGGATGGGGGGGATGAAGAAGCCGGCCCCGGTGGCGATGAGCAGTTTGTCATAGGGGGTGCTGTAGCCGTCCCCATAGGAAACCGTCTTGGCCTGGGTATCGATCTTGCTAACGGACTGACCGGCAAGGTGGTAGATGTTATTCTTTTCAAAGAAGTCTGCCCCTACAAAGTTGATGCCCTGGGCATCCCGCTGATGGCCCAGATATTTATGGAGCATACAGCGGGAGTGGACCTGCTCGTCCGTGGAGATGACAGTGATGACATCCTCCTCCCGGAACTCCCGGAGCACCTGGGCAGCGGTGATACCGGCCGCGCCGGCGCCGATGATGACAAATCTCTCCATGCTCACACCTCTCTCACTTCAATCGCCTTCTTGGGGCAGGCCCGGACGCAGGCGGGCCCCTCCTCCAGATGCTGGCAGAAGTCGCATTTCACCATCCGCTTCCGGTCGGGGGAGATGGCGGGCACACCGTAGCGGCAGTTCATGACACACATATAACATGCCGCGCATTTGTCCGCATTATACTCCACCAGGCCAGTTTCCATATTTTTTTGCAGCGCGCCGCTCATGCACGCCCCCGCGCAGTCCGGTATGTCGCAGTGGCGGCAGAAGAGGGGGCGGTAGCCCCCCTCGCCGTCAGAGACGATCCGGTTGCGGGACTGGGTGGCGGGGTCGGTCAGGTCCAGGGCGTAGATGGCCTGGCGCAGCTCCGTCAGGCTGCCCTGGCGGTGTGCCATGTCCTGGTGGGACGCCATGCAGGCCAGTGTGCAGCTCTTGCACCCGTCGCACTTGGCGGGGTCAATAAAAATTCGTTTCATCTCCGCGCCCTCCTTAAATGTTCAGGGCCCGGCGCTTCTCCTCGATGATGGCCTCCAGGGTGTTGGCGGCGGACTTGCCGTTGGGATCGATGATGACGCGGCCGCCGGTGAGCTCCACCATGTCCTCGGTCAGCACCTTGGTGACCAGCTTGCTGCCGGTCATGAAGGGGGGCACACCCAGATGCAGGGGCAGCCCCAGGGCCAGGCCGAAGGCGCCGTCGGCCAGGGCCTGCTCCTCCAGCCACTGGGCGGCGGAGAGGACCAGAGGCAGCTGGGGCAGGTCCACGCCCAGCTCCCCGGCGATCTCGGTGGCTACGATCTCCAGCCGGCCGATGGCCAGGCAGGGGCCGAAGTTGAGGACCGGGGGGATGCCCAGCTGCTTGCAGACAGCCTTCAGATTGGGGCCGGCCAGCTCGGCGGCCTCGGGGGTCATCAGGCCGATGTTCTCCAGACCGCCGGAGGAACAGCCCGCAGTGAGCACCAGGATATCCTTGGCAATCAACTCCTTGGTCAGCTCAGCGGTGAGGGTGTCGTGGCCGTAGGCCACGCTGGAGCAGCCCACTACCCCGGCCAGGCCCTTGATCTTGCCGGAGACGATCAGATCAATCAGGGGCTTCCAGCTGCCGCCCAGGAACGCCTTCAGGCTGCCCTCGCTGACGCCGGTGAGGGTGTTCTTGTTGCCGTGGTCCGCGAAGAGGTTCATGGGCACCATGCCCCGCCGCTCGGTATAGGCGGCAATCACCGCGTCAATGATCCGGTCGCCGTCAGCCTGGCGGGTCTCGTAGTGGAAGGGGATGTACTCGGCGTTGGCCTTCTTGGCCACCACGTCCAGGCAGATCTGCTTGATCTTCAGCTCATCGCAGATAGGCTCAATGCCGGGCAGGGTGCAGTTGAACTCGCTGAGCACCGCGTCAATGGCGCCGCAGGAGAGCACCGCCTCAGAGATGTAGTTATTGCCCGCGTGGCCGTCGAAGATCTCGGTGTAGTGTGCGCCGCGCAGCTGGAGATCCTGGCCCACGCAGGTGCAGCCCACCAGCTTGAAGCCCTTGGCCCCGGCGGCCTTGGCCTTGGCCACCACGTCCTCGTCCAGCAGCCGGTCCTGGATGTAGGTGAACAGGGAGTGCTGATGGCCGGTGATGAGGATGTTGATGTAGTCGGGATCAATCACATTCATGCCCACGGGAGCCATGCGGATCTCGGGGTCGCCCAGGACCACGTCGTTGAGCAGGTTGGTCAGCTGGAGGCCGTACAGGCCTGTGGAGATGCCCAGGCGCAGGCAGGAGACCATCATCTCCACCGGGTCGGAGCTGAGGTTGGTAGAGGTCTTGACAATGTTATTGAACACCTCGCCTTTCGCGCCGCCGGGAAGGATGCCCAGCTCCTTCCAGCGCTTGACGCGGGGGGCGTAGGCCAGCTTCTCCACCAGTTCCATGGGCTCGTACTCGGGCCGGTAGAGGTCGGAGAGGACAGCGTCGGCCACCTTCACGCACAGGTCGTATTTGTCCGTGCCAGTGACGCCGAAGAGCTCAGCCAGATGGTTGAGGGCCTTTTCACTGCGGATCTTGTCCTTGTGCAGGCCGGTATTTTTCAGCTGCCGGGCAGTATTCTCCACCACGTGGATATAGCAGCCGGAGCCTGCGGCCACGGCCCGGAGGAAGTTCCGGGCAACGATGGTATCCGCGTTCGCCCCGCAGATGCCGCGGGGGGCGTCGGGGGTGATCCGGCAGGGGCCGTTGGCGCACAGGCGGCAGCACACCCCTTGCAGGCCAAAGCCGCACTTGGTCTCCTGGGTCTCCACCCGGTGGTGGGCGGTCTCCCGGGGCAGCTGGCGGATGTAAGCCTCCATGGGCTTGTCCGCACTGGCGCAGGTATTGCGGCTGAAGCAGTCGGTACAGTTCATAATAAAGTTTCCTCCTCCATGCATAGGCATGTCATAAATTGTATAGGGGACGATCCTTTTTCATACCAGAAAAAGAATCAAAAAGAAGCGCAGAAAAATCCAGGGGGTTGTTGGAAAAAAGGTGATATTCCGCCCAATAGGGGATACGCAAAACGGAGTGTTGCGGGAAAATTCTTTTTTTGCTTCTTTTTTCTTTTAAGAAAAAAGAAGGGGGACCTAAGCCACGTAATACAGGAAGTACACCCCGTCCGGCGCGCGGTAGAGGCCAGAAAGGCCCTCGGCCAGCTGGAAGCTCCCCCCCTGGCAGCAGACTGGGATGACGGGCGCGTCCTCCAGCAGGATGGCTTCCGCGTCATGGAGGTAGGCATCCCGCGCCTCCGGGGAGACAGCGGCCCGGGCGGCGTCCAGCAGGATATCGAAGGCGTCGCTGGCATAGCCGGAGGCGTTCTCCCCACTCCTGCTGTACCAGCGCTCCAGCAGGGCACCGGCGTCGCTGTAGGGGGCAGTGAAGGCCTGGGCTGCCATGGTGAACTCACCGGTGGCCTCCGGCAGGCCGTCCACCTGGCGGGCGACAGCCCCGTCCTCCAGGTCATCTTCAGGGATCGCCTGGAGCTGCACCAAGGTATCGTACTCCTCCTGGCTCACCCCACGCGTGATCACAGCCACGCCCAGCTCGCTCTGCCACATCCGCCGCAGGACGGCGGCCAGCTCCCGGCCCCAGCTGGACTCCACATAGAGGTACTCCACAATAGGGAAGCCACCGCCCCCGGCATAGCCGGCCTGGGCCAGCAGGGCCTTGGCCCGGGCGCAGTCCGCCGCATAGTCCTGCTCCTCGCGGACTGTCACCTTCTCCCGGCTGTGGGCACGGAAGTCCCAAAATGTGGCGGCAGGTTCTGCCGGCGCAGGGCCGGCGTTGGGGTCGGGCAGAGCGGGGGACGCCTCCGGCTGTGCCGGGAGGGTGCGCTCCCCGTAGTCGGTGACGCCGTAGGGGATCAGGCCGGGCGCTGGCCGGATGGCGGGGCTGCCCAGCTCCTCCGCCAGGGCTTGGCTGTCGATTACCAGACGGAAGGCCAGACGGACGTTAACATCGTCAAAGGGGGGCTGGCGGGTGTTGAGCAGGACGCCGTAGGTGGTCGTTACCGGCTCCGGTGTCCACAGGCCGCTCTCTGCCAGGGCCTGGAGGGGCTCCTCCGGCAGGTCTGTCACCAGGGCAAGCTCCCCGTCCAACAGCTTCTGGTAATCGGCGGAGGGGCCTGTGCGGGTGGTGAACTGGATCACATCCGGGAGGATGGCCTCCCCGTTGTAATAGGTCCCGCTGCGCTCCAGCGTGACCTGATTGCGGCTGAGATAGGTTGCCGTGTAAGGGCCATTGGTGACAGTGGCGGAGGCTGTTTTCCCCCAGCCCTCGCTGGCGGCCAGGTCCGCGCGCACTGGCATGGTATAGGCCGCCGCACACACCTCCTCCAGGAAATGGGCATGGCTGCCGTCCAGGGTCACGACAAAGGTCCGCGCATTGGGGGCGGACACGGCCAGCAGGGAGGGATCCCCCGTCTCCTGGACCTGGCCATAGCCGGACACACAGGAGAGCAGCTCCCGGTGGGGCAGGTCTTCCGCCGGGTTCGCCAGGCGCTGCCAGGCGGTGACGAAATCGTCCGCCTTGACGCTCCTGCCGTCTGACCAGAGGAGGCCCTCCCGCAGGGTGAAGGTGTAGGTGGCATTGCCGGCATAGTCGGTTTCCAGGGTGTAATCCTCCGCCTGGCCGGGGGCGAGGACGGCCCAGCCCTCGCCGTTGTCCTCCCAGCGCATGAGGTTTTCAAAGAGGTGGTAGAGGACGGTCTCTCCGCCCTGGGCGGTGACTTGGGCGGGATCTAAGGTGTCCTGGGTGTCTGTTACCGCCACGGAGAGGGTGATGGGCGTGCTGTCCGGCGTATCGGGGCTGGCAGGGCCGCTGTTGCCTGCCGGATGGTTGGTGCAGGCGGCCAAAGCCAGCAGTGCCGCCAGCAGTGCCGCCGCAAAGCGCTTGCTGATGTTTCGCATACCTGTTTCCTCGGAATTACTTGGCCTGGACGGGGACGAGGCTCCCGTCAGGACCGAACTGCACCGGCTGGATGTCGTTGCGGGTGTGCTTGGCGATGTCGTTTAAACGCACCAGGCCAGGATAGTCGGTGACAAAGGTATAGGCCACGCCGTGGCGCTTGGCCCGGCCGGTGCGGCCGATGCGGTGGACATAGTACTCGTTTTCATCGGGCACATCGTAGTTGAACACCGCATCGACATCGTCCACGTCAATGCCCCGGGCCGCCACATCGGTAGCCACAAAGACCCGCAGCTCCCCCCGGCGGAACCGGGCCATGACCTTCTCCCGCTTCTCCTGGGGGATGTCGCCGTGGATGCACAGGGCGTCGATGCCCCGCATTTGCAGGAGCTTCGTCACCCGCTCAGTGTTGCCCTTGGTGTTGCAGAAGACCATCACCCGGTCAAACTGCTCCTGCTCCAGGATCTTCTCCACCGCGTCCACCTTCGCATTCATGGACAGCTCCAGGCGGTACTGGAGGATATCCGGCTTGTTCCCCTCGTCCGCCCGGACAGTCACCTCCACCGGGTCACGCTGGTAGACCCAGGCGATGTCCATGACCTCCCGGCTGATGGTGGCGGAGAAGAGCCCCAGATTTTTGCGCTGCTTCATCTGGTCAAGCAGCTTGGTCACGTCGTGGATGAAGCCCATGTCCAGCATCCGGTCTGCCTCGTCCAGGATGGCGGTGCGGACCTGGTCGATGCGCACAGTGCGCCGCTTCATGTGGTCCCCCAGGCGGCCAGGGGTGGCCACCACGATCTGGGGACGCTTTTTCAGTGCGTCAATCTGCTTGCCGATGGGCTGGCCGCCATAGAGGCAGACCATGCGCACGCCGGGCTTGAACTGGGCAAGATCCCGCATCTCGGCGGTAATCTGCATCGCCAGCTCCCGGGTAGGGGCCAGGACCACGGCCTGGACCTGGTCGGAGTCTATCTCGATATGCTCAATGATGGGGATGCCGAAAGCAAAGGTCTTCCCCGTGCCGGTGGGGGCCTTGGCGGTGACATCCTGCCAATCCATCATAGGGGGGATACACCCGGCCTGGATGGGGGTGGACACCTCGTACCCCTTCTTTTCCAGCGCACGCATGATATCCGGGGATAGCCCCAGCGCGTCGAAACGCACGCCCTGTGTGATTTCCATAATGATTTCCTCGTGCTTATGTGAGATTTTCAGCAAAATACATGAGATTTTCCGCATTTGCATAAGAATATATCCAGTCTACCATAAATGAACCCCCGCCGCAAGTGCGGCGGGGATGATTTGCGCAAAATTCATGTTTTATTAACGATTGCCCCGTCCGGCGGAGAGAGCAGCGGGCTGTACATCATCAGGGCATGGTTTTCCACCATCAGCTCCTCGCACAGCACCTCCCCGTCCGGATTGAGGGTCTGCCGGTAAAGCCTGTTGTGCCGGCTGTAGCCGCCAAAGAATTCCGGCCGGATCTCGTGGTCCCGCTCTACCACCCGGTAGCGGACATAGGGCTCGTAGTCGCAGTGCCAGGCCCCCTCCAGGTGCGTCTCCCCCACATGCAGGCGCAGCTGGAAGGTGCGGCCGGTGTCATTGGTAATCATCAGATCCCGGTGAGGATAGGCGCAGGTCGCCCCGCTGCCGAAGGGCTGGGTGCGGCCGCTGTCCGGGAAGACGTCGTGGCTGTGGCGGTAGCGTTCGTCCACGGTCAGGGGCGTATGCATCGTCATCCAAAAGATCAGGTTGCTCAGCTGGCACAGGCCGCCGCCAACGCCGTGGCCGAAATGGCCGCAGGTGAGGATCAGGCCGTCCAGATAGCCCTTCTTATAGGTGGGGCGGCCGATGAGCTTCCAGTAGCTCATGGTCTCCCCGGGGCGCAGGAGCAGGCCGTCCAGGCGCTGCACCGCCAGGCGCAGGTTTTGGACCTTATTGTACTGGTAGCACATATCCACACCCTGGAGCTGGCGCAGCAGCGGCGTGGCGTGGCTGGCGTGGACATAGGGCAGGCTGGCGGCAGTCTCCCGCGCCCGGGCGAAGCGGTATTTGCCCGAGGCCCACAGCAGGTAGCGCCTGCCGGTATAATATGCCATGCCCAGCCGGCGGCGCACAGGCCCCCGGCGGATCGGGATCATCTTCCGTACATCATACAAATTATGCTGTTCCACGGTTCCACAACCGCCCTTCTATCGAAATTTGTGATAGGGCTAGTGTAGCACAGGTGATAGATAAAATCTTCACAATCTTGTCAAGGAACGGGAACAATGGGGAAACAAAGGATTACAAAGTGGAAACAGGGCCCGGGAATGTAAAATTTTGGTCCAAGCAGGGGCATTTGCCCGGCGTACCGGGCATATCCTTATGGCAAGGATATCGAAAATCCAAGGAAAGGGAAGGTCTTGCGGTATGAAACGAATCCTGACCGGCCTGCTGGCCCTGCTGCTTCTTCTGGCCCTGTCCCCGGCGGCCCGGGCGGAGGAGCTGGCAGTGGAGAGCCGGGCCTGCCTGCTGATGGAGAAGAGCACAGGTGAGGTGCTGTATGCGGTCAATGAGCACGAGCAGCTGGAGCCCGCCAGTGTGACGAAGATTATGACGGTCCTCCTGGTCATGGAGGCCATCGATTCCGGTGCGCTGCGCTACGACGACATGGTGACTGCCTCCGCCTATGCCTGCTCCATGGGCGGCAGCCAGGTCTGGCTGAAGGAGAACGAGCAGATGAGCGTGGAGGATATGCTCAAGGCGGTCTGTGTGGCCTCCGCCAACGACGCCAGCATGGCTCTGGGCGAACACCTGGCTGGCAGTGCGGAGGCGTTTGTGGAGAAGATGAACCAGCGGGCAAAGGAGCTGGGGATGGAGGACACCCATTTCGTCAACCCCACCGGCCTGCCTGCCTCCGGCCACGTCACCAGTGCCTATGACATCGCCCTGATGAGCCGGGAGCTGATTTTGCACCACCCGGATATCCGGCGTTTCACCACCATTTGGATGGACAGTCTCCGGGATGGGGCCTTCGGCCTGAACAACACCAATAAGCTCATCCGCTATTACCAGGGGGCAACAGGGCTCAAGACCGGCAGCACGGATGGGGCCCTGTACTGCCTGTCCGCCACGGCAGAGCGGGATGGTATGGAGCTCATCGCCGTCATCCTCAAGGCCCCCACCTCCACCCAGCGCTTTGAGGGCGCCAAGGTCCTGCTGAACTACGGCTTTGCCGCCTATGCCCTCGCCACAGCGGAGCCCCCTGCGCCCCTCCAGCCCATCCCTGTCACCCTGGGGGAGGCGGCCAGTGTTATGCCCCGCCTGGCAGGGGACAGCACAATCCTGGGTGCAAAGGAGAAGCTGGCCGCTATGGAGGTCCAAGTGGAGCTGGAGGAGGAGCTGGCCGCCCCTGTAGAGGAGGGGCAGGAGCTCGGACACATGACCGTCACCTCCCAAGGCCAGACCCTGGCCGCGATCCCTCTGGTCGCCAGCCAGGCCGTGCCCCGGCTCACCTATTGGCAGATCCTCCAGCGGTGCCTGAAAATGGCGTTTATGGGCGGATAATAGGAGAGGTAGAAGGAAAATAATGCTGGCAATCAATAAGAACCGGCTTCCAGTTCTTATTGATTGCCAGCTTGCTGCTGACGGAATTTCCATAAAGACATAACATAATACAGGGAATAAATTTACAGAAAGGTATACTTTTTTGTAAATTTATTCCCTGTGCTATATAGCTTAAGAATACCATAGAATACCAGCATTTGCAACAAGAAGTTTGAAGATTTTTCCAGCCAGAAGCCTGATACAAAAAAGTATACTTTTGGAAATGACCAATGGTCGGGGTATACCTCTGGGACTGGATGGGTAGAGTTTTTCTTGAACGAAGAGTATTCAGTTTTTCAATGCAGTTACTTAACATGTTCCATCAAGCCAACATACACGTTCTGTGTATATGGAGACGATATAGAATTATATGACTCTGGTGATCTCAATTGGGAAGCAGGATGTCAAGAGATATCGGTGAATGTAAAAAATGTGAGGAAGCTTCTCATTGTTGTTTCATGGAAAGGTGGAGTAGACTTTGACTATGGGAGGGTTTTTATGGGAGATGATGTCTTGCTCAGAGAATTAACAGATGAGGACTTTGATGAAATTGGTGATTAGTGCAGCAGGCAACTCGCTTGGATTCTATAAAAATTTCGCCCATACTCCGTATGTTTCTAGCATTGTTCATGTCTTATGTGAATCAAAATAAATAAAATATGGAGGAATTCAACGTGGGATTATTGGGATTGTTCAAGAAAGAGGCATCTTCCGAGGTTGTTGACCGTATCCGTAATAGTGAGTGCGGGCAGAGGTGTGCAGATACATTTTGCAGGTTTTTTAGCGCTGGAGATTCGCATATTCAGTGGCTCATGGAAAACGACAAAATGCGCATGTTAACTATGAAGATTCTGAAAGACGAGGTGCAGCTGATATATATTGACAAATCCCAAGGCCGCCCGACAGAATACGGTTATGATTACACTGCTGGCAGGGAAAATTTGAGGTTCAGTGCCTGGGGGTACGAGGATCTGCCAAATAAGGAATATGTAACTGCATTTATACAGTACTTGTACGATCAAATCAAAAATAATTGCCCAGTTGTTGAGGTTTCAAAAAGGGATAATTATATTTATGTAACATTGGCAGGTAACGTAAAGAAGGGCTGGTAAGCTGCTGACAAAGCGTGCAGCCAGAAATGCCGTATTTGAATGATACAAATTCTTTAAGGAGGAAACTACTATGCAAAGCATGTCATCCAGCGACTACAACCGTTATCTTGCCGCGATCAAGGCGGCGAACGACACCGAGGACCGTGATGCGCTGCGTCAGATACAGAAAGACTTAATAAAGAATTATGGACTTGGGGACAAAGACGTGGACTATTTAATTCGTCAGTTCCGGTATAATATCTGATTGGGGAGGATAATCAGGTGAAAAGAAACGCAAAAAGCACTGTTGCTGCTGGCTTTCTGGCCCTTATGCTGATAGCTCCCGCCCATGCTGCCTCGATATTCCCCGACGTGGATCAGAACGCCGTCTACGCAGAAGCAGTGGAGTATCTGAATGGTATTGAGGTGATGCAGGGGGATGAAAAGGGGAATTTCAATCCGGATAAGATAGTCAGCCGGGCGGAGATGGCCGCAATTGTCTGCCGTATGATGGGTGAGGCAGACAGCCTGTCCCCATCGGCCGTGTTTTCCGATGTCCCGATAACCCATTGGGCAAACAAGTATATTGCTAAAACGGAGGAGCTGGGGATTGTTGGCGGCTACGGGGACGGGACATTTGGCCCAAGTGACCAGGTGACGTATGAGCAGGCGCTTGCCATGGTTGTACGCGCGATGGACATGGACGAATTGGCGATTGCTGCGGGAGGTTATCCAACGGGGTATCTATCCACAGCTGACGAGCAAGGGTTCACAGATGGGATAGAGGCGCAGTCTGGAGAATTCTTGAATCGTGCAGTAATTGCGCAGATATTGTACAACGTTCTGTATTTTTGAGGGGGGATGTGCCGATGCGTTTACAGAAAATGATACCCGTATTGCTTGTTATGGTCCTTGCAGCCTCAGTGTTCCCGGTTTCAACTGCGCGGGCGGCCGAAGCAGGTGGGGTACAGACAGCGATGAATCAAATATTGAGTGATTATCCAAGCGGCAGCTTTTTTACAGTGAATGGCCAGGCCTGCACCCATGGAGCTAGGCAGACATGCTCCAACTGTTCTTTGAAAGCAATTTGCCGTGCAAAAGGGAAGAGCCTCTCATCTGGCCAGGGGGATGCTTGGACCTGCATTGGCTTTGCTTCCTATGTGATGAATCAGGTTTTCGGTGTAAATATTACTGAAAAAACGAAGGTCAGCAATAAGGGCCCCTCCAATGCAGCTGCAACATTTCAGGCTGCCAAGGTGGGTGATCTGATTTATTTTTACAGGTCAAATCAATCATTTGGCCATGCTGCGGTTTGCATGGGGGTCACAGATGACAGTGTGACACTCCTTGACTGCAATGCGGGGAAACGGTGCGAGGTGCTTTATCGGACGATCCCATATGCACAAATGCGGAGATATTATAGCAGTTATGAGTACTGTTCTGTATATCGGGCGAACACATATGATTCTGTGAATGGGGCGGCAACACCACAGAAGCAATATACGGTACATTTTAACGCGAATGGCGGCTCGGTTTCCCAGACTGCAAAAACAGTTACAGCTGGTAATTTTGTTGGCAAAATGCCAACGCCGGACCGGCAGGGTTACACTTTTGTAGGTTGGGAATTAGAAAACAGCAACCTAATGTTATTGTATGGAAATGAGCTCATTGTGGATCAGGACATAACATTATATGCCATTTGGCGGGAGGAGATTACTGCCTGCATCGTGGACTTTGATGCCAATGGGGGAAGCGTATCACAGAGCTCACAAACTGTAACACCGGGCTTGCCTTATGGAACCCTTCCCATCCCCACCAAAAGCGGCTGTACCTTTGAGGGATGGTATACTGCCCGCAGCGGTGGTACCCTCGTTGATAACAGTACCACGGCAGGAAACTCCGCACGGGTCACACTATACGCACACTGGAAGACGGACAGCCAGGAGGGGGCTGGTGACTCAGGTGGTCAGCCATTCTATATTATTTTAGATGACGGCTCAACTTGCAGCCGCTTTCCTATGACAGCCGGGGAACACAACATGTCCTTGCCGCAGCCAACAAGAGAGGGATCCGTTTTTGAGGGGTGGTACACGCAATCAGCTGGAGGCACCCAAATCACGGATTCAACCGTTTTTGATTTAGTCAGTGGACAAACCTTGTATGCCCACTGGGGAAAGGGCGGCCATTGGGGGCCCTGGAGTGATTGGGCTTCTACCCCGGTTGAGGCCTCTGGTACCCGTGAGGTCGAAGTACGGAGCAAACAGGTTTCGGATGGCCGCACAGAGTACCGCTATGGCCGGTATATTGACTCCACAGGTGGGCACGACTGCTGGTGTGGGATGTATCTGGAGGGGCTATCCTATGTCAGTGGAAGCGCTGCCCTGCAATATTCAGACTGGTCTGCGCAGCAATACGCCACGAGCGGAAAAGAATGGTCCTGTGGCTACTGTAATGGAAACCATATGGGTGTGGGCCACTACGGAGCTGATGGAAGGGCTTGGTGGAAAGAATATCTGCTCCCCAGTGGCAGCTATTATTGGGAGGAATCCAGATGGGTGGATGCTGTATATGAGACGCAATACCAGTATAGGGACTGGATTACTGACTGATTGGCAGTCATATAAGCGTTAACAGCGGCCGGCTAAAACAGAGAACGGGTGCATCCTACGGAAAGGGATGCACCCGTTCTCTGTTTCAGTATATGGGCCAGGTGGAGAGAGCTTCGTAGCGGAAAAGAAATTACTCCAGGGGGATACCGCGCTCTGCAAAGGCCTTCAGCAGCTGGTCCATATCGCTGGGGATGGAAACCGGCTCGCCACAGGAGGCAATGGCGTTTGCCACATCCTTTAAACCATTGCCGGTTACGACGCTGACAGCTGTGGCGTTGGCGGGGATTTTACCCTGCTCGCAGAGCTTTTTCAGCCCCGCCGTACCGGCCACACCGGCGGGCTCGCCAAATACGCCGCAGGTCCGGCCCAGCAGCTTCTGGGCATCCATGATCTCCTGGTCAGAGACATTGACTGCCAGGCCGTTTGATTCCCGGATTGCCAGCAGGGCCTTGTCCGCGTTCCGGGGCACGCCCACAGCGATGGAGTCGGCCAGGGTATTTTCCGCCATAGGCCGCCAATCCTCGCCGGTCTTAATAGCCCGGTTCAGGGGGCAGCAGCCCTCCGCCTGGGCAGAGATCAGCCGGGGGAGGCGGTCAATGAAGCCGATGGCATACAAATCCTTCAGCCCCTTCCAGAGCCCGGCGATGGTGCAGCCGTCGCCTACGGAGATGGCAATGTAATCGGGGACAACCCATTGCAGCTGCTCCATGATCTCCAGGCCCACCGTCTTCTTGCCCTCAGACAGGTAGGGATTGATGGCGGCGTTGCGGTTGTACCAGCCCCAGCGGTCGATGGCGGCTTTGCTCAGGGCAAAGGTGTCCTCATAGCTGCCCTGGACAGAGATAACCGTCGCGCCGAAGGCCATCAGCTGAGCCACCTTGCCCTTGGGGGCACGGGAGGGGACAAAGATGTAGGTCTTGAGGCCCGCCGCTGCCGCGTTCCCAGCCAGGGAGGAGGCGGCATTTCCGGTGGAGGAGCAGGCGATGACCTTTGCGCCGGCCTCCCGGGCCTTTGCCACCGCCATAGCGCTGGCGCGGTCCTTCAGGGAGGCGGTGGGATTGATGCCGTCATCCTTGATGTAGAGCTGCCGGATGCCCAGCTGGCTGGCCAGCCGGCCGGCCTGGTAGAGGGGGCTCCAGCCCACCCGCAGGGGCGGCAGCTCCGTGCAGTCCTCTACGGGAAGCATCTCCCGGTAGCGCCACATCGTATGCTCCTGGCGTCCCGCCAGATCCGCCTTGGACAGGTGGGATTTGATATAATCGTAGTCGTAGATGATGTCTAAAATCCCCCCACAGGTACAGTTGGTCAGGCCGGGGGCGGCATCATAGATTTTTCCGCAGGTTACGCACTTGGCGTGGAGGACGTTCCTCATAAGTCATCTCCTTCTTGATTGTAGCCCCGAGAGGGGATTTTTTGCCCTGGCGGCCCCGTCTCCCGCAGGCCCTGCCGTGGGATTCTCAGGCCCTCCCTCCTCTGCTGGCATCTTCCCCGGAGGCCTCCTCCTCTTCCCGCAGATTCTCTAAAGCAACACGGGTTGCCTCAATGACAAATGCGGAGAAATTGCAGTCCTTGCCGCGGATTGCCTCTTCGACGGCGGCAACTACCTCGTCGGGGAAGCGGATGGTTTTGTTGGTTGTCGTATAGGGCTTTGGGATTTTAAATTTTCGCATATTGCACCTCGTCATATAATGTACATGACATATAGTATTGCAATATGCACTCACAATATGCTTTGCAAAATGCATTGCATTTTGCAAAGCTCTATGATAAGCTATTACCCAAAGATACCAGAAAAGGAGAGTAGATTATGGAAAATTTCCCCAAATACTACACCCGCCTGTTTAATGGTATTACAGATGCCCTTGAGGCGCTGGGGGAGCAGAATTATGTCAAGGCACAGGATATTCTTGTGAGGGCCCAGCAGGAGGCGGAGGAGCTGTATCTGGAGGATGGGGACGAGGAGGAACCCAGCTGACGCCGCAGCTCCGTTCCCGTGGGGAATATTGCGGGACAGGCGGGGCTAGAGACCCCGCCTGTTCGCTCCATACTTACAGATTTTTCAGCAGCCCGGTCGCCTCGTTGAACTCATTGATGAGCCCGTCGAGCTCCTTGGCCTGGGCATGGACGGCATCCCAGGTGTTCTCCGTGTCGTACCACAGGTCGTTGAGATCCTGAACATCCCTCGCCTGCTGCTCCACCCAGGTGTAATATTTGAGGTTGTGTACCCGCTTGCGGTCCACATAGGTCAGCTCCATCATGCTGTCTGTCTTCAGACCCAGGATATGCAGATGGTGGTCGATGGCAGCCCCAGTGGCGCTGTATGCCCCATGCATCTCGTCCAGCTCGGCAATGCGGCTCTGGTACATGGCTGCGCTGTCGGTCAGCACGGTACCCACCACGTCGTGCTCGCTGAGCTCATAGTACTTTGCCAGCTTGATGCAGCAGAGGACATTGGCAATGCCGGAAATGCCCAGCCAGCTGAGCTGCTCAATGAGCTCATCCTCCAGGCCCAGCTCATTTTTCAGGTAGGCGTGGCCGTCGGGGGTGTTGAACAGGCGCAGCAGGCGCTGGCTGTCCTCGTCGTCAATGGCAATCGCCATATCTGTGTTCTTCACGTTGTGGATCCAGGGGATGTGCTTATCCCCGATCCCCTCAATGCGGTGGCCGCCGAAGCCGTTTTCCAGGATGGTGGGGCACTGGAGGGCCTCGCCAACTGCCAGCTTCAGCTGGGGATAGCGCTCCTTGAGCAGGTCGCCCGCGCTCATGGTGCCGGCAGAGCCGGAGGTGAAGCACGCGCCGGCGAAGCGGTCGCCGGGACGCTTGATGGCCTCATACAAATCTGCCAGGGCGAATCCGGTCACGTTGTAGTGCCACAGGGGGTTGCCCATCTCCTCAAACTGGTTGAAGATCATGTACTGGGGGTCGGCCTTCAGCTCCCAGGTCTTGTCAAAGATCTCCTTGACATTGCTCTCACAGCCCGGGGTGGCGATGACCTCGCCGGCGATAGATTTCAGCCAGCTGAACCGCTCCTGGCTCATCTCGGCGGGGAGGATGGCCACACTCTCACAGGCCAGCAGCTTCGAGTTGAACGCGCCCCCCCGGCAGTAGTTGCCGGTGGAGGGCCACACAGCCTTGTGCCAGGTGGCGTCAAACTGCCCAGTAACCAGCCGGGGGGCCAGGCAGCCAAAGGATGCGCCCACCTTGTGGCAGCCAGTGGGGAACCACTTTCCGGCCATGGCGATGATGCGGCAGGGGACGCCGGAGAGGGCGCTGGGGATCTCCACGTAGTTGGGCACGGCCTGGAACAGGCCGCCGCTCTCCTTGGCCTCGTTCTTCCAGGTGATACGGAAGAGGTTGAGGGGGTTCACATCCCACAGCCCCACGCCCTTCAGCCGCTCCTGGATGGGGGCGGGGATGGATGCGGGGTTCTGCATCTGGGCGATGGTGGGGATGATGACGCCGTTCTCCCGGGCCTTCTGGACATTCTTTTGCAGGACGTCCCTGTTGATGCTGAGATCAATCTTACTCATGCCGCTTTTCCTCCTGTTTCAGGTCTATGTATGAATAAAGTGTGTATTTGGAGATGCCAAAGTGCTTTGCCACCTTGTCGCCGGATTTGGTGACAAGGAACGCGCCGTGGCTGCTCAGGAACTGGATCGCCCGGACCTTGTCGTCCTTGTTCATCAAAGCCACAGGCTTCCCCACTAGGGCTACGCTCTGCTCGATGAGGTCGTCGAGCAGGTCATTGACGTTGAGCACGGTGATGCGCTCCTCCTGGCCGCCCTCCCCTGCTGTGCGCAGGAGGCCGCTGAGGGCGTTTTCCACCATCAGCAGAGCGGAGATGTCGTAGTTGATGGCAAGGATGGCGTCCACCCGCCCCGCCCCGTCCCGGATATAGACAGTGGAGGATTTGAGGATCTTGCCGTCCGGGGTGCGGGTGAGGTAGGCCAGGTGATCCCGGGGATCCTCCTCGCCGTGGAGGATCTGCTCCATCACCACCGTAGAGGGGCCGTCACCCAGCCTGCGCCCGGTGACGTGCCCATTTTCTATGTGTGCGATGGACCTCTCCGGATCCTGGGCGGCCAGGTCGTGGATGACTACCTCGCAGCTGGGCCCAAATTGGGCGGCCAGGGCGGCCGCGATCTGCTTAAGCATCTCCATACGGGTACTGTCCAATACGCGATCACCTCCCTGTCCGCAGGCGTGGGGATATTTCGGTCCCCCGCCAGTTTGATACGTCCATCATACCAGTATTGCCAGCGGAATGCAAGGACTTTTCTAAAAGTTTTTTAGGTTTTCAAAAAAATTGTTTGACAACCGCGTTTTCTATGATATGATAGGAGCAGAGAGAGCCGGCGCGGGCTGCGCCCGGATCAAAACAGACGGAATACGCGCAAGCGAGAGGGAGGGCTGTACCATGGATTTTGAAGCGATCAAGCGTGCTGCCGAGGGATATCAGGCGGATATGACGAGGTTTTTGCGGGATCTGATCGCCATCCCCAGCGAGAGCTGCGAGGAGGAGGGGGTCATCAAGCGCACGATCCTGGAGATGGAGCGCCTGGGCTTTGACAAGGCGGAGATTGACCCGGAGGGCAACGCCCTGGGATGGATGGGCGAGGGGGAGAAGATCATCGCCTTTGACGGCCATATTGACACCGTGGGCGTTGGCAACCGGGGCAACTGGGAGCACGACCCCTACCAGGGCTATGAGACGGAGGATGTGATCTATGGCCGCGGCGGCTCCGACCAGGAGGGCGGCGTGGTATCGGCGGTGTACGGCGCGAAGATCATGAAGGATCTGGGCCTGATCCCCGCCGGGTATAAAATCCTGGTGACAGCCACTGTCCAGGAGGAGGACTGCGACGGCCTGTGCTGGCAGTACATCCACAATGAGGACGGCATCACCCCGGAGTTTGTGGTGTCCACCGAGCCCACTGACGGCGGCATCTACCGGGGCCACCGGGGCCGCATGGAGATCCGGGTGGACGTGAAGGGCGTCAGCTGCCACGGCTCCGCCCCCGAGCGCGGGGACAACGCCATTTACAAGATGGCCGATATCATCCAGGAGGTTCGCGCCCTCAACGAGAACGACGACGCGGAGGGCACGGAGATCAAGGGCCTGGTGAAGATGCTGAACCCCCGGTACAACCCGGAGCACTACGAGGACGCCCGGTTCCTGGGCCGGGGTACCTGCACGGTCTCCCAGGTGTTCTACACCTCCCCCAGCCGCTGCGCCGTGGCCGACAGCTGTGCCATCTCCATCGACCGCCGCATGACCGCCGGGGAAACCTGGGACAGCTGCCTGGACGAGATCCGCGCCCTGCCCGCTGTGCGCAGGTACGGCGAGGATGTGAAGGTGAGCATGTACATGTACGACCGCCCCGCCTGGACCGGCCTGACATATGAGACAGAGTGCTATTTCCCCACCTGGATCAACAAGGAGACCGCCCCCCATGTCCAGGCCCTGGCGGAGGCCCACAAGGCGCTCTATGGAGAGAAGCGGGTGGGCCATCCTGACGCCATGCCCCTGCGGGACCGCCCGCTGGTCGACAAGTGGACCTTCTCCACCAACTGCGTGTCCATCCAGGGCCGCTACGGCATCCCCTGCGTGGGCTTCGGCCCCGGCGCAGAGAGCCAGGCCCACGCCCCCAACGAGATCACCTGGAAGCAGGATCTTGTCACCTGCGCCGCCGTCTACGCCGCCTGTGTGGGCCTCTACAAGGGCAGGGGCGGCGAGGATGTGTGCGAGTACCGGGGCGGCAGGACAGAGAACAATATCCGGTGAACATACATAGGAAAAGCTTGCTACAGGGATATCTTGTGTGAAAGTTCTTTTTGATCCTTTTTCTTTCAAGAAAAAGGATGGCCACCTAAATAAAAATCGACGGAATAGGAGAACATAGCCATGAGCAAGACGGAAAAGCTGGCCCAGCATCTGGAGAAACTCCGGATCAACAACATGTACAAGAACGATTTCTACTGGACCTGGGACAAGACGGACGATGAGCTGGACGCGATCTTTACCGTGGCCGACGCCCTGCGGGACCTGCGGGAGCGGAACATCTCCACCAAGGTCTTTGACTCCGGCCTGGGCATCTCCATCTTCCGGGACAACTCCACCCGCACCCGCTTCTCCTTTGCCTCCGCCTGCAACCTGCTGGGCCTGGAGGTCAGCGACCTGGACGAGAAGAAGAGCCAAATTGCCCACGGCGAGACGGTGCGCGAGACAGCCAACATGGTCTCCTTTATGGCCGACGTAATCGGAATCCGGGACGACATGTTCATTGAGGAGGGCCACAAGTACCAGAAGACCTTTATGGACGCCCTGGACGAGGGCTATGCCAAGGGCATCCTGGAGCAGCGCCCCACCCTGGTGAACCTCCAGTGCGACGTGGACCACCCCACCCAGTCCATGGCCGACCTGCTCCATGTCATCCATGAGCTGGGCGGCGTAGAAAACCTGAAGGGCAAGAAGGTGGCCATGACCTGGGCCTACTCCCCCAGCTACGGCAAGCCCCTGAGCGTGCCCCAGGGTGTCATCGGCCTGTTCAGCCGCTTTGGTATGGATGTGGTGCTGGCCCATCCGGAGGGCTATGAGGTTCTGCCCGAGGTGGAGGAGCTCGCCAAAGCCAACGCGGAGAAGTCCGGCGGTTCCTTTACGAAGGTGAACTCCATGGAGGAGGCATTCCGGGATGCAGACATCGTCTATCCCAAGAGCTGGGCCCCCTTCCAGGCGATGGAGAAGCGCACCCAGCTCTACCGCGAGGG
Source organism: uncultured Oscillospiraceae bacterium (assembly GCA_910583885.1). Lineage (GTDB taxonomy): Bacteria > Bacillota > Clostridia > Oscillospirales > Oscillospiraceae > Pelethomonas. The sequence goes on along the minus strand of CAJUAC010000001.1, from coordinate 53,619 downwards.
CGATCAGGCGGGGATTGACCAGCTGGAGCAGGAGCTGCTGGCCCAGAATGCCCAGCACAAGGACTGGTCCTGCACAGAGGATATGATGAAACTGACGAAGGACGGCAAGGCCCTCTATATGCACTGCCTGCCCGCTGATATCAGCGGTGTGAGCTGCACGGAGGGCGAGGTGGACAGCAGCGTCTTCGACCGCTATATGGAGCCCCTGTATAAGCAGGCGTCCTTCAAGCCCTATATCATTGCGGCCATGATCTTCTTGAGCAAGGTCAAGGATCCGGTGGCCGCCCTGCGGGAGCTGGAGAGCCGGGGCGAAAAGCGCAAGGCGTTTTAAGTGTACATACTTTTCTTTGTGAACAAAGAAAAGTATCAAAAGAAAAACTTTATATATAAATTTTTGTATAAAGCTCTTTTTGGTGCTTTTTCTTGAAAGAAAGAGTATGTATACTAAAAGCTGTGATGGTTGAGGAAGAAGAGTATGAGCAAGCGTATCGTCATCGCCTTGGGCGGCAATGCCCTGGGCAGCACCCTGCCGGAGCAGGCCGCCGCCGTGAAGATTACCGCCCGGGCCATTGTGGATCTCATTGAGGATGGCAACCAGGTGGTCGTGGCCCATGGCAACGGCCCCCAGGTGGGTATCATCAATAACGCCATGGCGGCCCTCCAGAAGGAGGATCCCAACCAGGGCTTTACGCCCCTGTCGGTCTGCGGCGCCATGAGCCAGGCCTATATTGGCTATGACCTGCAAAACGCCTTCCGGGAAGAGCTGCTCAACCGGGGTATTATCAATATGCCCGTCTGCTCCATTGTCACCCAGGTGGAGGTGGATCCGGCTGACCCGGCCTTCGAGAACCCCACCAAGCCCATCGGCAAGTTTATGACCCAGGAGGAGGCCCAGGCCTACAGCACCTCTACCGGCAACCCGGTCCGGGAGGATGCGGGCCGTGGCTGGCGGCGCTATGTGGCTTCCCCTCAGCCCAAGCATATCATAGAGGCTGGGGCGATCCGTGCGCTGGCGGCGGATGGGCACCTGGTCATCTGCTGCGGCGGCGGGGGCATCCCCGTCTACCGGACGGAGAAAAACCACCTCAAGGGGGCGGCGGCGGTGATCGACAAGGATTTCGCCTCCGAGCTGCTGGCGGAACAGCTGGACGCGGACATGCTGATTATCCTCACTGCTGTGGAGAAGGTAGCCATCAACTTCCGTAAGGAGGATGAGCAGTGGCTGAGTGCGATGACGCCTGCCGAGGCCCGGAAGTACGCCGCAGAGGGGCAGTTTGCCCCCGGTTCTATGCTGCCCAAGGTGGAGGCTGCGGTAAAGTTTGCAGAGTCCAAGCCTGGCCGGCAGGCCCTGATTACGCTCCTGGAGAAAGCCAGGGACGGGATTGCCGGCAGGACTGGGACAGTGGTTAAGCAGTAAAGCAGGCGCCGGACAGGGATCTCCTGTCCGGCGCTGCCCTTATGGAAGGGCCTCTGGCGATTTGGTTCATTCCAGGCCAGCAGCGCAGAAGGGAGGGCTAGCCCCTTGCAATATGCCCCGGTATTTGCTATAATGATGGCAGAAAAAGCAATAGCGCTCATATAATTTCGCGGAGATGGCGCGAAAGTTTCTACGGGGCCGCCCTTCGGCCCTGCTATGGGTGTTCCAAGCCAGCCTATGCGGGCGGGCTTGGGGCGCTTTTTATATTTCAATAGAGAGAGGAGCAGCTGCCATGACGACAATTTTACAGGGGAATCTGATCCATGCGCCGGAATGGGGCAGGCTGGAGGCGATACCCCGGGGGTACTTAGTGCTGGAGGATGGGGTGGTCCAGGGCCTGTACCCTGCCCTGCCGGAGCAGTACGCCGCCTGCCCGGTGGAGGATTGGGGCGAAGCGCTCATCATGCCCTCCTTTGCGGATATGCACCTCCATGCCCCCCAGTACCCCATGCTGGGCATGGGCATGGACCTGCCGCTGTTGGAGTGGCTGGATGCGTATACCTTCCGCACCGAGGCCCGCTTTTCAGACACCGCCTATGCCCGGCAGGTCTACCGGCAGTTGGCGGAGGATCTCATCACCTCCGGCACCACACGGGTATGCGCCTTCTCCTCCCGGCACACGGATGCCACGCTCATCCTCATGGAGGAGCTGGAGCGGGCAGGGGTAACGGGCTATGTAGGCAAGGTGAACATGGACCGCAACAGCGGCCCTGCCCAGGAGGATACAGAGGAGTCGATCCAGGAGACCCTGCGCTGGCTGGAGGGCTGCTGCACCGCCCACGTCAAGCCCATCCTTACCCCGCGGTTTACCCCCTCCTGCACGGATGGGCTGCTGGCGGAGCTGGGGCGTATAGCGGCAGCGGAGGGGCTGCCCGTCCAGTCCCACCTGTCGGAAAATGTCAGTGAGATTGCCTGGGTGCGGGAGCTCCATCCGGATTGCAGCCGGTACTGGGAGAGCTATGCGAAGTATGGCCTGTGGAAGGAGGGGACCCTCATGGCCCACTGCGTCCACAGCGGGCCGGAGGAGCGCGCGGCCATGGCCCGGGCTGGGGTGTGGGCAGTCCACTGCGCGGCGTCTAATATGAACCTGTGCAGTGGCACAGCCTCAGTGCGCACTCTGCTGGGGGAGGGGGTGCCGGTGGCCCTGGGCAGCGACATTGCCGGCGGGGACCAGCTTGCCATGAACAAGGTCATTGTTATGTCCATCCGCGCATCAAAGGTCCGGCAGATGGAGACCGGGGAGCCCTTCCTCACGGTGCCGGAGGCCTACTACCTGGGCTCCACTGCCGGGCACCGCTATTTTGGCGGCGGCGCGGGCTTCCAGATTGGCTGCAAGCTCCATGCCATCGTGGTGGATGACAGTACCATGCCCGCCCCGGCCCGGCCGCTGGGCCTGGAGGAGCGCTTTGAGCGGGTGGTGTACCTGATGGGCAAGCGCCACATCCAGGCGGTCTACAGCGAGGGTCGCAAGGCCGCAGGCCGGTTGACAAAACAGGGCCCGCTGGATATAATAACGGCATAAAGCGAAGCAGAGCTTCGCAGGGAGCACTTTTTTGACCTTTTTCTCAAAAAAGGGATGTATTCCGAAAAGAAAAGGAGCAGCACCATGGTAAAGCATATTGTCATGTGGAAGTTCAAGCCCGGCACCGAGGCGGAGGCGGAGCAGTTCCTCAGCGGCCTGCGGGGCCTGTATGGCGTGATCCCCCAGATCCGGGAGCAGGAGGTGGGCGTCAATTGCGCACCAGACAACTATGATGCGGTTCTCATCTCCGCTTTCGACAGCATGGCGGATTTGGAGGCCTACAAGACGGATCCGCGCCATGTGGCGGTGGCGGCGCTATGCAAGGCCATCCGGGTAGACCGCGTGGCCGTGGACTATGAGGTCTGACCATGGCGGCGCGGCTTGACAGCTTCGGTCTGGCGGAGCTCGCGGCGAAATCGGAGGACGCGTTCCGCCTGGCGGGCCTGGCCATGGCCGAGGGGGCGCGGGTGGCGGGCTACCGGGGGGACTACTACCGCTACCGCATGGGCGACGCCGTAGCGGTGATCCGCACCATGAACGACCCGGAGACCGGCCAGGAGGAGCTCCTGGGGATGGACACCCATGCCGCCAGCACCTGTGTGTGGGAGTGCCAGGTGGTGAAGGATGTGACGCCTGCGGGCGCGGACCCCATGAGCCGCCGGGTGCTGGTGCGCTGCGGCGAAGGGGAGGACCGGGCGGTGGTGGATCTGGTCTGCCCGGAGGTTTTACCCTCCATTGAGGAGGGGACCCGGCTGCGGCTGGGCATGGCGGCCTTCCCCCTGCGGGTCTCCTACGATCTGGGGGAGAGCAGCGGCGTGGTGGAGGCCCAGCAGGACACGGTCCTGCTCCAGGGCGTGGTGAAGGACGCCAAGGTGGGGGAGACCTTTTTGGGCATGGAGCCCCTGACAAAGTTCCTCAGCGTCACAGTATCCACCCGGATGGGGGACGTGGAGCTGTGCCACCCGATAGAGATGGTGCCGGAGGCGCAGAAGGACCATGTCCGGCCCGGTGCAGTGGTGAGTGCTTACTGTGTCCTGTCCGGTGATGTGGCGGTTGGCATCTACGCAGGCGGCCTGGTCTTCGGCGAGGAGCCGGATTTGCAGGCGCTGGCCTGGTTCTTCCAACACGGTGGGGTGGAGCGGCTGCGGCCGGTGCTGCGCAGTGACTGCGCAGTCACCTTCCTGGAAAACCGGCAGGAGGGCCTGGAACATGCCATGGCCCTGCTGGAGCTGGTACGGCAGGATCTCGGGGAGGCTGGGCTTACCCACTGCGCCCCCGGCACGGGCACTAGCCCCGGCGGACGGGGCCGCCGCCTCCTACTGCTGGGGGATGGGAAGGGCGGCTTTGCGTTCCTGTGCCGCCTGGAGGTGGATAGCCTGGGCCGTGTTCGCGAGCTGTCGATCACCAACGACCCCAGCTGTGAGTTTGACCTGACGGCGTGGGGGGAATAAGAAATGAAACGTCAGGCAGCGGCCCCGCTAGGGGCTGCTGCCTGATTGCCTCTGGTGATGGGATCCTTTGCCGTTGGGCAGGCCGCCCATGAAGGGAGGAGCCCTAGTTCATCGCCCCTTCGTTGGCCGCAAACATCTCCGCCAGGCGCTGGGTGGTAACGGGGCAGCCCTCCAGTCCGGGATCCTGGCCCAGCAGATCCTGTGCCGCCTGCTGGGCCTCCTTGAGCAGCGCCACATCACAGGTGAGATCCGCCACCTTCAGTGACGGGAGGCCGTGCTGGCGCTGGCCGAAGAAATCGCCGGGGCCCCGCAGGCGCAGGTCCTCCTCCGCGATTTTGAAGCCGTCCCCAGTCTGGGTCATGACCTTCAGGCGGGCCCTGGCCTCCTCGCTCCGGTTGTCGGAGACCAGGATACAGGTGGATTTGTACTTCCCCCGGCCCACCCGGCCCCGGAGCTGGTGGAGCTGGCTGAGGCCGAAGCGGTCCGCATCTTCGATGACCATGACCGTGGCGTTGGGGACATCCACTCCCACCTCGACTACAGTGGTGGAGACCAGGATGTGGATCTCCCCAGCGGCAAAGGCGGCCATGACCGCGTCCTTCTCCCTGGGCTTCATCCGCCCGTGGACGCATCCCACGCGCAGCTCCGGGAACACCTGCTCCTGGAGGGTTTTGGCGTGCTCCACTGCCGCTTTGCGCTCGTCCGGGATTTCCCCGTCCTCCCCCACCATGGAGCAGATGACGTAGGCCTGGCGGCCGGCGGCAATCTCCTTGGACAGGAACTTGTAGAACCGCTGCCGGTAAGCGCCGGTGACGGCGAAGGTATCAATTGCCTGCCGGCCCGGCGGCAGCTCGTCGATGACCGATACGTCCAGATCCCCGTAGATCATCAGCGCCAGGGTGCGGGGGATGGGGGTAGCAGACATGACCAGCAGATGGGGCCGTTCCCCCTTGGCGGAGAGGGCCGAGCGCTGGTTTACGCCGAAGCGGTGCTGTTCGTCCGTCACCACCAGGCCCAGGTCCCGGTAGGACACGCCTTCGCTGATGAGGGCATGGGTGCCGATGGCAACCTGGATCGACCCGTCCGCCAGGCCGGCCAGCACAGCCCGCTTGGCCTTGGCGGTCATTGCGCCGGTCAGCAGGGCGCAGGAGATCCCCAGCCCCTCCAGCAGGGGGGACAGGCCCCGGCAGTGCTGCCCAGCCAGGATCTCTGTAGGGGCCATCAGCGCCGCCTGCTTCCCATTGCGCACCGCGCAGACGATGGCAGCGGCGGCAACCATGGTCTTCCCGGAGCCCACGTCCCCCTGGACCAGCCGGTTCATAGGGCGGCCGGCAGCGACATCGGTACAGATTTCCTCAATGGCGCGCCGCTGGGCAGTGGTGAGAGGGAAGGGGAGGCTGTTGTAAAAGCATGTCAAATCGGTGTCCTGGTAGGGCTGGCAGGAGAGCGTATCCCGGCGGCGGCGCAGCCGCTGCAGGCCCAGGGCCAGCAGGAACAGCTCCTCAAATACCAGCCGCCGCCGGGCGATGGACAGCTCTTCCTCGTTGGCGGGGAAATGGATTTTTTCGTAGGCGTAGCCGATGCGGCAGAGCTGATGGGCACGGCGGATCTCATCAGGCAGGGGGTCGGGCAGCAGGCCCCGGCAGGCGGACAGGCCCTGCCCCACAGCCCGCACCAGCATCAGCTGGGAGATACCGGCGGTGAGGGCATAAACCGGCATGATCCGTCCGGTCAGCTGCCGGGCGCCCTCCTGCTCCACAACAGGGTTGGTCATGGATTTTTTTGCCAGGGCCCCCTCGGCCTTGCCGAAGAAGGTATAGGTCTCCCCGGCATGGAGGCTGTCCTTCCGGTAGGGCTGGTTGAAGAAGGTGATATCCAGCGCGCCTGTGTTGTCCACAGCCCGGAGCTTGACCAGCTCCAGCCCCGCCCTGATACGGCTGAGGGTGGGGGTGGATGCCACCATAGCCTCCACACAGGCGCTCTCCCCATCCTCCAGCTCCTGGATTTTTTTGAAGCTGCGGCGGTCATCGTAAGCGCGGGGGAAATAGGAGATCAGATCCCGCAGGGTGGTAATATGGAGCTTCTGGAGGGATTTGGCCCGCTGCTCGCCAATGCCTGTGATGTACCGGACATTGGTGGTCAAATCAGCCATGCGCTTCCCCCGGCGCGGTGCGGCGCGCATAGTCTACAAATTGATAGGCCGTTTCCCCGGAGAGGAGGACCGGGCCAGAGTGCAGCAGCTGCCAGTCCGCCAGCCGGTCCAGATCCGGGAAAGAGGTGTCGCTTGCCGGCGCGTCATAGACCCGGGTGAGGCAGCAGAGGCGGCAATAGGGCAGGAGCAGCCGGTAGACCTCCCCGCCGCCGCACACCCAGACGCTGTCCGGGCCACTGCCGGAGATGAGGGAGAGGAGTTCTTCCACCGAGTGGGCCGCCTCCACGCCGGGGCGGGAGAAGGAACAATCCCGGGTCAGGACCAAATTGCGCCGGTTGGGCAGGGGCTTCCCACCCGGCAGAGAATCCAGGGTTTTCCGGCCCATGATGACCGTCCCGCCGGAGGTCATGGCGCGAAACCGCTTCAAATCCTCGGGGATATGGAAGAGGAGGTCCCCCTCCCGCCCGATGCCCCAGGCGGTACTGACTGCGGCGATGGCGTTCATACGGCCACCTCGATTTTCCCCTGGAAATCCCAGGGCTCGTAGCCCTCCAGACGGACGCTGCCGGGGGTGAAGGCGTAGAAATCCGTCACCGCCGGGTCGATCACAAAGCGGGGGGCCGGGCGGGGCTCCCGGCGGATCAGCTCCTCCACCAGGGGCACGTGGCGGTCGTAGATATGGCAGTCCGCGATGACATGGACCAGCTCCCCCGCCTCCAGTCCGGAGACCTGGGCGAGCATGTGAACCAGGACAGCATACTGGCACACGTTCCAGTTGCTGGCGGTGAGCATGTCCTGGCTGCGCTGGTTCAGGATGGCGTTGAGGGTGCTGCCGCTGACATTGAAGGTCATGGAGTAGGCGCAGGGGTACAGGCCCATCTCATAGAGGTCGTGGTGGTTGAAGAGGTTCGTCACCATCCGGCGGCTGGCGGGGTTCTCCCGCAGATCCTTCAGTACCCGGTCCACCTGGTCGTACCATCCATCGCTGTACTGGTGCTTCACCCCCAGCTGGTAGCCGTAGGCCTTGCCGATGGTGCCGTCCTCACCGGCCCAGGCATCCCAGACGTGGCTGCCCAGCTGGCGGACGTCATTGGACTTCTTCTGCCAGATCCACAGCAGCTCGTCCACACAGCTGCGGAAAGCGGTCCGCCGCAGGGTCATAGCCGGGAATTCCCGGCGCAGGTCGTAGCGGTTGACCACACCAAATAGCTTCACTGTGTGGGCGCTTGCGCCGTCCGCCCAGCGGGGCCGGACCGTGCGGTCCGTGTCCCAGACACCGTTTGCCAGGATCTCCCGGCAGACGGAGATAAACACCTCGTCTGCATAGCTCATCCTTCCCATCCCTCCCCGCCGGTCATGCCGCCCAGCTTCCATAGCAGCGGCTCAAAGTCGAGGCCCTCCCGGGCAGGCAGGGCCTGTTTCCCCGTGCGCCTGGCGCACAGGCTGGTAAACTCCGCGGCCAGCTGTGCCGCCGCAGCCAGGGGCTGCCCCTTTGTCAGTGCGCCCACCAGGACGCTGGCGAAAAGATCCCCCGTGCCGTGGAAGCTGCCTGGCGCCAGCGGCGCGCAGGCTATCTCCGTAGTGCCAGTGGCCCGGTCAAAGCACATGGCGCCCACTGTCCCGGGGGCCGGGGAGACGCCGGTGAGCACCACCGACCGCCTCCCGTCCAGACTCAGGGCCTGGGCCCAGCGGCGGCAGTCCGCCTCCTGGTCCAGGGACAGTGATTCGTAGTCCACGCCCAGCAGCAGCGCTGCCTCTGTGCGGTTGGGGACGATCACATCTGCCAGGGCGGCCAGCTCCGCCATGGCCTGGCACATTTCGGGGGTATAGGTGCGGTAGGGCCTGCCGTGATCCCCCATGACCGGATCCACGACCGCCAGGCAGCCGGGGCCCTGGAAGGTGCGGATGAAGTCTGCGGCCAGGGCGATCTGGGCGCTGCTGCCCATGAAGCCGGTAAAAACAGCGTCAAAGGTGAGGGGCAGGCTTTTCCAGTGGGCAGTGACGGGGGCCATCTGGTCTGTCAGGTCCAGAAAGGTATTCCCTGTGAAGCCGCCGGTGTGGGTGGAGAGGTACGCGGTGGGGAGGGGGCAGCACTGTACCCCCATGGCGGACAGGGTGGGCATAACAATTGTCAGCGAGCACCGGCCAAAGCCGCTCAGGTCGTGGAGTGCGGCAACGCGGGGTGTGGGCATGGTGGGAACCTCCTTTATTTGCGGCTGTTGTTGCTGGCCGGGCCGCAGGCTTCCCTGCGGCCCAAATGTGGAAAACCCGCGTGGGAACGCCCAAGGTTCCCGCGCGGGTTGCTGCTTCGGTGGGGCGTCATTCGGCGAGTGCCTGCTCAAAGGTTGCCAGCAGCCGCTCCCGGTCGAAGGGCTTGTCGAGGAAGCCCTTTGCGCCGATGGTCTTGGCCTCGTCGAAGGTGTCCTCGTAGGCCAAGGAGGAGACCATGATGATCTTCGCGTCCGGGTACTTCTCCAGGATCGCCTGGGCTGTCTCCAGGCCGTCCATGCCGGGCATGATAATATCCATTGTCACCAGGTCCGGGTGGATCTGGCCGTAGGTGTCGATAGAGTCTTCTCCGTTGCGGCAGTAGGCGACTATCTCATAATCCGTGTCCTCCAGAAGGTTTTTCATCTGGAGCTCAACCATGCGTGAATCGTCCACCACCATTATTCTTTTTCCCATGATTTCGTCCCTTTCTGTCAAGTTAAGGTAGTCGTAGCTGTTACCTCGTCCTCATCCCGGCGCGGTACATGGTGGGTTAGCTGCGCGTTCTCCCGCTGGTCGCTGGAGTAGGTGAGGACAAATTGATCCCGGAAGCCCTCCGGACTGTAGCGCCCCTGATAGAAGTCGGGTACGCTGAAGCGGGCGGCCAGCTTGGTGGTCTTGAACAGGATCGCCGCGACCCGCCCGCACACAACGTTAAAGTACTCTTTACTGAAATCCTCCAGATCCTGGAGGGTTACGTCTTCTGACTGGATAAAATTCTGCGTCATACGTTTCAGCATGGCGGCCTCCGCGCACAGGGATAGGCTAGAACGCAGACCCTTTTGGAATGAGATATAGATGGTGCAGAGATCACCGGCGGGGGGCTGGGTGTCGTGATAGAGCCGTATGCCGGCGGTACTCTCCGTCACCTCCCGTACGACGGTATCGAGCATTTCCTCCAGGTTCTGCTGGGACATAGCGGTATCCATGCTGTTTTTCCCTCCTTTCATGTTGTACTCCTCTATAGGGGCAGGCCTCCGGCCCATCAAATCAGACGGATCTTCCCGCCTTCCAGCGCCGCCCGGCAGGGGGAGAGTCTGTCTTCAAAGCGGGTGATGACATTGTCAATGGTCAGCGTGGTGCCAGGGTAGACAGTGTCGCAGATCATGCGGCGGCGGGGCGACGCCTTCGGCGCCTCTCCCTCCTCGCCGGTTTCCCCCTCCTTGAGGGAGGGATCCCGCTCCTTGGTGAACTGCTCCAGCTTCTTCTTGTTAATCAGCAGCTGCATACGCATCTTGCTCATGCGGCTGAGCTTGTTAGGGCTGTCTGGCTGTTTCTCGGTCTTTTCCATCTCCTGCTCCAGCTCACGGATCTCCCGTACCAGGAGGTCGTAGTCGAAGGTCTCACAGGGGCGGCCGCCCAGAATGACCTCCGTGCGGCACTCCGCCCGGGAACCGACCGTGCCGGCGTTGAGCTCTGTAGCGGCCCGGATACAGCCGCCGATGACAGTCATACGGCCAGAGCGGACCTCTATGACGCTGTCACAGTACACATCGCAGTTGATAATGCAGTCAGTATGCAGGGTTTCCCGGACATAGACAGAGCAGTTTTCCAGGTATTTCACAAAAATATTCCGCTGGGCCCGGATCACGGCCTGGTTATCCCCCTGCACACCTCCAGCCACGACCAGGTCGCCGCCCGCCTCCACGGTGGCGGCCTCCACCACGCCGCCCACGGTGATATTTCCCGTGGCGCGTACAGTGAAGCCGCAGCAGATATCCCCCCGGATGGAGACATCCCCCAGGAAATTGATATTCCCGGTGGAGAAATCCACATTCCCGGAAACTGCCAGCAGGGGCCGGACCTGGAAGGTGCGGCCGCTGAACTCCACATGGCCAGCGCTTGTTGCCAGCAGCGCACAGCCATCCTCGGACACCTCGGTATTGCGGCCTTTGGGGACCGACGGATCCCGGCCGTCCTTGGCGGGGATCGCCTGATCCTGCACGGTCCGGCCGTGGACGCCCTTGGTCGGCTGGATGATCTTGCAGATCACGCCGCCTTTCTCGATATTGTGGACAAAATCCAGGGTCGCATAGTCCACCCGGTTTTGTTCATCCGGCTTTACCGCCCGCTCCATCGTGCGGGGGAAGAGGTCAACCACATACCCATCCACACCGTGGACCGGCTTCTGTCCCCGTGCCACAGGGAAGAAGTGGAAATAGCGGTCCGGGTTATCGGGCAGGCTGTCGAGCAGGGCCTCGTCAAGACCAAAGCGCACCCGGTTTTCTGCCAGGGCTTTGTCCAGGATCCCCCGGCTGAGGGCCGCGCCCTCACCCAGAGGCGGGTAGGCCAGGACCCAGGCAGTCAGGTTGTCGCTGGAGAAGAAGACGGCCACCTTGGCGTCGAAGGCTGGGGGCGGCAGCTGCGCGGCGGCCGCCTCGTCCAGCTTGGGCTGGATGCGGCTCAGGCGTTCGCTTGCCGAGGAGCTGACCGTCAGCTGAAGCCGGCGCAGCTCCCGGTTGGCATCTGCTTCGGTCAATTCCTCGCTGGTTTGCTCATCCAAACGGAGCTCAGGCCCCGGCATAGGGCCGGAATAATGGCAGGAGAGATCCCACAGCCGCCGGACTGGGTGCTCCGGGGAGAGCTGGATTTCATACTGGGCCTTTACCGGAGCAGGTTCCGGTTCCGGCGGGGGGGCTGGTGCCTGGACAGCCTCGGATTCCTCATCGTTTTCTGGCTCGCCGCCGAAAAAGCGCGCCAGTAAGGTATTGATAAACGCTATGCTGCACACCTCCTACGCCCCCTGCCGGCGGGGGCATGAACTTTAGTTTGCTGTGATCCTCTCTATTATAAGCCTCATAGGCAGGAGTTTGCAAGTGTGGATTTGCTAGAATAGGGGAATCCTGTGAAAAAATTTTATTTAGGCCCCAAAACACAATATATAAACGCAAACAATTGCCAGTGGCACCATGGAGATTGTATGCCGGGGGCCAGGGAGTATGTCTACAGGCCCAAAAGTATGCGCCAAGAGAGAAGCATATCCCCGGTGAAATAGTTGATATGCCGGAGAGGGACTGGATATGTTCTTCAGGAATGACCTGCCGTCCACCACCGGACTGATTCGGAAGAGGGAGGCAGCAAAACACTCTCGCATGCATATTTTCGTCATATTGAAATGTTACCTATTAAATAATTGAAAAAGCCTTGACAGCAGGAAAACCATATGGTATGATTGCAACAGACAAAGAAAAGCCCCCGGACACAGCGGCAACTGTATCCGAGAGCTTCCCGCGAAAATGTCATAGACATATCCATACCTATGATATCAGACTTTCGTAAGAATGTCAATGCGGGCTTGTGCTTTTACTTTATACGAAAGGAGAACAAGCTTGATGCGTTTTTATGTAAACAAGAGTGAGCAGCTGACAAGTGAGCGCGAGGTACATCGTGCCGGCTGCGCTTGGCTGCCTGACGCAGGGAACCGGATCTGCCTGGGCTATTACACCTCCCGGGTTACTGTCCGGGAAGCCCGCAGGTATGACAGCCGCGTAGATGCCCACTGCCGCCCTGAAAGCCACACCAGATAACACGATAAGGTGGCCCGCCCGCTTGTGGGCAGGCCACCTTCCTTTTTGGGGAGGAAGAAAGATGATCGCAAGGATTTCAGATATTGCTGAGGTACAGGGCGGCATGGTTCTGAGCCGAAAAGAAGCCAGAAGCCGGGAGGAGGGGTTCTGCTCCTATCGAAGGCTCACGCTCAGGGCATTTGATGGGAATGGCAGTATCCATCTTCCCGATCTGGAAGACTTCTATGCTTGCGAGAGCTTGGATAATGCCCTGTTTACGGCTAAAGGGGATATCGTGGTCCGGCTGTTTTCCCCCATGTACCCTGTGTACGTTGAGCATGATTATGAGGGTATCCTGGTACCGTCTCAATTTGCTGTACTGCGGGTAAAAGATAAGGAAAAGGTCATGCCGGAATATCTTCGGCTTTGCCTGTCACAGGACCGCATCCAGGAGCGTGTTCTCAGTATGGAGAGAGGGACAGCGCAAAAAACCGTAAAAATTAAAACCATCTTAGACTTGGAAGTCCCGATACCTGCATGGGAGGTTCAAAAAACAGCGGTGAGGATCGATACGTTGGGCCGTCACCGGGAATGCTTGTACCGTGAATTGATTGAAGAGGAACGAACGCTCACCAGGAAGCTGCTGGAGGATATCATTGGAGGGGCCAACAGATGACGACGAAGAGGGATATTGAAAACGCATTGATGCGTGGTGCAGACACCTTGCGCGACACCATTGATGCCGCGAACTACAAGGATTACGTTTTGCCGATTATGTTCGTCAAGTATCTGAGTGATTCTTATGAAGATGCTCTTGATGAATTGAAAAAAGAATATTCCGGGATCCGGCTGGAGCGTCAGAAACGTTACCTGCCGTTCACAATTGCGGAAGAATACTCCTATCAATCGCTGTATGAACAAAGATTCTCGGACAAGATCGGCCAGCTAATCAATACGGCTATGCGTAAAATTGAGACGGATAACAATCAGCAGCTGGCGGGGGTTCTGAATACCGTAGACTACAATAGTGAAAATGCGCTTGGAACGCTGGAGCATAAAAAGGCCATTCTCCGTGATTTGCTGGAGGACTTTGAACCCCTGAGCCTGCGTCCATCTGAAATCCAAGTAAAAGCAGGGCAGGTACCGGCAGATGTGATTGGCGACGCTTATGAATACATGATCGGGCAGTTTGCCAGCATGGCGGGTAAGAAGGCCGGTTCCTTCTACACCCCGGCTGCTGTATCAGAGATCATAGCCCGTATTGTGGATGTCAGGCCCCGTGAGCGCGTATATGACCCCACCTGCGGATCCGGCTCCCTGCTGATCAAAGCGGCCAAGAAGCAGAACAGCAAGGAAGTTTCCATCTATGGCCAGGAAGTAAACGGTTCTTCTGTTGCAATGGCCAAGATGAATATGTACATCCATGAAATCCGGGATGCAAAGATTGGCTGGGGCGATACCCTGGCAAACCCTGTTTTCCTGGACAAGGATGGTAATCTGCTGCTTTTTGACGCGATTGTTGCCAACATGCCGTTCTCCAAGGATAAGTGGGCATCAGGCTTTAATCCTGGCGGCGAGTCCAGCGGCAGAGGGAAAAAGGAGTTCAAGATGGAAGCCTCCCTGGATAAATTCCATCGTTTTGATTGGGGGGTTCCTCCAGCCAGTAAGGGCGACTGGGCGTTCTTGCTCCACATGATTGCCAGCCTTGCTGTGAATGGCCGGATTGCAGCCGTTGCACCCCATGGCGTTTTGTTCCGCGGCGCCGCGGAGGGCCGTATTCGCAAGAAAGTCATTGAAGAAAATCTGCTGGATGCAGTCATTGGCCTGCCGGAGAACCTGTTTTATGGGACGTCCATTCCTGCCTGCATTTTGGTGTTCAAAAAGAACCGGTCCAATACAGATGTGCTTTTCATTGATGCCAGCAAGAAGGATGAGAACGGGGATCCCCGGTATATCAAAGCAAGCAACCAGAATGAACTGGCCCCGGAGCACATTGACGCGATTGTTGAAGCATATCAGGAGCGCACAGAGAAGATAAGATTTGCCCATGTGGCAGCCTTGGAGGAAATCGAGGAGAACGGCTATAATCTGAATATCCCACGCTATGTGGATACCTTTGAAGAGGAAGAACCGGTTGATATGCAGGCGGTTCAGTCCAATATTGAACGGCTGAAAGCAGAAATCGCAAAAGCCGAAGCGCAGATGGACAGATACCTGAAGGAATTAGGCCTTTGATTCGCTTTGGATAAGCATGTGAAGTAGGAGGCCAGATGATGGCTATAATTAAAGAGACCATTCAGTGGACAGTTGGTGATGGGATTCCTGATGGATATCAAGTTACTGAGGCCGGTGTTGTTCCCGCAGAATGGAACGTGAAAAGATTACGTGAGATTGCCTGTGAATTGACGGAAAGGGCAGGGCAGAACCGCTATGAAACCCTGAGCATATCCGCAGGTGTTGGATTTGTCAATCAGGCAGAGAAATTTGGGAAGGAGCTCTCTGGAAAGCAGTACGATCAGTATATTGTGCTGCATACGGGGGACTTTTCCTACAATAAAGGGAATTCTACAGCTTACCCGCAAGGCTGTATCTATCGGTTGAACAGCAGGGATGCCGCCGCAGTTCCCAGCGTATTTGAGAGCTTTCGGATTGAGGGCCAGGATGCGGCCTATTATGAGCAGCTGTTTTTAAGCGGGTTCCTGAACAGGCAGCTCTATTCTAAAATCAACCGTGGTGTGCGGGACGATGGCCTGCTCAATCTGACAGGAAAAGACTTTTATAGCTGTTTTGTTCCAGTCCCGCCGGTTGAGGAGCAGGAGAAGATTGCCGGAATCCTTGCACAGTGCGATAAGGTGATTGCGCTGAAAAGCCAGCGGTTGAAGGAAGAATTGACAAAGAAAAGAGGGCTGTTGGAGAGGCTGTTTGCACCCCAGTGGCACAATCAGCTGAGAGAGCTTCAAGATTTATTTTTTATCAACGGAGAGACCCTCTCAGAAAAAACATCTCCCCAATACGCTTTTTATTATATTGATATTGCATCCGTGAACCATGGAACCATGGAACGTCCAGACAACAAAATTACGTTCGAGGAAGCACCTGTACGGGCTAGAAGACGGTTCCATCATAACGATATATTGATGAGCACCGTCCGTCCGTACCTCCATGCATTTGCCTATGTGGATTTCCAAAGTGAAGAATGTGTTGCATCAACCGGCTTTGCGGTTCTGTCACCGAAAAAGCCGGAGTATTCCCCTGTTGTGTTTCACCAGCTTTTCTCCCAAAACATGGATAGACAATTCAGAGAGAGACTGGTGGGGACGAATTATCCAGCACTGAACACATCCGATGTAGCCTCGCTTAAGGTGAGGATACCAACAGACCGGCAGGTCTGTATGGATATTGCAAAGTGCCTTTCCCAACAAGACGCAGTAATAAAATTAGTAGAAGAAGAGCTGCACGTATGGATCCAGAAGAAAAAGGCTCTGATGCAGCTCTTGTTAACAGGTGTGGTGCGGGTGAAATAATTGCTGTTTAATCCAAGGCCTGCAGCCAGTATGAAAGAAGGAAACCGTATGCCTGACCATACAATATTTAATGAGCGGCCGGAATCTCAGGATCGCGCGTTAAAAGTAATTGAAAAGCTGGGATATACGATTGTGCCCCGGAGTGAGGCGGAGAAAAAGCGTGGTTCCCGCAGGGCTGTGCTGTTTACGGAAGAGCTACAGTCTTTTTTGAGCCACCAGACGTATCAGTTTGACACAGAAGAACGCTTCTTTTCCGGCGGGTCTATTGCAAAGGCTATGCAAACCGTAGACCAGTACAGCGCTGCTGGCCTTTATGCAGAGAACAAGGCAATCTATGAGCTGCTTTGTGCCGGAAAGAGCCTGGAAGAGGATTTGCCCGACGGGACACGTCAATCCTTTGATATGAACTTTATCAATTTTGAACACCCGGAGAAGAATATCCTCCAGGTGACAGATGAGTTCGAGGTGGAGCGACCCAACGGCAAATTTGCCCGGCCTGATATTGTAGTGCTGGTAAACGGCATCCCGTTGATCGTGATTGAATGCAAAAAATCCAGCGTAGATGTGATGGAGGGTGTCAACCAGATCATCCGCAACTGGGGAGAAGAATACATCCCCCATCTGTTCCGTTACACGCAGTTGGTTTTGGCGGTTAATCCGGATAAAGTCCTTTATGGGACCTGCGGAACACCTGCAAACTGCTTTGTGTCCTGGTACGAGAATGATGAGAAGACAAAGGAGTGGCAGCAGGCGTGGTGCCGGAAATGTTCTCCGGATGGTCAAATCAAAGCGCAGGACCGGGCGCTGGTCTCGCTGCTGCATCCGGACCGGCTGCTGGATTTGATCCGCAATTTCATTATTTATGACAACAATGTAAAAAAAATCTGCCGGTATAAGCAGTACTTTGCCGTGAAAAAATGCATGGATCGTATTTTGCTGAGAGACGGCACAAACACCAGAAGCGGGGTGGTTTGGCACACGCAGGGCAGCGGGAAGACGCTTACGATGATTATGCTGACCAAAATGATTCTGCGTGAAAGCATGGACCCAGAGAGCATCATCAAACAGCCGCGCTTTGTGATGGTGACTGACCGGATTAGTTTGGATAAGCAGATCCGGGATAATTTCATACACACGCAAATGAGCCCCCACCGCGCCAAGACTGGTAAAGGGTTGATTGCTTTGCTGAAAGAAGAGAGCAATACCATCATCACTGCATTGGTCAATAAATTTGAGGCAGCAGTAAAGCAGGAGTACTGTAATGACAGCGAAAATATTTTCGTTTTTATTGATGAAGGACATCGGACACAGTACGGAAAGCTGAATATCTACATGAACCGGGTCCTGCCCAATGCGGTGAAGATTGCGTTTACCGGTACGCCTCTGATACAGAAAAAGCCGGAAGACAATAGGCGTGATATTCTCCCAGCAAGGAATACCTATGAAAAGTTTGGCCCCGAGATTGACAGATATACGCTCCAAGATGCCATTAACGATAGGGTAACGGTTCCTATCATTTATGAAGGCCGTGTGATCCCCCAAACAGTTACCAGTGAGCAAATCAATGCCCACCTGAAGTATATGACCGTAGGCCTTACGGAAGAGGCAAAAAGGGATTTGGAGATTCAATACAGCCGGTTTGTGGCGCTCGCTGAAACAGAGGCCCGCCTCAGCATGATAGCGTTTGACCTGCATGAGCACTTTATCAATTATGTCAGATCCAAAAGATTTAAAGCCATGCTGACTTGCGCCTCCCGTGCAGAAGCAGTGCAGCTCTTTTATAAGCTGCGGGATCTTGGCGGGATTACCCCGGCTGTGGTCATTACGCCGAATACCGGCCGGGAGGGTGACGATGAAAACAATACCCCACAGACCCAGAAAATTATCGGCGAGTTTTTCCGGAAAGAAATTGATCCGCTCTTCAAGAATAACTATGACGCCTACGAAGACTCTGTGACGGGGAGGTTCGTTGACCGGGAGGGCGATATCGATCTGCTGATTGTAAAGGATAAGCTGCTTACCGGGTTTGATGCGCCAATTGCCGCAGTGCTATATGTAGATAAAAAGCTGAAGGATCATGCGCTCCTACAGGCCATTGCCCGTGTGAACAGAGTGTACCCAGACAAAGATTTTGGCTTGATTGTCGATTATAGGGGGATCTTCAAGAGGTTGAATTCCGCTTTGGATATGTACAACGATGAACAGTCTGGAATGAACCTATTTAACCGTTCGGAGATCCGGGCAGCAATCTCCGCCGTTTCAGAAGAGAGGAAAAAACTGGAGAAGTCTCATCAAGCGCTCTGGAAAATTTTTAGAGGGATTGATCCGGACGAGCCCAGCACAAACGTATGGCAGGAACGTCTCAGGGAGCATGAGGTGCGCAAAAGCTTCTATAAGGAACTGTCAGTCTTTGCAAAGCTGATGGACTTTATGTATTCCAGCTATGAATTATTTGAAGCTGTCGGATTTGATCAGGCTGAAGTGTACCGCAAGGACTATCTCTTTTTCAAAAAATTGAAGGACAGCGTCTCTCTCCGTTTCAATGACCGTGTGGACTTTTCCCGATATGAAGATGGGATCCGCCAGCTGCTGAACACCTATGTGAATGCAGAGGATGCAAAAATCCTTATAGAACCGCTTGACATTACAAACAAGGAAAAGATGGAGGAACAGCTGGCCCGGTTAAGCTCTAATGAGGCGAAAGCAGAAGCGATTCAGTCACGGCAGATTGAAGTCCTTGAAAGCCAGCGGTATGTCGATCCGATCCGTTACATGACGTTTATGGAGCGGATTAAAAAATCCCTTCTGGACTATATGCAGGGACGTGACAGCGAAAAGTATCTTTCTTCTATGGAAAAAATGGCAGAAGACTATCGGGCTGGCCGGAGTGCTGTTCCATATCCGGAGAACATCATGGATGATAGTGAAGCGAAATCCTTCTATGGTGCGGTTTGGGCAGGTATCAAAAAGTCAACTGGAGATGCTGATATAGAAATTACAGACGCAATGGGTGAATTGGCATGGAAGATCAAAGCTGTGATTGTCAAGTACACAAAGCGTGACTGGAGAGACAATGTCATTGTCCATAGGGATATCAAAAAAGAGCTGGATGACTTGCTGTTTGACTATATGGAAGATAACCAGATCCCTTGGACATTGGATACAATTGATGTCATTATTGATGAAATTATGATAGTTGCCAAGAAGAGATATTAAAAGGATGGCCCACCCCTTGCGGGGCAGGCCATCTTTTTTATGTCGCTATTCAACAACAAAGAGGTTACGCAGCAGCGGGCTCCTTGTCCTCCTCAGCGGCGGGCTCACCGGCAACCGTCTCGCCGTCAGCGGCAGGGGCCTCCTCAGAGGGAGTCACCTCAGCAGCAGCCTCGGGGGCTTCGCTGAGGATCTTGCACAGCTGGGCGCGGGTCAGCTCACCGTCAGGGCCGAAGGTGCCGTCGGGATTGCCGCCGATAACACCCAGCTCAGCCAGGGCCAGTACATAGCCGTCATCCGTGTCGGGGAAGGTGGATTCCTTCTCAGAGGCGGGGATCTTCAGGGCCTTTGCCAGCAGCTGGCACATCTCCAGACGGGTGATGTTGGCGTTCTGCTCTACATCGCCGTCAATGAGGCCTTCGCTCTTCGCCAGGGCAATGTAGCCGCTGGCCCAGGTGCCGCCCTCTACGGGGGCCTGCTCGCCATAACCGGCATAGGTCAGGACCATCTTCAGCGCAGCGCCCCAGTTGACGGAGTTGCCGGGCTGGAAGGTGCCGTCAGAGTAGCCATCCACGATCCCGGCATTCACCATAGCGGTGACAAACTCATAGTGCCAGTTGGCCTCAGTGACATCGGAGAAGGTAACAGCGGGGGCCACAGCGGGGGTGTCGGGCTCAGCGGGGGTATCGGTATCGGGCTCGCTGGGCTCCGCAGCGTCGCCAGCGGCGATGGTGATGCGGCCGGAGGTCTCGCCGTACTTCTCAGCAGAAACCGTACCGTCCAGGACGTCTGTGATGTACTCCATCAGCACGACGTCCATGGGGGCGCCGGTGTCCACCACAGTGGCCACGGAGAAGGCATAGTAGGTGTCGCCGCCGGCAGCGGTGAAGTCGTTGGTCACAACGGCATAGGTGGCCTCGGGATCGAAGTCCTTGCCATTGATGCTGTTGATGGTTACGCGGTTGATGCTCTTGGGGGCATAGTACTCAGAGCCGGGGTACTGGTCGCCCTGGTCAAATTCCTTCGTGGTGTCAACGGTGAACTCGATGCCGGAAACCTGGGGGAAGCCGCCGATGGCGGTGGGGGTGCAGAAGGTGGATGCCTCCAGGGCCTCCAGCAGGGCCTCGCCCTCCACGATGACATAAGCCACCGTGTTGCCGAAGGGCAGGACGGTGTTGACATCGTTCTTGGTGATGTCGCCAGCCTCGATGGTGGCGCGGATACCGCCGCCGTTGGTCAGGGCGACAACGTTCTCAGCGGGGACACCCATGTCCTCGCCGTCCTTGGTGGCGTACCACAGGATGGCGTCGGTGATCAGGTTGCCCAGGTTGGTCTCCTCCGTGCGGTTGCCGGGGTCGCGCTCGCCGTTGAGGAGGATCTCAGTGGTGGCGAAGGTAGCGCCGTATTCCTTCTCGATCTCCGCGCGGATCGCAGCGGCACGGGCGGCAGGGGCGGAATCCTCGGGGACGGCAACAGCCTCAGCAGACACCGTCTCGGTGGTGATCTCGCCGTCCTTGAGGGTGACAACACCGATGTTGTTGAACTTCTCGCCGGTGGAGGTGACGATGGTGTCACCGACCTTGCGCTCGCTGTTGGTCACAGCAGCAATCTGCTCCAGGGTGGAATGGGAGTGGCCGTCGATAAACAGGTCGATACCAGTCACCTTTGCCAGCAGGTCGATGGAGCGGTTGGCGTTGGCGGCGGTCTCATCGTCGATGCCCAGGTGGCCCAGGCAGATGATGTAGTCACACTCCGCAGCAGTCAGCTCGTCCACCTGTGCCTGGGCAACGGCATACATGTCGTCGCTGGAGGCGAACTCCACGCCCACGGTCTTAGCGGGGTGGCTCTTGGTCTTGGCCTCGGGGGTGTCCAGGCCAAATACGCCCAGCTTCACGCCGTCCTCTGTCTCCAGGACGAGGTTGTCGCCAAAGGCCAGCTCGCCGTTGTAGGTGATGTTGGCGGCCAGGATGGGGAACTCAGCGGTGTCAGCCAGCTTGGCCAGGTTCTCATAGCCATAGTCGAACTCGTGGTTGCCGGGGGCGGCCACATCGTAGCCGACCAGGTTCATCAGCTCGATGGCGGTCATGCCCAGGGAAGCGCTCACAGAGGTCTCGCCCTGGCTGAAGTCACCGGCATCCATCAGATACACGGTGGCGCCGGCGGCCTCATACATGGCCTCCAGGGCGGCGATCTTGGCATAGCCTTCAATCGCGCCGTGGGTGTCGTTGGAGTGCAGGATGACGATGGCGCCCTCTGCCTCCGCAGGTACCTCGAACGCTGTGGCGGTGGGTTCCGCCGCGCTCTCCTCGGCCGCCAGGGCGGTGATGGCCGTGCTGAGGGCCATGACCATTGCCAGCAGGAGAGCGAGGGGCTTGTTCCACTTTCTCATATGGTTTTCCTCCTAAATTTTGTTTTGAGCGGCTTGTCCTGCGACGGATAATCCGCCGCAGGACAGGGGAGATCCCCTGTCCGCCCTATACAGCTTTGATTATATCCTATCTTTCCTCATTTGGCTAGATGAAAATTTCGTTCTTCCTTAATTTTGTCAAAAATTTTCCCGTTTACATCCTCCCATGGCCTGCGGTATACTGTAGGCAGAAGGGGGATGAGCCAATGCGCATTGCGGTTTGCGACGACGAGGCGGCGCTGCGGGAGTGGTTGGAACGGCTGGCGGGCGAGTGGGGCGCGCTGCGCGGCTGCCCCTGCCAGGTGTGGGCCTATCCCAGCGGGGAGGCGATGCTCTTTGAAGCGGCGGGGAGCTATCCCTACGACCTGCTGCTGCTGGATGTGGAGCTGGGCGGAATGAGCGGGGTTGACCTGGCCCGGGCCGTGCGGGAGACAGACCGCCGGGTGCCCATTGCCTTCCTGACCAACCATCCGGGGTATGTGTTCCAGGGCTACGAGGTGTCGGCCCTGCGCTACCTCCTCAAGCCGGTGGAGCGGGGTGCGCTCTTCGCCCTGCTGGATCTTGCCAGGGAGCAGCTGGCGCGGGAACCAGCCTATCTGGTGCTCCAGGTGGACGGGGACGCGCGGCGGGTAGACCAGGAGGAGATCCTGTGCCTGGAGGCCCGGGGGCACCACACCGCTGTCCATACGGCCAGCGGGACGCTGGAGATCAAAACCACCTTTTCCGCCCTGTCCCGGCAGCTGGGGGAGGGGTTTGTCCCCGCCCACCGGAGTTTTTTGGTCAACCTGCGGTATGTGGAGCGGGTGGGGCGGACGGAGTGCCTGCTGGAGGGCGGCCTGCGGGTTCCGGTCAGCCGGGGGGCCTGGGGGAAGCTGAACCAGGCGTTTATCCGCTACTATCGGGAGGTGTGACATGGGTTTCTGGAGCATTGCGCTGCTGGCTGGCGGTCTGGTTTTGCTGGCAGCCGGGGGATTGGCGCTGGCGGTCTGGCTGCTGCGCCGCCGGTCGGACCGGCGTATCGCATCCTACCAGAACAAGCTGATGGCCCGCCAGATCGACGAGGTGCAGAACCTCTATCTCACCATGCGGGGCTGGCGGCACGATTACCATAACCACCTGCAAACCTTGAAAGCCCGGCTGGAGATGGGCCAGGTCGGGGAGGCCCGGGCCTATCTGGACAGCCTGGAGGAGGATCTGGATGGCATCCGCGCCCTGGCGGAGACGGGCAACGTAAGCCTGGACGCCATCCTCAACGCCAAGCTCTCCATCGTCCTCAAGCGGGGGATTGACCTGGATTTCAAGGCCCAGGTGCCGCCGAACCTGGCAGTATCAGATATCGACCTGTGCGTCATCCTGGGCAATCTCATCGACAACGCGGTGGAGTCCTGTGAGAAGGTCGCCGGGGAGGGGCGGTTCCTGCGGCTGTATATCGGCGTGTTCAAGCAGCAGCTCTACCTGTCTGTCACCAACGCCACCAACGAGACGGTACGGAAAATAGACGCCGCCTATGTCTCCGCCAAGCGGGGCAACCACGGCCATGGCCTCAAGCGGATCGACCGGGTGGTGGAAAAATACGCCGGCTACGTCAACCGTCAGAACGAGCCGGGGGTTTTTGCCACAGAAATCCTGCTGCCGCTGTAGGGGGGCAGCTGGCAGATATCAGAACAGCCGCCTTTCCTGTTGATAGGGCTGCTCCCCTGTACATAGGGCGAAACGGAGTTTCGCGATTAATGATGACCTTCCTGCCATTCGCGCCCGGATTTTGACAATTCGTGCGCGAATGTTCTTTTTGTCCGGGGCCTATGCTATACTCGGGCCACAAGCAAAGGAAATGAGGTGCATTCCCATGAAGCGGTACTCCGCGTTCAGCAACATCCTGTATCTGCTCAGGCGGATCAACCAGTACAACCGGTGGTATCTCCCCCTCCAGGCAGGGCTGCTGGCGGTGAACCTGACCCTGCCGATGATCGTCACCCTCCTGCCTACCACGGCGGTGGGGGCCATCACCCGGGGCGGCGGACTGGAGCAGTACCTGGCTGCGGTGACAGCCATGGTGCTCCTCTACGCCGTCCTGACCTTCCTCCGCCACTACTGGACCCGCTGGATGTTGGTGTGCCAGATGACCTTCCGGGGCCATGACTGTGTTGCTTCGCTGGCGGAGAAGGTGCTGACCGCGGACTACTGCCTGCTGGAGCCGGCGGAGGGCCAGCGGCGTATGGACAACGCCCACCGCTCCATCAGCAGGAACAGTGTGGGGGTGGAGCGGATGCTGACCGAGCTGGAGCCCCTGGTGCGGAACCTGCTGGGGGTGCTTCTATACGGGGCGCTGGCGGTGGCGCTGGACTGGCGCATCCTGCTGGTGCTGGCAGGGATGACCGCCTGCAACTGCCTGGCTGCCCGGTGGGCCCATCAGTACGCCCTGCGCACCCAGAAGGGCCAGCAGGCCTGGGATATCCAGCGGGAGCGTTACTTCCAGGAGTTGGCTGCGGACCCGGCCAACGGCAAGGATATCCGCCTCTACCGCCTGGAGAAATGGTTGATGGACGCCCTGCGGGCCTGCGTCAAGCGCCAGGGGAGATGGCGGTGGGGCCTGTACAGCCGCCGGGTACTGGGGGAGATCAGCGACAGCTTGTTCCTGGTGGCCCGGGATCTGATCGCCTATGGCGTGCTCACCGCCTCCTTCCTGGCCGGGGAAATAGATGCGGCGGCGTTCACCTTCCATATGGGGGTTATCGCCACGTTTACTACCTGGCTCAACGGCTTTGTCACCGCCTTCAATGACCTGAATATGGAGAGCCTGCGGGTGTGCGACTACCGGGAATTCCTGGGGCAGGAGGACGTGATGAACCACGGCAATGGTGTGGACACAGCCGGCGTGCAGTGCCCGCCGGAGATCGAGCTGCGGGATGTGAGCTTTACCTACCCCGGCCAGTCCAAGCCCACCATCAGCCATTTGAGCCTCACCATCCGCGCTGGGGAGAAAATCGCCCTGGTGGGCCTCAACGGTGCGGGCAAGACCACCTTGGTCAAGCTCCTGTCCGGGCTCTACAAGCCCACTGGCGGGCAAATCCTGGCTGGGGGCGTGCCTTTGGAGGAATTCCACATTCAGGAGTGGCAAAAACTGGTGGGTACCCTCTACCAGGACGCGGCCCTGCTGCCCTTCACCGTAGGGGAGAACGTAGCGGGAAAAGAGGAGTACGACCGTGAGACGGTCTGGCAATGCCTGGAGAAGGCGGGGCTGCGGGAGACAGTGGAGAAGCTGCCCAAGGGGCTGGACACAGCCCTCACCCGGCAGCTGGAGCCAGAGGGCGTGGATCTCTCCGGCGGCCAGCGGCAGCGGCTGCTGTTGGCCCGGGCGCTGTATAAGGATGCGCCCCTGCTGATTTTGGATGAGCCTACCGCTGCACTGGATCCACTGGCGGAGGCGGATTTGTACCAGAAGTACGCCGGGTTCACCGGGGGGAAGACCAGCCTCTTTATCTCCCACCGCCTCAGCTCCACCCAGTTCTGTGACCGGGTAGTGTACATGGAGGGCGGCCGGATCCGGGAGATCGGGACCCATCGGGAGCTGCTGGAGCGGGGCGGGGCCTATGCCCACCTCTTCGAGGTGCAGAGCTCCTACTATCGGGAGGGGGAGGAGTACGGACATGAAGAAATCTGAAAAAAAGATAGATATCCGGGAATTTGCCCGGGACAGCCGGGACATCCTGCGCATGATCCACCGTGTACGGCCTACCATGCTGCCCTGTGTGTTCGTGTCGGCGGCACTTAGTGCGGCATTCCCCTTTGTGAACATCGTCTATGGGGCGTTGATCCTGGACCACCTGCTGGCGGGGGCAGGGGATGTCATGCTTCTGGTGTACTGGATGGTGGGGCTGGACCTGGTGCTGGGCCTGGGGAGCAAGCTGCTGACATGGGTAACAAAGTCGGAGATGCTCACCACGGAGGGCATGGCGGATGCGGAGGTGGCAGGCAAGTGCCTGACCATGGATTACCAGCAGCTGGAGGATCCGGCGGTCATGGCCCAGAAAACACTGGCTGACCAGGGCTCTAACGGCACGGGCGGCATCTTCTCCTTTGCAGAAAACCTCTCCAAGCTGGCTGCCCAGCTGCTGACCATCCTCTACGCCCTTGCCGCCGTCAGCCGGCTCTTCGTCCCCGCCCCAGTGCCCCCGGATGCGGCCGCGTGGGTGTGGGCTCTCAACCAGCCCTGGATGGCCGCCCTGATGGTGGCTGTGACCCTGGCGGTGCCTCTGGCCTGCCTGCCCCTCAACCGGATGGCCAGCCAGGCCCTGCTGGATCTGGCCCGGATCAATCTGGACGGCAACCGCCGCTATGGCGTGTTTGCCCGCATTATCTGGGACTACCAGGTGGGGAAGGATTTCCGTACCTACCGGCTGGAGCGGATGTTCTTAAATAAATTCCGGCAGTCCAGGGACAAGGCCCACAAGGGATACTGGCACTATATCCGGAAGGAGGGGGCCCTGCGGGCCCTGGTGGCGGCGCTGAACCTGTTGTCCGTGTTGGCGGCCTATGTGTTTGTCGGTCTGAAGGCCATAGCTGGGCTCATCACGGTGGGGACGGTGTCCATGCAGGTGGGGGCGGTGACGGCCCTGGCGGGGGCGATCCGGGAGGCGATGGCGTACCTGGCGGAGCTGGACATGCAGCGGCAGTACCTGAAAAACTACTCCGCCTTCCTGGATCTGCCCTCGGCCAAGTACAACGGGACCCTGCCGGTGGAGAAGCGCTCAGACGGCGAATTCCAGCTGGAGTTCCGGGATGTGAGCTTCCGCTACCCCAACCAGGCGCAGTGGAGCCTGCGCCATGTCAGCTGCCGCCTGCCCAAGGCGGGAAGGCTGGCGGTAGTGGGTCCCAACGGCGCGGGGAAGACCACGTTCATCAAGCTCCTCTGCCGCCTCTACGATCCCACAGAGGGGGAGATCCTCCTCAACGGCATTGACATCCGCAAGTACGACTACCGGGAGTACCTATCGATCCTGTCGGTGGTGTTCCAGGACTTCCGCCTCTTCTCCATGCCCCTGGGGGAGAACGTGGCCGCCGGGGCGGACGTTGCTGCGGACAAGGTGTGGGACTGCCTGGAGCGGGCAGGCATCCGGGAACGGGCCGAGCAGTTGGAGAAGGGCCTGGACACCAGCCTCTACCAGAAGGGGCAGGGAGGCGTGGACCTCTCCGGCGGGGAGGCCCAGAAGGTAGCGATTGCCCGGGCACTGTACAAGGACGCGCCCCTGGTGATCCTTGATGAGCCCACTGCCGCCCTGGATCCGGTCAGTGAGTACGAGGTCTACAGCCGCTTCGGGGAGATGGTGGAGAACCGTACCAGTGTGTATATCTCCCACCGCATGTCCTCCTGCCGGTTCTGCGACCTGGTGTACGTCTTCGACGGCGGGGCCATTGTCCAGCAGGGGCGCCATGAGGCGCTGCTGGAGGACAAAAAGGGGCTGTACGCCCAGCTCTGGCAGGCCCAGGCGGAATATTACAAGGATAAAGAGTGAGCGCACTCCTCACCGCCCACTTTTTATAAAACAGGAGGCCCCGCGTCAGCGACGCGGGGCCTCCTGCAATCACGACAGGGCCTGCCTGATGGACAGGGAAATGCGCTTCTTTTTCTCGTCCACCTCCAGGACCACCACCTTGACGATATCCCCTACGGATACCGCCTCGGAGGGGTGCTTGAGGAATTTGTTGCTGATCTGGGAGATGTGAACCAGCCCGTCCTGGTGGACGCCGATGTCCACAAACACGCCGAAGTCAATGACGTTGCGCACGGTCCCGGTCAGCACCATCCCCGGCTGCAAGTCCTTGATTTCCAGCACGTCCGTGCGCAGCACCGGCGGGGGCAGCTCGTCGCGGGGGTCGCGGCCCGGCTTTTGCAGCTCCTTGGCCACGTCCAGCAGCGTGGGGACGCCCACGCCGCAGGCCTCCGCCGCCTTCTCCACACCCAGCTCCCTGAGCCTGGCGTCCAGATCCCTCAGCTGCCGGGCAGCCACGTCCGCCATGGTGTGGCCGGTGAGCGCGAGCAGCTTTTCCGCCGCCTGATAGCTCTCCGGGTGGACGGCGGTGTTGTCCAGCACCGCCTGGCTCTCCGGCACCCGCAGGAACCCTGCGCACTGCTCAAAGGCCTTGGGCCCCAGCTTGGGGACCTTCAAAATCTGCTTGCGGGAGGTAAACATACCGTTCTCCTCCCGGTACTTCACCACATTTTTTGCCGTGGCGGCGGTCAGCCCCGCCACCCGTCCCAGCAGGGAGGGGGAGGCGGTGTTCACATCCACGCCCACCGAGTTGACGCAGTCCTCCACCACACCGGCGAGGGCTTCATCCAGCCGCTTGGGGGGCATATCGTGCTGGTACTGCCCCACGCCGATGGCCTTGGGGTCGATCTTCACCAGTTCCGCCAGAGGGTCCTGGAGCCGCCGGGCAATGGACACGGCGGAGCGCAGGTTCACATCGAACTGGGGGAACTCTTCCGCCGCCAGCTTGGAGGCGGAGTAGACGGAGGCCCCCGCCTCGTTGACGATCATATAGCTGACGCCGCCCCCCACCTGCCGCAGCAGCTCCACCGTCATCTGCTCGGTCTCCCGGGAGGCGGTGCCGTTGCCGATGGCGATGTGGGTGACGCCGTGGCGGCGGATAAGCCCCGCCAGCGTCTCAATGCAGGCGGCCTTCTGCCGCTCGCCGTGGGTGGGGTAGACCACCGTGGTGTCCAGCACCTTCCCGGTGCCGTCCACCACAGCCACCTTGCAGCCCATGCGGTAGCCGGGATCCAGCCCCATGGTGACGTGGCCCTTGACCGGCGGCTGCATCAGCAGGGGCCGCAGGTTCAAAGCAAAGTTGTGGATAGCCCCCTCGCTGGCAGTCTCGGTGAGGTGGGCACGGATCTCCCGCTCCAGGGAGGGGTAGAGCAGCCGGTCATAGGCGTCCTCGGCGGCGGCCTTGATGAACTCCATAGCCGGGGAGCCCGGCTTGACCACCGCCCGGCGGAGCAGGGGCAGGGCCAGCTCCCGGTCGGTCACGACGGTGGCCCGCAGGGCCCCCTCCCGCTCCCCCCGGTTGATGGCCAGGATCTGATGGCCCTGGAGCCGGGGGACAGACTGGCAGAAGTCGTAATACAGCCGATAGACCGTATCCTCCTCCCCGGCGGCCTTGGACACCAGCTGGCCACGCTTCCAAATCAGCTCCCGCAGGCCCTTGCGGATGGCGGCATCATCGGAGATGTCCTCAGCAATGATGTCGTTGGCGCCCTGGAGGGCGTCAGCCACAGTCTCCACGCCCTTGTCCGGGTCAAGATACCCGGCAGCAGCCTCCTCGGGGGCCGGGCAGTCCCGCCCCTGGGCGAAGAGCAGCGCCGCCAGGGGCTCCAGCCCCCGTTCCCGGGCCACGGTGGCGCGGGTGCGGCGCTTCTGCTTGTAGGGCCGGTACAGGTCCTCCACCTCCGCCAGGGTGGCGGCGGCGTCGATGGCGGCGGCCAGCTCCTCCGTCAGCTTGCCCTGGTTCTCGATGGCCCCTTTGACCTCCTCCCGCCGCTTCTCCAGGCCCCGCAGGTATTGCAGGCGGTCCTCCAGCGCGCGCAGGGAGGTGTCGTCCATGGAGCCGTGGAGCTCCTTGCGGTAACGGGCGATAAAAGGGATGGTGTTGCCCTCGTCCAACAGGCTGACAACGTTTTGGACATGGGTTTCATTCTGGCCCAGCTCCTGGGCCAAGAGCTTGATGATCGTTTCCATGGAGGTTCCGCCTTCCGGTTATTCGCCGCACACATTGATCTGGCACATCCGCATGGCAGCCAGGGCGTTGCTGTGGCTGTCTGGGTTGACGCCCGCGCAGCAGGAGGCGTCCACGCTGATGGGCACCTCGGGTAAAAATGTTTTGAGCACCAGGGCATTGGAGATGACGCAGATGTCCGTACACAGGCCCACCAGCATAATCTCCTCTACCCCCTCCTCCTGGTGGCGCTTTACCAGCACCTCCGCCAGATCCCGGCTGCCGAAGGTGGACTTGGTGAGGTAGAGGGTGCTCTCCTCCCGCCCGGCCGCAGCCGAGAGGGCTGCGCGTACAGCGGGCGCGATGTGCCAGCCATTGGTACCCTGGATGCAGTGCTCCACCGGGAGGACACGGCCCTCCTGGGTTTGCAGGTAGTCCGGGAAGTGGGTGTCCTGGGTGGCGTAGACCGGGCCGGGCCAGGAGAGGATCTTCTCCGCCACCTTGGGGACAATGGCGGCCGCCTCCGGCGTGCTCAGGGGGCCGTAGATGAAGTCGTTCTGCATGTCGATAACTACTAATATTTTCATAAAAACCTCCATGGTAATCATCCTTTTTCTTAAAAGAAAAGGGATTAAAAAGAGCAGTATTCAGGTGGGGATATCCGCTGATAGGGGAGATCAGGGGCGGCCTCCCGCTCCCGGTCGGGGCCGCTGCGCCAGTCCGACTGGGTGTGGCGGACAAGGTGTGTTTTTGTCATAAAATGTGCTCCTGATTACTTATGGTATAGCCGCTGGCGCTCATACTTGGCCTCATAGCTGACATGCATCCCCAGGCGGCGGTAGAGCTTCTCGTCCACATCGCTGAGGATCACCGTGAAATGGGCCCCGCTCCCCTTCAGGCCAGGGAGCTGCCGCTGGGCCAGGGCGGCGATGGGGTTGGTCAGGGCGCTGACACACAGGGCGATGAGCACCTCATCGCTGTGGAGGCGGGGGTTCTTGTTGCCAAGGCTGCCGGTCTTCAGCCGGCAGATGGGCTCCAGAACCTGGGTGGAGATGAGGTCCAGATCCTGGTCGATCCCCCCCAGGGCCTTGAGGGCGTTGAGCAGCAGGGAGGCGGAGGCCCCCAGCAAATCGCTGGTCTTGCCGGTGATGACCTGGCCGTCCGGCAGTACAATGGCCCCGGCGGGGGCCCCGGTGGATTCCTCCTTCCCCAGGGCGGCGGCCACGGCGGGGAAGATAGCCGGCGTCACCTCTGCCCGCTTCATCAGCAGCTCCAGCTTATAGACAACCTCCTTGCTCACCGTGCCCCGCAGGCGGCCGGTGAGGGCGGTGTAGTAGCGGCGAAGGATCTCCATGTGGGACGCCTCCCGGCAGGCCGCGTCATCGACGATGCAGCTGCCCACCATGTTGACCCCCATGTCTGTGGGGGACTTGTAGGGGCACTCCCCCAGGATGGACTCGAAGATGGTGCGCAGGACGGGGAAAACCTCCACGTCCCGGTTGTAGTTGACTGTGGTCACACCGTAGGCGTCCAGGTGGAAGGGGTCGATCATGTTGACATCGCTCAGGTCCGCGGTGGCGGCCTCGTAGGCCAGGTTGACCGGGTGCTTGAGGGGCAGGTCCCAGACCGGGAAGGTCTCGAACTTGGCGTAGCCCGCCTTCCGGCCCCGCTTGTGCTCATGGTAGAGCTGGCTGAGGCAGGCGGCCATCTTGCCGCTGCCGGGCCCGGGGGCGGTGACAACCACCAGGGGGCGGCTGGTCTCGATATAGTCGTTGCGCCCATACCCCTCGTCGCTGACGATCAGATCCACATTGTGGGGATAGCCGTCGATGGGGTAGTGGCGGAAGGAGCGCACCCCCAGCTCCGCCAGCCGCCGGAGGAAAGCGTCCGCCGCGGCCTGGCCGCTGTACTGGGTGACGACCACGCTGCCCACATACAGCTCCATGCTGCGGAACTCGTCGATCAGCCGCAGCACATCCTCCTCGTAGGGGATGCCCAGATCCCCCCGCACCTTGTTCTTCTCGATGTCCCCAGCGCAGATAGCCACCACAATCTCCACATCGTCCCTGAGCTGCTGGAGCATCCGCACCTTGCTGTCCGGCTCAAACCCGGGCAGTACCCGGGAGGCGTGGTAATCATCAAAGAGCTTGCCGCCGAACTCCAGGTAGAGCTTGCCGCCGAACTGCCCGATCCGCTCACGGATGCGGGCGGATTGGGTCTCGAGATAGCGCTGGTTGTCAAATCCGATCCGAAACATAACGTGCCTCCCCCATGTTCAACACACAATTTAACGCGCAGATATCCGGCTTTTTGCGCCGGGATACAACAGTAAAATATACCAGGTTTCCGCGCCAATCGGTAAGTGCGCGGTTGAAAATGTCCCCACTGAGGAATACAGGTCCTTATTTCTCCGTCAGGGCCTTGACCAGGGCCTCATCCGGTGTGACATAGGCAGTCTGGTAGGGGTCATAGACCACCATACCCGGGCGTGCTCCGCCCGGCTTCTTCACGTTGCGGACCTGGGTGTAGTCCACGGCCACCTGGCCTCCCGCCCGGCCCTGGGAGAACCAGGCGGCCAGCATGGCGGCCTCGGTCATGGACTGCCTGTCCGGCTCCCCGCCCTCGCAGCACAGGATGACGTGGGAGCCGTGGATACGCTGGGTGTGGAACCAGTAGTCCGACTTGAAGGCGTCCCGGGTCAGCTGGTCATTCTGGGTGTTGCTGCGGCCGACCAGGATGCGCAGGCCCCCGCTGGAACGGAAGGCGCGTGGCTTGGAGGGGGCCCGGCGGGGCTCCTTTTTCCCTGGGGCCGCCCCCTTGAGGATCCCCGCCTCCCGCAGCTCCCGGCGGATATCGGCAAAATCCTGCTCGGTCTCCGCCCGGGCCAGCTCATCCAGCACACTCTCCAGCCAGTCCCGCTCCCGGCGGGCAATGGCCATCTGGCTGGAGAGATAGCCCTCCGCCGTCTTGGCCTTGTGGTACTGCTTGAAGTAGCGCGCCGCGTTTTGCTGGGGGGTGAGCAGGGGGTCCAAGGGGATATCGATCTCCGGGCAGTCCGGATCATAGTAGTTCTGGGTGCGCAGGACGGCCTGCCCCCGCTCCATACAGTGGAGGTTGGCGGTAATCAGCTCACCGCAGATGCGCAGGTGGTCCCGGTCCTGGGTCTGGGCGTACTCCTTCTCCTGGAGGGCCAGTTTCCGCCGGGCCCGGTCCCGGGCGTTGGCGGCGGCCCGCTGGAGGTCCTGCCCCCGCTGGCGGACCCGCTCGGCCTGCTCCCGGGTCTCATAGAAGGCGTCCAGCAGGGGGGAGAAGGCGTCCCACTCCTGGGCCTGGGCGCTGGCGCCGTATTGCAGCAGC
Organism: uncultured Oscillospiraceae bacterium; assembly: GCA_910583885.1. GTDB lineage: Bacteria > Bacillota > Clostridia > Oscillospirales > Oscillospiraceae > Pelethomonas. The sequence goes on along the minus strand of CAJUAC010000001.1, from coordinate 21,026 downwards.
GGGAGATAGGAGAAGTCGGCGGGCTTGCCGTCCCGGAGGAGCAGGCAGGGGCGGAAGGCTGCCTCCTGCACCTGCCGCTGCCAGTCCAAAAAGGCGATGCACAGGGCCTCCCGGCTCTCCGGGGAGCCCAGCGTCTCCACCCCCGCCCGGCAGGCGATCTCCCGGCAGACCAGGGGGGAGAGGCCAAAAAAGGTGTCCAGCAGGAACCCGGCGGCCTCCTGCTCCGGGTTTGCCCCGGACAGGAGACGGCGGAAGCTCTCCTCCCCTGTGGACAGGGGGTCCGCCTTTTCCTGGGCAGGGGGCAGGCGGTAGAAGAGGCCCGGCAGGACCTGCCGTTTTTCACTCATCTCCAGATCCACCCGGCGCAGGCAGTCGATGATCCGGCCCTGGCTGTCCAGGAGGATCAGGTTGGAGTGGCGGCCCATGCACTCCAGCACCAGCCGCCGCTGCCCCGGCTCCCCCAGCTCGTCCACCACATCGATGGTCAGGATCACCACCCGCTCCAGGGCGGGCTGCTCCAGGCCGGACAGGCGACCGCCGCCCAGGTGCTTGCGCAGGAGCATACAGAACATGGGCGGCGCGGCGGGGTTCTCCCGGGCGGTGCCGGTCAGGTGGATGCGGGCCTGGCTGGCCCCGGCGCACAGCACCAGCTTTTTCCCGCCCCGCAGGCCCAGGATCACCAGATCCCGCGCGGGCTGCTGGACCTTCTCAATGCGCAGGCCCAAGGCCGTCTCCCGCAGCTCCCGCACCACGCCGGACAGACATACAGCGTCAAGTGGCATCCTCATCCTCCTCCATCATCACAGCAAACAGCAGGTTAATCCGCTCCCGTTCCCCCCGCAGGTACAGATATCCCAGCAGGCACTCCAGCGCTGTGGCCTTCAGGTAGTCCGGCCGGCTGGCGCTGTGGGGGATGGTGTGGACATGGGCGTTGCGCCCGCGCTTGAATACGGCCAGCTCCGCCGCCGTCAGAAGCGGCAGGATGCGCTCTGTCCGCTCCGCCTGGGCTTGGGCCCGCACAAGCTCCACAGTGGCGCGGTGGAGGCCCTTCCCAGTGGCGCGGCCCTGCTCGCACAGCCAGGAGCGGACCAGCAGCTCATAGACCGCATCCCCCAGGTGGGCCAGGCCGATGCTGCTGATGGCGCGCAGCTGGTCCTCCTCCAGGTGGGGCGCAAAATAATCTTTCATAGCGTATCTCCGTCCAGTGGACCGGCCCGGAGGCGGATGCCAGCGGGCCTTTTCCTCTATCATATAAGCGAAAAGCGGTTCTGTCAATCTTTTCCTTGCCTGTCTGGCGCGCGGGAAAGGGGCATGGAGAAAACATGCACGAACTGCGGCGGATTGGGTGTTTTTTTGTGGATGTTTCTGACAGATTTGGCTTGCGGTTTTCCATGGGGGATGCTATCATTACACTCTGTTCGATTTTTTAGATGCGCAAATCGCAAACGAGGTGTAACCATGCAAATCCTGATTCAACTCGCCCTCTCCCTGGTGGGCGGCCTTCTCATGTCCCGCCTGGCCAAGAAGCTGAACCTGCCCGCCGTCACCGCCTATCTGATTACGGGCCTGCTGCTGGGCCCCTACTGCCTGGGTGCGCTGCACCTGCCCGACCTGGGCTTCAGCAGCGCCGCAGAGGTGGCCTCCCTGGACATGATCTCCCAGGTAGCGCTGGGCTTCATCGCGTTTACCATCGGCAATGAGTTCCGCCTGGAGCAGCTCAAGCATATGGGCAAGCAGGCGATCACCGTGGGGATCCTCCAGGCGGTGATGACCACAGCCCTGGTAGACGCCGCCTTGGTGGTGCTCCACTTCATCAACCCCACGCTGATCTCCATCTCCTCTGCCATCACCTTAGGCGCTATCGCCGCCGCCACCGCCCCGGCCGCCACACTGATGGTGGTGCGCCAGTACAAGGCGGACGGCCCGCTGACCAAGCTGCTGCTGCTGGTGGTGGCGATTGACGACGCGGTGGGCCTGGTCCTGTTTTCCGCCTCCTTCGGTGTGGCCACCGCCCTGGAGAGCGGGGCCATCAGCCTGGTCACGGTGCTGGTCGAGCCCCTGGTGGAGATTGGCCTGTCCCTGGGCCTGGGGACTGTGGCCGGCTGGCTGCTGTACCGGGTGGAGAAGTACTTCTTTTCCCGCAGCAAGCGCCTGTCCATCTCCATCGGCTTTGTCCTGCTGACGGTGGGGCTGTCTATGATGGAATTCGAGGTTGCCGGGATCCACTGTGGGTTCAGCCTGCTGCTGGTGTGCATGATGACGGGGACGGTCTTCTGTAATATCTGTGATTTCTCCGAGGAGCTGATGGGCCGTGTAGACGGCTGGACTGCGCCGCTGTTCGTGCTGTTTTTCGTGCTCTCCGGCGCGGAGCTGAACCTGAAGATCCTGTCCAACCCGGTGGTGCTGCTGGTGGGCCTGGTCTATATCGTGTTCCGCTCCCTGGGCAAGTATACGGGCGCGTATTTCAGCTGCGCCATCTCCCAGTGCAGTGACAAGATCAAAAAACATCTGGGCATCACGCTGCTGCCCCAGGCCGGTGTGGCGCTGGGCATGGCGCTGACCGCCCAGCAGCTGGCAGACGGCGAGGTCGTGCGCAGTGTGATCCTCTTCTCTGTGCTGGTCTATGAGCTGGTTGGTCCTGCGCTGACCAAGCGGTCCCTGATCGCCGCTGGGGAGATCCAGGTGGAGGGCAAGACCAATGCCCGCAGGCAGAATACCCCCAAGGCCCCTCTGGGGAAGCTGTAAAAATGAACTGTCCGGCATGGCGGATTCCGTCATGCCGGACAGTTTTTATATCTGAGATCCGCCGGGGGCCCTCAGGCGGCGCCCCCATAGCTCTCCAGGACAGGGGCAAGGGCGAGGCGCCCCATCAAACAGGGGATGGAACAGCCGATCAGGAGCAGGTATGCGCCGCTCAGCGGGAACCACAGCAGCGCCGCCAGCAGGGGGCCGTACCACAGGAGGGCTGCCAGCACCGCCCGCAGGGGCTTCCCCAGCCCCAGCACCAGCGCCAAACGCAGCGCCCCCCTCGTCAGGGCCCGTCCGTCTGCCAGGAGGCCGTACAGGTAGGTGGAGGCCAGCAGCGTCACCAGGAAGACCGTGGAGCACAGCATGAACGGCAGATAGAACAGGGGGTTGGACGCGGCGAAGCGCAGGTAGAACCACATGCCGTAGCCTGCTGCCGCCAGCGGCAGGGCGGTGAGCAGGAGGGCGGCGCAGCCATCCCGCCACGCCGTCCGGAAGGCGTCCCAGTAGTCCCGCCAGCAGTGTACCCCCTCACCCGCCTCCATCCGGCGGAGGATTCGGTGCAGCGCAAGGCAGGCGGGTGGGATGGTAGCCAGGGGGACACAGCTGAGCAGGAACACCAGATTGAGCTGGAGCAGGGCCGCGCCCTCCTGCTGCAAGACCTCCAGGAACCGGCGCGGGCCGGATTTCCGGCCATCGTTTTGAGGGGTGCGTTCGTTCGGCAGGGACATAGCCTCCTCCTCCCGCGCCGCCTCCAGGCGGCGCGTTTTGTATTTGCCCGCCAGTGTATCACAAGCTTCCCCCAATTGCAACAGCGGCGGCGGGCAGCTATCCAACATCTGCGTATATGTCTGGCGGCAGGCCGGGCCCTGGCCGGGTGGTAAATCCGGGGGTTCTGGGACGTATTCTTGTTATTTCTGACAAAAAAGGAGGGCATTGTTCTGTTAATTGCAACGAATCTACTCGAAAATATGCAATAATGTGCGATTACCTTATGAAAAACCGCTATTTGTGGAATGGCTGCATATTTTCCACATAAAAAGGCATTTACAGATATCCTGTCTGCGTATTATAGTTTCAGCAGGTTCCATGATAGCCGCCCTAGGGAGGAAGGGGGGCGGCGTGGAAAACGAAAAAGAGGAGTGGTGTTTATGAAAAGAAGATTCCCCCGCATGATAGCGGCGGCGCTGGCGCTTATGCTGCTGCTGTCGGTCACTGGGTGCGGCTCGCCGGACGGCAAGACCCACCTGACCTTCCAGATCTGGGACATCGCCCAGCGGGACGGGATGCAGGCCATGTGCGACGCCTACACAGCCCAGCACCCTGACGTAGTCATTGAGGTGCAGGTCACCAGCTGGAGCGAGTATTGGACCAAGCTGGAGGCTGCCGCCGAGAGCAATACCATGCCCGACATCTACTGGATGCATACCGACCAGATCCTGTACTACGCGGACTTCGGCATCCTGGCGGATCTGACAGACCTCTACGACGCAGAGGATCCCAATTTCTATGCGGACCACTATTCCGAGATCTCCCTGAGCAACGCCAGCGGTACGGACGGGAAGCTCTACGGCGTGCCCAAGGACAAGGACAACGTCCTGCTGGTCTACAACAAGGAGATGTTTGACACAGCCGGGGTGGCTTACCCCGACGAGAGCTGGACCTGGGACGACATGGAGGCCGCCTCCGCCCAGATCTACCAGAAGACCGGCAAGTACGGCTATATGGCCTACAGCGACGAGCAGCTGGGCTACTGGAATTTTGTCTATCAGAACGGCGGCTACATCCTCGATGAAAACAACGTCTACGCCGGCTACACCCAGCCCGCCACGGCGGAGGCGATCAAGTATTATGTCGGCCTCCAGCAAAACGAGTGGTGCCCCAACCAGGCCTACTTTGCTGAGACAACCCCCGGCACCGCCTTCTTCTCTGAGCAGGGGGCCATGTTCCTGGAGGGTAACTGGAACCTGCTCAACGAGCTGAAGAACTATCCGGAAATGGTGGGCAAGTGGGATATCGCCGTGCTGCCCAAGTGCCCCAACCCCGCCAGCGGCGACGGGCGGGCCACCATCTCCAACGGCCTGTGCTACTCCACCGCCGCCAGGGGGAAGAACCTGGAGGTTGTCAAGGACGTGCTCCGCTTCTTCGGCAGCGAGGAGGGCCAGCGCATCCAGGGCGAGTCCGGCGCGGCCATCCCCGCCTACAACGGCCTGGAGGACACCTGGTCCACCGTGTTCCAGCAGTTTGACTACATGATCGACGTGCAGAAGTGCTATGACCAGTTCGACTATGTGGTGCAGTACATCAACAACGCCACCCGGCGCAAGTGGAAGTCCACGGTTGCCGACGAGATGGTGCGCATCTACAATGGCGCGGACATCGACCAGAGCCTTGCACATATGCAGGAGATCGCGGACAGCTATGTCGAGTCCGCGTCCTGAGAGGGATATTTGAGAGGAGGGTATTGCTTTGCATACAAATAAACTGTCCCGGGCCGCCCGCATTGAGCAGAATTGGGGCTGGTTCATGGTGGCCCCCACCATCATCGGCCTGCTGGTGCTGAACGTGTGGCCCTTTATCCAGACCATCTACGCCAGCTTCTGTGAGCACCTGGGCTTCGGCCATTACAAGTTCATCGGCCTGGGCAATTACGTCAACATGTTCCAGAACGCCGAGTTCTGGAAGGCCACCGGCAACACGCTGATCTTTTGTGTGCTGACGGTGCCGGTGGGCATCTTCCTGTCGCTGCTGGTGGCGGTGATGCTCAACGCCAAGGTGAAGTTCAAGGGCGGCTTCCGTACCATCTTCTTCCTGCCCATGGTCTGCGCCCCCGCCGCCGTGACCATGGTCTGGCGCTGGATTTTCAACGCGGACTACGGCGTCCTCAACCAGATTTTCGGCACCCATGTCAAGTGGATCACCGACCCCAACGTAGCCCTCATCTCCTGCGCCATTGTGGCCATCTGGAGCTCCATCGGCTATGATGCGGTGCTGCTGCTCTCCGGTCTCCAGAACATCTCCAAGTCCTACTACGAGGCCGCCTCCATCGATGGGGCCAGCAAGATCACACAGTTTTTCAAGATCACCCTGCCTATGGTCTCCCCCACCCTGTTTGTCACCATGATTATGCGCCTGATGGCCTCCATCAAGGTCTATGACCTGATCTACATGATGGTGGAGGAGACCAACCCGGCGCTGACCAACGTGCAGAGCCTCATCTACCTGTTCTACCGTGAGTCCTTCGTGGCCGGCAGCCGCGGCTCCGGCTCGGCCATCGCAGTATGGACGGTGCTGATTATCGGCATTGCCACCCTCTTCCAGTTCTGGGGCCAGAAGAAGTGGGTTAACTACGAGATTTAAGGAGGGATACAGATGAACACAACATCCTTGGAACGTTCAAAAAAGACCGGCAAAATTGTCACCTATGCGGCGCTGATTATCGGTTCCGTCATCATGGTCTTCCCCTTTGTGTGGATGCTCCTCACCAGCTCCAAGACCGTGTCGGAGAGTATGCAGGTGCCCCCCACCATCTTCCCCAACACGATCATGCTGGACAACTTCTTCGAAGCGGTCAAGAGCCTGCCCTTCGTGAACATGTACACCAACACGATCCTGATGATTATTTTCCGTGTGGTATTCGCGGTGCTCTTCAGCTCCATGGCTGGCTACGCCTTTGCCAAGCTGCAATTTAAGGGCAAGAACCTCCTGTTCGGCATTGTGCTGATGCAGATGATGCTGCCCAGCCAGATCTTCATCATCCCCCAGTACCAGATGGTGGCCAAGCTGGGCATCGCCAACTCCATCGCGGCCCTGGTCTTCCCCGGCCTGGTCAGTGCCTTCGGCACCTTCTTCCTGCGCCAGGCCTATCTGGGCATCCCCAATGAGGTGGCGGAGGCGGCCTTCCTGGACGGCTGCAACCAGTGGCAGACCTTCACCAAGGTCATGTTCCCCCTGACCAGCTCCTCTGTGGCGGCCCTGACCGTGTTTACGGCCGTGTTTGCCTACAGCGACCTGATGTGGCCGTTGGTCGTCAACTCCGACCTGAAGATGATGACCCTGTCCTCCGGCCTTGCCACCCTGCGCGGCCAGTTCTCCACCAACTTCCCGGTTTTGATGGCTGGTTCCCTACTGGCTATGCTCCCCATGGTGATCCTCTACCTCTTCTTCCAGAAGCAGTTTATTGAGGGTATCGCCATGACCGGCGGGAAGTAAGAAGCCGGCAGATTGCCGGATGGCATCCCCGATCCTCCATCCAGACAGCCCCGGCCTGGTTTTGCCGCGCCGGGGCTGTCAGACTAGACAAATAAAGCGGAGGCCAGCGCCGCTTGTTTGTCATATCCGGCCAATTGCGCCGGAGGGGAAAATCGATTACAATTGCCGCAGAAATACGAGTATAAGGAGGCGTCCTTATGATAACGCACGATGAACGCTCCCACACCCTGACCCTGCATACCCGCCATACCACCTATCAGATGAAGGTGGACGAGTACCGGGTGCTGCTCCACTGCTACTATGGCCCCCGGGTAGGGGAGGGGGATCTGTCCTACCTCATCCAGTACGCAGACCGGGGCTTCTCCCCCAACCCCAACGAGGCCGGGAACCGCCGGGACTACTCCCTGGACACCCTGCCCCAGGAGTACTCCACCTGCGGGGTGGGGGATTTCCGCGTCCTCTCGGCGGAGGTGGAGCTGCCGGATGGCAGCCGCCTGCTGGATCTGCGCTACGCAGGCCACGAGGTGCGCCCGGGCAAATATGTCCTGCCGGGCCTGCCGGCCTTCCACGGGGAGGGGGGCGAGACCCTGTCGGTACGCCTGCGGGACGCCGCCTCCGGTGTGGAGGTGGAGCTGCTCTACGGTATCTTTGAGGACTTCGACCTCATCACCCGGGCCGCCCGGATTACCAACTGCGGGGAAACGGCGGTGGGCCTGTGCCGGGCCATGTCCCTCTGCCTGGATGTTGGACGGGCAGACCTCGACCTGATGACCTTTGACGGCGGGCATACCCGGGAGCGGAACCTGAGCCGCGCCCCGCTGCGTCCCGGCGTGCAGGGGGTAGGCAGTGCGCGGGGCATGTCCAGCCACCAGCACAACCCCTTTGTCATCCTCTGTGAGCAGGGGGCTGGGGAGGATCACGGCCTGTGCTACGGCGCGGCCCTGCTCTACAGCGGGGATTTTTTGGCAGAGGCAGAGCGCAGCCAGTTTGAGGACGCCCGGCTGGTGATGGGTATCCATCCCCAGAACTTCCGCTGGCCCCTGGCGCCGGGGGAGAGCTTCACCACACCGGAGGCGGCGCTGGTCTGCTCCCCTGACGGCTTTGCCCGTCTGACCCACTGCCTCCACAGGGCAGTCCGGGAGCGCCTGATCCGCGACCCCTACCGGGGCCGCCGCCGCCCGGTACTGGTGAACAACTGGGAGGCAACCTATTTTGACTTCAACGAGGAGAAGCTGGCCGCCCTGGCGGAGGTGTCCGCCGGGCTGGGTGCGGAGCTGTTCGTGATGGATGACGGCTGGTTTGGGCAGCGCAATGACGACCTGCGGGGCCTGGGGGACTGGACGGTCAACCGGGAAAAGCTCCCCGGCGGGCTGGAGGCGCTGGTGCCCCGCATCCAGAAGCTGGGGATGCAGTTCGGCATCTGGGTGGAGCCGGAGATGGTCAACGAGGACAGCCAGCTCTACCGCCAGCACCCGGATTGGGCCCTGGCTGTGCCGGGGCGGCCGCCAGTGCATGGGCGGTCCCAGCTGGTGCTGGACTTTGGGCGGCAGGAGGTCCGGGAGCACATCTACGCCGCGCTGCGGAAGGTACTGGACAGCGCGGAGATCTCCTATGTCAAGTGGGATATGAACCGGGCCCTGACGGACCTCTGGTCCGCTGCCCTGCCCCCCCAGCGGCAGGGGGAGGTATGCCACCGGTATATGCTGGGGATCTATGAGCTGCTGGACCGGCTGCGTGCGGACTACCCGGCGCTGTTGATTGAGGGCTGCGCCGGGGGCGGCGGGCGGTTCGATCTGGGGATGCTGTACTACACGCCCCAGATCTGGTGCAGCGACAATACCGACGCCATCGACCGCCTGCGCATCCAATACGGCACCTCCTTCTGCTATCCGTCGGGCTGCATGGGTTCCCATGTGTCCGTCTCCCCCAATGAGCAGAACGGCCGCATCACGCCGCTGGAGACCCGGGGGGTTGTGGCCATGAGCGGCGCTTTCGGCTATGAGATGGATCTGGGGAAGTGCTCCGAGGAGGAAAAGGCGCTGATCCGGGAGCAGATTGCCGTGTTCAAGCGTCACTGGAGGCTCATCCAGGAGGGGGACTACTACCGCCTGACGGATCCCTTCCAGGAGGGGGGCTGTACTGCCTGGCAGTACGTCTCCCCGGACCGGCGGGAAGCCCTGGTCTCCCTGGTCACTGGGAGCACCCGGGCGGCCCAGCCCTTCCGCACCCTGCGCCTGAAGGGCCTGGATCCGGCGCTGAGGTACCGGGTGAACGGCGGCGAGGCCCTGTATGGCGGGGATCAGCTGCTCTACGGCGGGTATCCCATCCCGCCTTTCTGGGGGGACTACCAGTCCATGCAGCTGTACCTGGAGGCTGCCGGATAAACGTATCTAAACAGAGGAGCCGGCCGCAGTCCATGCGGCCGGCTTTTCAGCGGGGCTTGTTCTGTTTCCGCCACTCCCGGGGCGGCAGGCCGTAGCATTTTTTAAAGGCCTGGGAGAAATGGAGCTGATTGGGGTAGCCGCAGCGGACGGAGATGTCCCCGATGGACGCGTTGGACGCCTTCATCAGCTCGGCGGCCTTGCTCAGACGCAGCTGGATAATGAACTCCTGGGGCGTGGAGCCCACCACCTCCTTGAACAGCTTGCTGAAATAGCTGCGGTTGAGCTTGCATACGTCCGCGATTTCCTCCACGGTGAGCGAACGCTGGTAGTTCTGCTGGATGTAGTTCACGGCCTCCTGGATATAGAAATCCCGCAGCTGGCCGCCCTTGGACTCCCGCCGGGTGGCGGAGCTGCGGACCAGCTCGTCCAGGAACAGGCATAGATGCCCCACCAGATGGAGAGGGGAGGCGTTCGCATGGCTGGCAATATAGAGCATCCGGTCACGTACCGTATCCCCCAGGATGGGGTCCTTGGGGCGGTAGATGGGCTGGGAGATGCCCAGCCCGGCAGCATCCAGATACTCCGCCGCCCGCAGGCCGTCAAACTCCACCCAGACGTATTTCCAGGGCTGGTCCTCGTCCGCGCGGTAGGTGTTGACCTGTCCCGGGCAGATCAGGAAGCCCTGCCCGGCGTGGAGCTGATAGTAGTGGGTAACGCCGTCGGCGTCATTGGAGTGGAGCAGCCCCCGCCCGGAGATCACATAGTGGAGCAGGTAGTGGTTGCGGACAAAGGGGCCGAAGGAGTGGAGCGGCTTGCACTGCTCCCAGCCGTACTGGTAGGGCCGGAGATCCAGGAAATTGTCGTTGGGGAAGATGGAGAAGGAATAGCTGCTCATGATGCATACCCTCTTTCTTGGGAGCAGGCGCCCCCCGCGGTGCGTTCCAATCGTAGGGTATAATTCTATCACATCCTGCGGCATTTGTCACCGTTTTTTGCGTTTTCCATTTCTTTTTGCACCATAGCACCCAAAATGCCGCAGGCCCCCCTACGCTGGAGGGGCCTGCTTGCGATATTTCTGTTTTGGGGGTGGGGCTGCCGCCGTATCGCTGGGGAACAGAGCATGTTTTGCACTCTTTTTCGCACCATTTCTGATTATACTGCATAAGCTGTTTCTATACAATAGAACCAACGACCAGTAAAAGGAGGAATCCCCGTGAATCAGCCCATTTTTACCGGCTCTGCCGTAGCCATTGCCACCCCCTTTACCAGCGATACCGTCGATTACCCCGCTTTGAAACGGCTGCTGGATTTCCAGCTGGACAACGGTACGGATGCTGTCGTTGTGTGCGGCACCACCGGCGAAGCCGCCACCATGAGCTATGTTGAGCGGATGCGGACCATTGAGACCACTGTGCGCCATGTGGCCGGGCGGGTCCCCGTCATCGCCGGGACCGGCGCGAACAGCACCGAAACCGCCATCACCCTCTCCAAGGACGCCGCCCTGGCTGGGGTGGACGGCCTGCTGGTGGTCACGCCCTTCTATAACAAGGCAACGCAGAAGGGGCTTGTGCGCCACTATGAGGCCGTCGCTGACGCGGTGGAAAAGCCTGTCATCCTCTACAATGTCCCCTCCCGCACAGGCGTGAAGTGTACCGCAGAGGCCTACGCCGCCCTGGCCAAGCACCCCAACATCCACGGTGTCAAGGAGGCCAGCGGGGACCTGGCCCTGGTGCAGAAGACCCGGGAGCTGTGCCCGGAGGACTTCTACATATGGTCCGGCAATGATGACGAGACCGCCCCCATCATGCTCCTGGGGGGCAAGGGTGTGATCTCCGTGGCCGCCAACGTGGCCCCCAGGGAGATGCACGAGCTGACGGACGCCTGCCTGCGGGGGGATTTCTTCTCCGCCGGGAAACAGCAGCTGCACCTGCGCAGGCTCTGCGAGGCCCTGTTCTGGGAGGTGAACCCCATCCCTGTGAAAACGGCGCTGGGCATGATGGGCTACTGCCAGGAGATCTTCCACCTGCCCATGTGCGAAATGGAGGCAGAGAACCGCCCGCGCCTGCGCGCTGTGCTGGAGTCCTACGGCCTGGTGTGACCGGCTTGACTTCCTCTCGCCCCTGTGGTAGAGTATGGAAAAAACAGCGGAGAGGTGTATCCAAGTGGGGGATACGATCTACATTGACCGGGGGAGCGGCAGCGATGCTGTCCTGTTCCTGACAGGGGGCGGGCTCTCTGTCTGCACAGGGCTGGAGGTCTGTACGGAGCAGGACAGCCCGCTGCTGGATGAAATCAACCGCCTGTGCGGGCTGGATTTTTTCCGGGAGGAGCAGCCGCTCCCCCTGTATGGCGTCCCCTGCCTGTGCGTCTTTGCCCGGGACAGCGCGGGCGGTTGCTTTGCCGGGGTTGGGGCCGGCCTGGAGGGCGCCCCGATCTTCTACATTGACAGCAGCCGCGTCCCGCACCCCCTTGCGCCCAGCCTCGCCGCCCTGCTCCGGATGGCGGTGGAGGATCCGGGCTGGCGGTGCAAATGCCTGCCCGGCAGCTGGCCCCGCCTGCCAGAGGGGCCGCGGGACCGGCTGGCCGCAGACCTCCGGCTCCTACGGCCGGAGGGGCAGCTGGCATGGCCCGTCCAGCCTCCCCGGGTATTTGCCTCCCGGGAGGAGGCGGAGCGGGAATTCCCCATCCGGGACCCGGAGGACCTGATCCGGCAGCGCCGCTTCCAGGTCCGGCCCATGATTACCGCCCAGGAGCGGGCGGGCCGGGCCTTCGTCCACTACACCGCCTGGCGGGAGGCATACGCCGGCATCCTGGACAGCCGGATTTTGGACAACCACACCCTGGCCCGCTGCCAGGAGGTGGCGGAGAAGTACCCGGAAAACACCTTGGTTCTGACCGACCGGGACAAAGTGGTGGGCTTTGCCCGCTATGAGCCGGAGGCCCGGAACTTCGTGACTGTACCGGACGCGGCGGAGGTCAGCGCGCTGTATGTGCTGGAGGCGTACCAGGGCCAGGGGCTGGGCCGGATGCTGATGGATGCCTGTCTTGACCGGCTGGAGCGGCTCCGGGTGGCGCTGTACGTGCTGGAGGGCAACGAAAAGGCCATCGGCTTCTACAAGCACATGGGGTTCCGGATGACCGGGCACCGGATGGCAGTGGAGATGGATGGCGGGGAGATGGCCGAGCTGGAGATGGTTCTGGACCGGCCGGGTATACTGGCGGGTGGGACAAGCCCGGGAAGGTAAGGAGGCCCAGAATATGGGAAAAACAGCGTTTATCACCGGCGGGAGCCGGGGCATCGGACGGGCCATCGCCCGCCGTCTGGCGGCGGAGGGCTACGCTGTCGGAATAGACTATCTCCAGGCCAGGGAGAAGGCGGAGTCGCTGGCCGCGGATTTGCAGGCCCAGGGCTGTCAGGCCCTGGCCGTCCAGGCCGACGTGGCGGACCAGGCTGCCGTCACCGCCGCCATCGCCCGGGTGGAGGACGCCTTCGGCCCGGTGTCCCTGCTGGTGAACAATGCGGGGATTGCGGAGCAGCACCAGTTCCAGGACATCTCCCACAGCTTCTGGGACCGGATTTTCGCCGTCAACGTCAACGGCGCCTTCCACACCATCCAGGCTGTCCTGCCCCATATGCTCCATGAGAAGGCGGGCTGCATCCTCAATATCTCCTCCATCTGGGGCCAGCGGGGGGCGTCCTGCGAGGTGGCCTATTCCGCCACCAAGGCGGCCCTCATCGGCCTGACCCGCTCCCTCGCCATGGAGCTGGCCCCCTCCGGCATCCGTGTCAACTGCGTCGCGCCGGGGGTTATCCAAACGGATATGGTGCAGGTGCTGGGGGAGGAGACCCTGTGCGCCCTGGCGGAGGAGACCCCCATTGGCCGCCTGGGAACGCCGGAGGATATCGCCGCCGCCGTGGCGTTCCTGGCCAGCCCCGGCGCGTCCTTCATCACCGGCCAGGTGCTGACGGCGGACGGGGGCTTTATCCTGTAGCACCCGGAGATCGGTTCTTATGAAATACAAGGAGGCGCATCATGAAGCAGGCACTGATTGTTATTGATATGCAGAACGGTTTTTTAAACCCGGAATCCCCGCTGTGCATCCGGGGGGCCCGGGCCACGGTGCCGGCCTGTGCGCGGGTGATATCCGCCTGCCGCCAGTCCGGCATCCCGGTTATCTTTGTTAACCGGGCCTACCGGGCCGACGGCAGCGATGTGGAGCACACCCGCTACCGGGTCTGGGCGGAGGGCGGCAAGCCCCTTACCCCCGGCAGTACCGGGCCCCTGTCGGTGGAGAACCCGCCGGAGTTTGGCCGCCGGGAGGGGGATTATGAGATCATCAAGCCCCGCTACTCGGCCTTTTTCCAGACAAGCCTGGATCTGCTCCTGCGCCGCCTGGGGGTGGACACGGTCATCCTCACCGGCACCACCACGCCAAACTGTATCCGTACCACCTGCTATGACGCCATCTCCCTGGACTACCGGGTGGTGGTGCTGGAGGACTGCTGCTCCTCCAATACGGAGGAGATCCAGCGGGCAAATATGCTGGATATGGGGAATGTCGGCGCGGAGATCTGTGCCTCCGCCCCATTCCTGGACAGGCTGGGCAGGCAGCTGGTGATCCGTCAGGCGACGGCGGCGGATGTGGACCGCTGCGCGGAGATTGAGGCGGCCTGTTTCCCCCCGGAACAGGCGGCCAGCTGGGAGCGGATGCGGGGCCGTATTGCCGCCTACCCGGAGCACATCCTCCTGGGGGAGGTGGACGGGACAGTGGCGGGATTCGTCATGGGCCCGGTGGTCGATGTCCCTGTGATTGCGGACGAGATGTTTGCCGACCCCGGCTGCCACCGGCCGGAGGGGGCGTATCAGTCCGTGTTCAGCCTGGCGGTTCACCCGGATTTCCAGCGCAGGGGCTATGGACGGCTCCTGCTGAACGGGATGATTGACCAGGCCCGCCGGGAGGGCCGGGAGGCCGTCATCCTCACCAGCCGGGAAAAGCGGCTGGCCTACTATCAGAGCTTCGGGTTTGAAAAGCAGGAGGTGCAGTCCGCCCACGGTGGGGTGCCATGGTATGCCATGACGCTGCGTCTATCAAGCAGGGGATAAAAAGGGGACAGCCCATTGCAATACGATAGGGTATTGCAATGGGCTGTTTGTTCATTGGGTTATTTGCCGGTGGAGCCTCACTCCACTCAGCTGCCTGCGACGCACCAGTTCCCCTCACCGGCTGCCGCCAGCATCGGCACCAGCTCCGGTACGCTGCCCTCACCGGCCGCCGCTGCCAGCAGCGCCTGGACGCCCGCTGGATCCGCCGTCTCTACATAGACCGCGTCAACCAGGGGCAGCAGAACAGACAGGTCCTGGCCGGATTCTGCATCGCCGCCGGACTGGAGCAGCGACTCGGGCAGCAGCAGGGACAGCCGTGTGCCGTAGGGCTCCAGGGCCTCCCGCAGCTGGGTGAGCAGCATGGCCAGGGCCTCCGGTTTGGCCATGGTGTTGCTGGAATAGTCGATCTTTTGCAGCTTACCAAGGGAGGGGTAGCACAACTCCTCCAGCACCAGTTCATCAAATCCCAGCTGGGCACACTCCACCGCCAGGCTGATGAGATAGCTCCTGGTCAGCTCCTTCTCCGGATCCAGCCAGTGGTAGGAGCGGCTGTCATACCAGACATAGCCGTTTTTCTGGCAGATGGCGGCATCCTTCATATTGTCAAAGGCATAGTAGCTGTCATGGAGGCAGTTGAAGCGGGCAGCGGCGACCGTATCCCCGGCGGCGCAGAGGGCTGCCAGCGTACCGGCGTCTGCGGCGTCCTTCGCCACGGCCTTGGACCAGGCCGCAGTGGACGCGTATTTCACCAGCCCCGTGTCGTCCCGGACTTGGAACAGGAAGCCGTTAGCCCCCGCCGCAGACAGCATCCCCTGGAGGGCTGCTTCGTCCGCAGGCAGAGCGGCCAGCTCCAGCAGGCGGCGCTCCCCGTACACATCCACCGGTTCCGGGGGTTCCACCGGCGGCTCCGGCTCGTCAATCACCAGATCTACCACCGGCGGCTCCGGCTCCTCCTGGGGGGGCGGCTCCGGCTCTGTTGGCGCAGGCGGGGTGGGCAGGTCCAGCCGCATAAAGGGCAGATCCAAGTACATCCCGCCATCTTCCGTATAAACAATATATCTCTGTGCGAATAAAAATCCGCAGGCCACTACCAGGATCAGTACCAGCATGACAATCAGCAAACGCAGTCCCGCCGGCTGCCGGCCCCGGTAGCTCTGGTATCCCTTTGCCACAGGCGCTCCTCTTTTCTTTCGTCTGTATTGGATGGATATGCTCCTGCCCTTTACCATACCACATCCAGCGGGGAACATGCAACTATTTTTTGGAAAGACTGAGGAAAAATACATGCTTCCCCAGAGAGCCGGCATATAACCGGGGCTGTTTGCCTGCCCGCAGCTGATGCGGCGGCCCATTTGGAGGGAGCAGCAGCACCCGGCTGCTGCTCATTGGGCTGCACTGAGATGGACTCCCCACTCCTCCAGGCCATGGAACGTGCTGCTTGGCGAGGGGGTCAGCCCCTCTACCACCTCCGGGTGGGTGAGGACCGTGTTGTTTTTAAAACAGATGGGGGCGATGGGGGCGGTGGAGAGCAGATTGGCCGCCAGCTGCCGGGCTGCGGACGATCGGTCCTCCGCAGCGGCAAAGGCTGCAATCAGCTCATCGGTGGACAAGCTGCTGTACCTGCCGTAGTTGAGCTTGCCGCCGGTCCCCACCAGGTCTGTCAGATCCCAGTCGGCGGTGAGACGGACCTCGCCGAAGTAGAGGTCAAACTCCCCTGCCTCCAGCGCCGCCAGATACTCCTCCCAGGGGAGGGCGCGAACGGTGACTTGCCAGCCGGGGATGTCCGCATTTTCCGCGATGAATTGGGCGCTGGCAAGCCGGAAGCTGTCCCCCTCGCTGACCAGCAGGAGGAGCTCCCGGCTCTCACTCTGCTCCGCAGCGGCCTGGGCAGCGGCCCAGTCCCCGCTGTAGGTGCCCTCTAATTCAGCGGGATACAGGGGGGATAGGGGGGACAGGGGGAACTGGGCCGCCTCCACCAGTCCCGCAAGCTGGGCATCCGCCAGGGTATCCCGTGCAATCCCATGGCTGAAGGCCGCCCGGGCGGAGGGGCTGGCAAAAACCCGCCCCTCTGACGTGTTGAAGCCGATGAACTGCATCACTGCGGTGGGGCGGTCCGTGGTTTGGGCCTGCCCGCTGACAGAGCTGCGGTCGCTGGTGGGATCCACTGTCAGCAGTTCCACCTGGTGGGAGGAGAAGAGATACATGGCGGTATCCCGGTCCTTGGCGTGAACCAGGGGGATGGATGGGACCGGCAGCGGCTTATGCTGCCACCACTCCTCGTTGGCCAGGAGGCTGTTCCCCTCGCTGCCAGAGAGGAAGAGGTAAGGGCCGGTACCAACCGGGACCTGCCGGTCCTCCGTACCGCTTTTGACCACAGGGATATCCAGCAGGGCGGGCAGGCCCCGGTTGGGGGCGGCCAGGGTGATGAGCACCTGCCCCGCCCGGTTGGCGGAGATGGCGGTGATATTCCGCAGGCGGTAGCTATACCGCTCCGACGCGGCAGCCCGGCGCAGGGAGGCTACCACGTCTGCCGCGGTGAGGGGGGAGCCGTCCTGGAACGTCACATCCTGCCGCAGGTTCAGCGTACACACCAGGCCCCGCTCGTCCCAGCTGTAGCTCTCGCACAGCAGGGGGGTGGGCTGGAAGGCGCCGTCCAGCTGGAACAGGGGTTCATAGAGCAGGGAGGCCACATCCTCCTGGATCCCCTCGCCGCAGGTGATGGGATCCAGGGTCTGGCCCCTGTGGTAGGCCATGGAGAAGGCGGCGGGATAGTCCGGCTTTTTTTCTTCCGCAGCGGCCTCCGGCTCCTCGTCCTCCAGCAGGCCCTGCTGGTAGGCCGCCCAATCCCGGTCCGGCTCCGGTTCCGGCTCCGTCAGGGCTGCACATCCGCTCAGCAGGAGCGCCCCCAACAGAAGCCATATCGCCCGCCTCATGGACAGCCTCCGCTGGGCGCGAGCCCAATCAACGCCCCCTGTACACCCCGCCGGTCGCCGGATCTGCGGTGGCTCCAGTACAGGTCCGTGCGGCAGGCCGTACACAGGGGGCAGATGTCCAGATGTGCCGCCTGGATACCGCTCTCCCGCAGCCGCCAGGCATTGATCCCCTTGAGATCCACCGTCCACTTCCCATCCCTGGGGGCAATATAGGCCTCCGCGCCGGGGCCAAAAGCGGCGCGCATAGCCTCCGGCACGTCGTCGTGGGTCTCAAAGCAGCAGGGGCCGATCCCCGCGCCTACAGCCGCCCGGATATTCTCCGGCCGCGCACCGAACAGCCGCCCCATGGCGGCTGCCGCCTTGGCGGGGAGGTCCAGGGCTGTGCCCCGCCAGCCGGCGTGGACCGCACCAATGGACCGGGTGATGGGGTCATACAGCAGCCAGATGGTGCAGTCCGCTGAAAATACCATCAGGTTCAGCCCCGGCTCGTCTGTTACCAGGGCATCGGCGGTGTAATCCACAGGGGAGAACAGGCCCTTCCCCGCGTCGGACGCGGTGACATGGCGCACCGTATCCTCGTGGACCTGCTTGGACAGCACCAGACCTGCCGGGTCAACCCCCAGGGCGGCGCAGAACCGGCGGTAGTTCTCCTGGACGCGGTCCGGGCTGTCCGGCTCCGGGCCACCGGTCCGGAAATTCAGGGAGGCACAGCATCCCTCGCTGGCTCCCCCCAGGCGGGTGGAGAAGCCGTGCCGCAGGCCGTTGTCCTCCAGGACAGAGGAGGTGTGGCAGAGCACACCATGGTGATCGTGGGTGAGAAAGGGCATAATCCGCCTCCTAAGCGTGTGATACAACCAGTATCGCATATTCCCGCGCCATGTGCAACGGTTATTTTCCCTCGAAAAACAGGGCCGCTTGTCCCGCTCTTATCTATGTGCTGCAATAGGGCTTGCTTGAAAATTGTCAACACCCCCAAACAGGGGCCCTTCCGGCGGCAGAAAGCAGAAGGGCAGGGAGATACCCCCTGCCCTTTTTATTATGGTTATGCCTCCTGAATCGTCACGGACACCGTGTCGCCGGGCCGTTTTCCAATCCTTTCCTGGATATCCTTCCGCACGCCGATGATATGGCAGACAGAGCCGTCGCTGTTTTTCACGCCCATATTGACGAGGCTGCCGTCGTACTGCTCCCCGTCAAAGGTTGCGTTCACCTTGACCCGCCCCTTGCCGAATTCCTCCCGGATATCGTAGGGGAAGCGGACAAAAGCGCCGCCCTTGCCGGGTACTGGTTCGATCACAGCCTCAAATGCATAGACCTTCCGCTCCGCCATCCCGTATACCTCCCCAATCGTGCCAAGTTTTTTTGACGCTTTTTCTTTCAAGAAAAAGAATGTCCGCCTACAGCGTGTAGTACCGCTTAAACTCCGCAGGCGAGGGGATGCGCGCCATCTCCTCGTCCTCAGCCCGCTTGAGCTTGATCCAGTTGTTGATGAGCTGCTCCGGGAACACACCGCCGGCAGTGAGGTAGGCGTGATCCTTCTCCAGGGCATCCAAGGCTTCGCCCAGGGACTTGGGCAGGGCCTGGATGCGCTTCTTGTCCTCCTCAGAGAGCTGGAAGAGGTTGAAATCATAGGGGCCCCAGCCGCTGGCGTGGGGGTCGATCTGATTCTGAATCCCATCCAGCCCCGCCATCAGGATGGCGGCATAGGCGTAGTAGGGGTTGCAGGTCGCGTCGGGATTGCGCAGCTCGAACCGCTTCTGGGCCGGTGTCTTGGCGTAGGCCGGGATGCGGATAATAGAGGAGCGGTTGGCCGTGGCGTAGCCAATGGTCACAGGCGCCTCAAAGCCCGGCACCAGACGCTTGAAGGAGTTGGTGGAGGGGTTCGTAATCGCGCACAGGGACGCGGCGTGCCTGAGCAGGCCGCCGATGAAGTACAGCGCGGTATCCGACAGGCTGGAGTATCCGTTGGGGTCGTAGAACAGGGGCGCCCCGTCCTTCCACAGCCAGATGTGTACGTGCATCCCGCTGCCCGCCTCGCCATAGATGGGCTTGGGCATGAAGGTGGCGGTCTTTCCGGCACGGGCGGCGCAGTTCTTAATCAGGTACTTCGTCACCATGGTTTTGTCGGCCATCTCCGTCAGGCTCTCCGGCTCCACCTCGACCTCCAGCTGGCCGGGGCCGCCCACCTCGTGGTGGTGGTACTTCACAGCGACCCCCCAGTCTGCCATGCGCAGGCAGATCTCATTGCGCAGGTCGAAGGTGATGTCCTGGGGCAGGGCGGCGTGGTAGCCCTCATGGTGGCCCACCTGGTAGCCTTTGCCCTCCGGGCTGCCGGTGTTCCACTCCGCCTGGGCGGTGTCCACCTGGAAGGAGGCACGGTTGGGCGCGGTCTCAAAGCTGGCGCGGTCGAAGACATAGAACTCAAACTCCGGGCCCACCACCATTTTGTCGGCAATGCCGGTCTCCCGCATATACTCCTCTGCCCGCTGGGTGACGCTGCGGGCGTACTGGTCGAACCGGCGGTTTTCCGGCAGGTCGATTATCTGCACGTCCCCAGTCATGGACAGGGTGGGCGCCGCGGTGAAGGGGTCCAGCCGTGCGGAGTCCGGGTCCGGCACAAAGACCATGTCGCTCTTCTCCACAGACGCATAGCCGAAGTTGGACCCGTCAAACCCGATGCCGTGGCGCAGGGTATCCTCACAGAAGCGCTCGACCGGGATGGTGATATGGTGCCACCGGCCCTGCAAATCGACTGTCTTGAAGTCGATCATCCGCACGCCCTGTTCCTGGCAGAGGGCCAGGATTTCCTGAACTGTCTTTGCCATAGTCTTACCTCAATCCTCTTCACATATTCAGCGCCGCGTCCGGTTGGGAAGCGCACCGCTGAGTTTATTGTCGCTCATGAAAAGACAGAAGTCAAGGAGGGTGTCCGCGATTCTCCCTTTCCAACAATTTTAAATGGCCTGTTTTGTGCAAAATAAAATAAGGGGGAGCGGGCCTGGGTGATCCGGCTGGCGGTGAATGCCTGCAAGAACTGGCGCAAGAGCGACTGGTTCCGGCGGCGGGTGCAGCGGATATAACGGACAGGGGGGAATTTTCTCCCAAAGAGCTGGAAAGATCCCTTGTATTCTGCCTGTGCCCATGGTATGCTGGCTTTACCCTATGAAAAACTGTTTACGCAGGAGGATTTGTGATGGAGTATCAAGCAGCGCTCTCCCGCTGGCTGGAGCGGGCTGGGGAAGACCCGGATCTGATCAGTGAGCTGAAGGAGGTGCAGGGGGACGCGGGGGCGGTGTCCGACCGCTTCTACCGCCACCTGGCCTTCGGCACCGGCGGCCTGCGGGGCGTTATCGGCGCGGGGACAAACCGGATGAATATCTACACAGTCCGCCGGGCCACCCAGGGGCTGGCAGACTACCTCAATGCCACAGACCTGCCCAAATCCGTGGCCATCGCCCACGACAGCCGGATCAAGGGCGAACGCTTTGCCCGGGAGACGGCCCGGGTGCTGGCGGCCAACGGCATCACCGCCTGGCTCTACCCCCGCCTGGAGCCCACCCCGGCCCTCAGCTGGGCGGTGCGCCATCTGGCGTGCGGGGCCGGCGTGTGCGTCACCGCCAGCCACAACCCCGCCCAGTACAACGGCT